>CAIQIV010000582.1 GCA_903871905.1 uncultured Chloroflexota bacterium | reverse complement strand
TTGGTGATTGGGCCGGAAACCTGCGGCTGGATGGTGACCGTGATCTGGAAGCTGGCCTGGGCCTGGGACGGCAGGGCGCCCTGGCTGCAGACTACCTGCCCGCCAACCAGGCTGCAGCCAGGTGTGGCTGCCACGAAGGTAACGCCCGAGGGCAGGGTATCGGTGACGACGACTCCGGCGCTGGCGTTTGGCCCGGCGTTGGAGATCGTCAGGGTGTAGGTCAGGGTGTTGCCAGCCAGCAGCGTAGCAGCGGAGGCCGATTTCGCCAGCGACAGGTCAGCCGTTTGTTCTACGCTGATGCGGGCGGTTTCGGAGGCCGTACTGAAGGCGGTGATGCCGCCCTTGACGGTGGCATTGCCGGTTCCGCCGCTGCTGCCGCTGGTCTGGTCCCAGGCCTGGAAGGTGATGCCGGGGTTGACCGTGCCCAGGTAAGATGCAGCGGGTACGAAGCGGATGCGGGTGGTGGCGCTGTCGGCCAGCAGGCGGGCGGCGGTTGGCGTCACGGGGGCGAAGGGGTTCCAGTTGAGCCCGCCGTCGGTGGAGTACTGCCAGGCGCCGTTGGTATCATCCACGGCGGTGACGGCAATCCCCGTAAGCGGGGCAGCATCCACATCATCGATCGGGTCGCCGCCGGCGGAAGCCAGGATTTCGGCTACGGAGCTGCCGGAGTTGCTGAACGCATCCATGGGGATGCTCGCCAGCGCCAGGTCGCCGCTGTTATCCAGGGTGGGGGCGTCGTTGACAGCGGTGACGGTGATGGTGACGGTTGCCGGGGTGGAGTTGGAAACCCCATCGCCAGCCAGGTAGGTAAAGAAGTCCGTGCCGTTAAAGTTCAGCGTCGGGGTGTAGATGAAGGATCCGCTGGTTTGCAGAGCCAGCAGGCCATTGGCCGGGGCGTCTTGCGGGGAGGCGCTCAGCGTGTAGCCGATGGCAGCCGAGTCGTTGCCCAGCACGCCGGGGGCGGCGATGTTCAGCAGCGCATCTTCGGCGATGGTGTAGCCGTTCTCACGCGCCAGCGGGCCGCGGTACAGGTTGGTTACTGTCGGGTCGGTGGGAGCAATGGTGTCGGGGTCATCGCTGAGCGCGTTGGGCACATTGCTGCCGGTGACCTTTGCCTGGTTCGAGACCTGCAGCAGGTCATCGGGCAGCGGCGCCGGCAGGACGGCGTCGAAGCGGATGCGGTACTGTTTGCCGGCGGGCAGGTTGCCCAGGTTCACCTGGATCGTTTCGCCGGCGGCGGGGGCCAGCGGCTGCTGGCTGGCGGCGGCGGCGGACGGAGCCAGGAACGGGAACTGCTCGCCTGCGAGCGCCATGCCCAGGCCGTTCGCCCGGCCGGTTGGCCGGTTGGGCGCCGCGCCCAGGGCCGGGCCGGGCTGGAAGGCCACCGGCAGCGGCGCCAGGGCCGCGGTGGACGGCGCGGTGGGCAGCGTGGCTGTGCGGCAGGTGCCCGAGTTGACGCCGGTGAAGGTCGCGTCGGCAAAGGCTACCGTACCGCTGGGCGTGACGGTGTTGTTATTGTTGACGAAGGTCTGCACTTCGCCAACCGTGCGATTGCCGGCCGTCATGCCTTCGACCTGGAAGCTGTTCGCCGGGCCGCCGAAGGTCTGGAACTGGTTGACGTAGATGCCGCCATCGGCATTGCCGGTGGCAGTATTGTTCCCGGCGCCAAACTTAGGCCCGATGCGCAGACAGGCATCGTTGTAGCTATCCAGGGTTTCGATGGTCAGGGCCGGGCCGGCCAGGTTGGGAACGTTGAAGGTGTTGTTGGTAAAGTTGACGTGCAGCGACCCGTGGTCGCCGGGATTACTGCTGTTGAGCAGGGTGGCGGCATAGACGCCGAAATCGGTCTGGCTGACGGAGTTGCCTTCCACGCGGGCGGTCATGTCGCTCTGCTCTTCTGCGGAGAGGCGGATGCCATAACCCACCTGGCTGCCCACAGTCGTTGGGTGGCTGATGTTGTTATTGGTAATGGTGGCATGCATCTGCGCCGAGACCTGGCTGACCAGGTTGATGACGGTGGAGACGGTGTTCTGGAAGGTGTTGCTGTCGATCTGGACGTAGGAGCTGGACGTACCGTTCATCGCCAGGATGACGCCGCCCAGGCCGCGGTTGTTGGTGAAACTGCTGTTCTGGACGGTCAGGTGCAAGGCCGGGTTCGAGCCGGTCAAACTGGCGCCGTCGATGCCGTCGCGCTCCAGGTTGGTGAAGACGCTGTTGTTTTTAACGGCGATCTTGCTCGTTCCGCTGCCGCCCAGGGTGAACTGGAAGCCGTCTTCGCCGTTGGGAGCGGCATTGGTCTGGATGGTCACGGCGTCCAGGGTCAGGTCCAGGCTGGCCGCGCTGGTCTTATACAGGCGGATGCCGCTGTCGGCAAAGCTGGAGATGGTGGTGGATTGCAGGACGAAGATCCCGGACGGATCGACCAGCAGCAGACCGTACTCGTCGTTGCCGTTGCCGGCGTTGGTTACCGAGCTGTTGAGCAGCTTAAAGCCGCTGACGCTGCTGCCGCTGATGCCCATCTGGCTGCTGGCGCCGATGCTGAAATTGCTCAACTGGATGTTGGTGGCCGAGACCATATCGACTGCCGCGCTGCAGTCGCTGGCGCTGGTGGCGGTGCAGGTGGCGCCGGCGGTTCCAGCCACACTGCTGATGTTCATGTAACTCAGCGAGGCATTGCGGGTGTCCTTCAGCACAATGCCATCCTGGGTCATATTCTGGATCGTGCCGCCGGAGCCGGCCGAGCCGGTTCCGGTGACGACCAGCCCGCCGGAAGTGCCGGTGTTGTTCAGATAGATGCCACGCGTCGCCGAGCCGCTGCCGTTGGCTGAGATGCTGCGGAAGTTCAGGTTGCTGGCGCCGATGGTGGTGCCGCTGACGAAGAGCGCCGTGGCGCCGGTGGTGGACAGGGTGTTGGCCGAGCCGGTGATGTTGAGCGTGCCGCCGTTGGTGGAGGTGAAGGCCACGTTGGCGCCGGTGCTGAGCGACAGCCCGCCGGAGAAGGTGGTGGTGCCGCCGGAGTTGCTGTCCACCTGGATGCCCTGGCCGCTGTCGGTGATGCTGCCCGAGAAGGTGGCCGTACCGCCGGTGCGGTTGGTAACCACCACCGAACGCCCGGCGGTATTGTTGATCGTACCGGTGTAGGTGATAACGGCATTGCCTCCGTCGATCTTGAAGTCCGTGCCGGCGGCGGTGGTGATGGAGCCGGCGCTGGCGCTGAAGCTGCCGCCGACGTAGCTCAGCAAGGCGCCCAGGCCGGGGCTGCCCGAGCTGGTGAGGTTCGACAGGCTGACGGCCAGGGTGGCATAACTGATGTCCACAGCCGGCCCGCCCGAGGCCTGCACCACGCTGGATGAACCGGCGGCCAACCGGGTGCCAGCGGCGCCTGTATAAGCGCCTAAGCCGGTCAGAACCAGGCCGTAGACCCCGGCATAGATGCTCACGGTGGAACCGTTCAGGTTGCCCGCCACGCTCGCAAAATTCACCCCGGTACCGCCGACCGGATTGCCGGGCGCGCCGATGGACAGGTCGCCCAGGTTGACCGCATCCAGGGTGCCGCCTGGCACGGCGTCAACGGACACGGTATTCATTAGGATACCGTCGCCCCCGGTATCACCGCTGACGGTGTTGTCGGCAAAGCTGGTAAGGAACAGCGCATCAGCGATACCGGCCTTAACCAGGTTGACGGCTGCAGTGTTGGAGACCAGGTTGTTACGGTTAAAAGCCAGGCGCAATTGCCCGCCGATGCCGGTCGTTCGGGCGTCAAAGCCAGTGCCGGCGGAAGCCAGGTAGGTGTTGCCGCTGAAGTCCAGAGTCAGGATGCCGCTGCTGCCCTGGTTGACGCGCACGCCGTCAGTACCGGCGCTGCGGATCGTGTTGCTGATCACCGTGGCGCTGCCGGTGGTAGCGCCGCTGGTGTTGATGTAGATGGCATAGGCGCTGCCGGCGATGCTCAGCCCCTGGATGGTGTAGCCGACCACATCCGGAGCGCTGACGCCATGGCCATTGACCGTAGTGTTGCCGATCAGCGGCTGGCTGCTTGCGGCCACCAGGGTGGGCGCCGGGCTGCCGTTAACGGTCACGGCGATCGTCAGGGGTACGCCCTGGCCGAGCAGGCGCTGGTTGTTCTTCAGGATGAAGCCGCTGTTCTGTCCGGTGGTGGTCCCGTCGCCGGCATAGACATAGATGGTGTTGCTGGCTACGGAGGCGTTCTGGGCTTCCAGCAGGGTATCGAACGGGTCGCTGGAGCGGCCCTGCCCGCCGGCGGCGGCATTGTTCTGGACGTACCAGATCATGCCCTTGGGGGTGATGGTGACCATCCCGATCGAGCTGGCCGCCGGAAGGCCGGAGTCGCTCACCTGGTAAGTGAAGGTGACGGGCGTGGTCGCGCCGGCTGGCGGGAGGTAGGTGAAGGAGCCGTTGCCGTTCAGGGTGACATTGGCGCCGAAGGTGGCATCCACGATGCTGGCGCTCAGCGGCAGGTTGCTTTCAGGGTCGCTGTCGTTGCTCAGGATGTTGCCGCTGACGAAGATGTGCGGGCCGCTGGCGGTATCGACGGCGGCGACCTGCAGCAGGGTGTTGCCGACCGTTTCGTAGTTTTCGCCGGTCACGCTGGGCGCGTCGTTGAGGTTGTTCAGGGTGACGGTGACCGGGGCGGTATCCGACAGGTTGCCGGCGCCGTTATCGGTGGCTTTGATCACCAGGTTGAAGACCGGCGTGGTCTCGAAATCCAGGGCAGCATTGTTGGCGACGCGCAGCTGGCCGGAGCTGTTGATGCTGAAGGCCCCGCCGGTGTTGCCCGATTCGATGCTGAAGCTGTGCGTCTGGCCAACATCCGGGTCGCTGACGGTCACGGTGCCGACCAGGGTGTTGTTGGGAATGTTGCCGTTGACGTTTTCGTCAAGGTTGAAGCTGGCCGGGTTGACGGTGGGGGCTTCGTTGGCGTTGGCGACCGTGATGGTGTACACGCCGCTGCCCGACAGGTTGGGCAACGGGGCGCCGGTGTCGGTGATCAGGACGGTCAGCACGAACTGGGTGACGCTCTCATAGTTGAGCTGGGCGCTGTCCGCCACTTTGATATTGCCGGACAAATCGACGGTGAAAGCGCCCGAGGCGTTACCGGCGGTGATGGTATAGACATGACCCTGGGTGAGGTCCTGGTCGCTGTAGACGGCCATGCCGATGAACGTGCCGTTGGGGCTGTTCTCAGTGACGGTGTAGGCGGAGCTGATCACCAGCGGGGCGTCGTTGACATCGCTGAGCGTGACCGTCACTGTACCGGTGCCGGCCAGCGGCGGGACGCCATTATCATCGACCTGGATGGACACCACGAACTGCGGCGTGCTTTCGAGATCCAGGGGGATACTGTTGCTGACGGTGATCACCCCGGTGGCCGGATTGATGGCGAATGCGCCGGAGGGATCGCTGAGGATCGAGAAGGTATGATCCTGGCCGAAGTCGGGGTCGCTGAAGGTCACCGTGCCGACGACCGTCCCCACCGGGCTGTTTTCGGGGATGGTGAAGGTGGTCGAGATGACGGTTGGCGCATCGTTGACTGAGTCGATGACGATCTTGAAGGTCTGCAGACCGGAGGTATCCTGGCCGCCATCCACCGTGCCGCCGTTATCCTTCAGGCGGATGGTGATGGTGGCAGCGCCGGTGGCAGTAGGAACGGTGGTAAAGGACAGCGTCCCGTTCGAGGCCAGGGCC
>CAIQIV010000581.1 GCA_903871905.1 uncultured Chloroflexota bacterium | reverse complement strand
GCCCCGGTCTTCTGGGCGCGGCGGTTGAAGGCGTCAATATTACGGGCGTGGTAACGCTCAAAGAGCTTGTAACGCTGCTCCATCTCCGCCACCGACCAGCGCAGCACGACCAGGATGCGCTCCAGCTTGGTTTCCACGCTGCCAAACAGGTGCGGCAGTCCGTTGAAGCGCACCAATTCAACCATCTTGGGGTCAATCATCACCAGGCGCAGGTCAGCAGGGGTGTTGTTCATCACCAGGCAGGTGGTGATCGCCTCAATACACACCGATTTTCCCGAGCCGGTGGTGCCGGCAATCAGCAGGTGCGGCATCTTCGCCAGGTCGGCGACAATCGGGGCGCCGGAGACATCCCGCCCCAGGGCCAGGGCCAGCGGTGACTTGACCCGGTGAAAGGCCTCGGATTCCAGGAGCGGCCGCAGGCGCACCACCGAGGAGCGCGAGTTGGGCACCTCGATGCCAATATACGGGCGCCCGGGGACCGGCGCTTCGATGCGCAAGCGCTGCGCCGACAGCGCCAGCGCCAGGTCGCGCTTCAAGCCCAGGATCTGGTTGACCCGCACCTTCTGGCGGTTAGCCTCGCTCTCGGCATCCCCATTCTCTTTTTCCAGGAACCCCGGCGACACCGCAAACTGGGTGACCGTGGGACCGACCTGCCAGCCGGTGACCTCCGCCGGGATGTTGAACTCAGCCAGGGTGGTTTCGATCAGGTCGGCAATCTCGCGCAGCGCCGCTTCATCCGGACGGTTGGACTGCTCGTTGGAGAGCAGGGTGAAGGGAGGCAGCTCCTCCCGCCGCGCCTGCGGGGTGTACGGCTCTTCGACCTCCTGGCTGGCCTCCACGGCGAGCGCCGTGCCGGCGGCGCCAGCCGGGGGCTTCTTCTCCTTCTCAACCGGTTGGGGCGCGGCCTGGCGGGCAGGCTCCACCGCCGGCAGGGGCGAGATTGCCCCCAGCGCCGGGCCAGAAAGCGGGGCTTCCACCTCCGCCTGCTGCGTCTTGCGCCCGACCCAACGGCTGAACCCGGCCCAGGCCCCCGAACCGGCGGCCAGGGCAACCAGGGTGATCACCGAAAAGACCAGGATCATCCCCCCGGCGCCGCTCAGGCCCAAAGGTCTCAAGCCCAGGCGCGCCACCTCGGCCAGCCCCCAACCCAGGCGCCCGCCGTCCGGCTGGAAGCCAAAGCGCCCGGCCCACACCTCGCTCAGCGCCGCCAGCAGCACCAGCGAGGCAAAAGCCGCCGCCTCCAGCCAGAAGACGCGGCCCCAGCGCGGTGGAGAATTATCCGGGCGCAGGGGACGGGTGACAAACCGCCAGCCGATCAGCGCCAGCCCCAGCGCCACCCACAGCCCACCCCAGCCCAGCCAGGCGCGCAGCAGCCCGCCCCAGCGCCCGAGCAGCCCGCCGGTGTGCTGCGGCCAGTACAGCGCCAGCCCGGTCATCGCCGCCAGGGTCAGAAAAAACACCCCGGCCATGTCCGGGCCAAAACGGCTCAGGCGCCCGACGGCCGAGGCGGTCTTATCCAGCGGCGAGCGCCTGGCGCTGCCGGGCTGTGCGGGCGAGCCTGGGGATGAACGGGGAGAGGAAGGGGTGGAGGTCCTGGCCAAATGGCAATTATCCCGGGTGTTGAGTGGCGGCTTCCGGCTTTACCGGCAGGGATGCAATCAGGATGCCGGACAGGATAAGTATAGCACCAAAAATCTTCAGAGGCGTGGGGGTCTCGCCAAACAACAGGTACGCCCACAGGGTCGAAGCCACCGGCTCGCCCAGCAGGGTGATGGAAACGAAAGCCGCCGGCAGGTATCCCAGGGCCCAGTTAAAGGTAGAGTGGCCCAAAAGCTGCGGGACCAGCGCCAGCGCCAGGAACCAGGCATAGGCCTGCGGCGGGTATCCGAGCAGGGGCAGGCCGGCAGCCAAGACCGCCGCCAGCAGCAGCAGCGCCGCCGCCCCATACACCACGAACACATAGGTCAGCAGGCTCACCCGCACCCGCAGGTCACGGCCGATGATCACGTAAAAAGCAGCCATCAGGGCGCCCAGCAGCGCCAGCAGGTCGCCAAGGAACGCCCGGCCGCGCACAAACTCGGACAGCGGCGGGCAGGCCAGCCCGGCGCCACCCCAGGCGCACACGTCACTCAGGCCGATCACCACCCCACCCACCAGCGCCGCCAGCATGCCCGCCAGCAGCGTGCGGGTGAGCTTCTCCTTCAAAAAAATGGGGGCCAGCAGGCCCACCCACAGCGGCGTGGTGGATACCAGCACGGTGGAGCTGGCCACGGTGGTATATTCCAGCGAGCTGATCCAGGCGGCAAAATGGATAGCCAGGAAGAAACCCGAGCCCAATGCCAGCCCCAGGTCGCGCCGCCGCAGTCCGGCCAGCTCCTGGCGGCGGTAGACCAGCGCCAGCGGCAGCAAGATCAGCGCCGCCAGCGCCAGGCGGTAAGCGGCGATCACCAACGACGGGGCATAAGCCTGCGTGTAACGGATAAAGATCGAGCCGGTGGAGACAAACAGGATGCCAAACAGGATGGCGATGGCCGGCGGGACAGCGGGTTTGCGGGTGGTCGGATTCATGACGATGAAGGTTTGCGAAAATGAGCGATCACTTTTCCCACGACCGCCGCACGCGGGATGGGACCCAGGGCGCGGCTGTCCAGCGAGTCCGGGTTGGCGCCGGTAACCAGCAGCTCCTCCCCGCCAGCCAGGAGCTGTTCGACGATCTTGATCATCACGCCAAAAACCGGGTGGCGGAAGACCACCACATCCCCCGGCCGGTAGCGGTCCATCAGCCGGGGGATGCGCAGCACGATCACGTAATCTCCCTGGTTAAATAAAGGTGACAGGCTGGGGCCTGTCACCGGGAACACGTGAAGCATTACAGGGCCGGGTAAACCAGCTCCAGCGCCGGGGCGTAGGGCGCCTTGGCGCGCTTGGTGGCAACGCCCTTGGTCTCCCAGAAGATCTGGGCAAACTTATTCAACTCTTCCACCAACTGCACCGCCGCCTCACGGTCGCTGGTCTGGCGCACCTTGGAGCCAAACTGGAAGATCTTGTGCGCCAGGGCAGGGAGCTCGGGGTACTTTTCCACGTGCTGCGCCTTGATGTAATCGCCAAAGATCACCCGCACCTCGTGCTTGACCTTCTCAGCGTGCTCTTCCTTGACCTCGATATAGCGCGCCATGCTGTTCTGGTAGGCCAGGGCTGCCGTATCGGCCTTCTTGCTCTCCAGGTCGCTCATCAGGTCGATCATGCGCACCACGGTCAGCGCCGCGATCTGGGCGATAATCGGGTCGTAGATCCCGCACGGAATATCGCAGTGAGCCTGCGCCTTCTCAAATCCAAGTCTCTGATCCAGAGCCGCCAACAGATGGTAAATCATATGTCCTCCAAAGTTAAAATGTGTACAGGTCTTGTACATGCTTATTATGCAAACCGCCCTTTGATCATACGATTAATGACCGATCTTGTCAAGATTCAGGCTTTCAAATTTAACCGCCGAGATGCACTCTTCGGGCTGCACAAACCCCAAGGTCCAAGCCTCTCCTTGACAAACCCAATTTAGAATAATACAATCCAATTACCGTTGATTGCCAAGCCCTGACAAAGCAGGTAATGACCCAAGTTCAAAGCGATTGGATGAGGAGGTAGATTCGATGACCCATATTATCACCAGCCTGTGCCTGCGCGACTCGGGTTGCGTAGAAGTGTGCCCGGTGGAGTGCATCGTGCCGGGTAAACCCCAGGACAAGTGGCCCTGGTATTACATCGATCCGGATACGTGCATCGACTGCGGGGCCTGCATCCCCGAATGCCCATACGAAGCAATTTTCCCGGAAGATGAGGTACCGTCTGCTTACACCG
>CAIQIV010000580.1 GCA_903871905.1 uncultured Chloroflexota bacterium | reverse complement strand
TCTGAAGATCAATAAGCTCACCATCGTGGAGACCGGCGGCGATGATTACCAGGCGCAGCGCGAGCAGTGGGACGATGCCAACAACACCGTGGCGCTGGAGCCGGGGGTGGTCGTTTCTTACGAGCGCAACACCTACACCATCTCCAAGATGCGCCAGGCCGGCATCGAGGTGGTGCCGATTGCCGGGTTTGAGCTGGGCAAAGGGCGCGGCGGCGGGCACTGCATGACCTGCCCGATCCTGCGCGATCCACTCTAACCTGAATGAGTAAAGGAGGTAAGCGATGAGAAATACCTGGGCATGGATATTTGGCATCCTGGCCGGTGTGATGATTTTGGGCCTGCTGTGGACTGGGCGCTCTTCGCGCCAGGCTTACCGCACCGCCCACGGCGCCATTGAGAAGCGGGTCGAGCTCTCGCAGGAGCGCATCTCGACGGCGGCGGATATGGCGCTGGCCTCGGTAAACCTGGCGCTCAAGCTGGCCGGCGATCTGCCCTCCCAGCAGGCCAAGGCCGACCTGGTCAAGCAGGATATCGAGGAGATCAGCAAGCGCATGCAGGAAGCGGCGGCGGCGCGCGGTGACCTGGCGGTTGCCCGGCTGGACAAGTCCATCGAGCTGTTCAACAAGGTGATGGCAACCGTGGATGAAGCCTCCCAGGCTGCTACGGATCCGCTGGTCAAGGCCCGCCTGGACCATATCTACGGCATCCTGGAAGCCACCCAGGCGCAGATTATCCAGGTATTGAATAAGAAGTGAGGCATTGAAGCCAGCCATGATACTGGCCGGGCAAAGCCATGCCTGGCCAGTATCATGGTGATCGTTCCAGGTATGGGAGCTGGCGCGGTCGATGGCTTGAAAGGACGTCCTGATGGAATATTCATTATTGGAGATCCGTAGACCTTAATATATAATTAGAAGGATCAGGGCGCTATTCGAGAGCAACACCAGAAAGGAGTTCAACATGGCTAAGGACAAGAAGAGCAAGAAGAAGGGCAAGAACAGAGTCGATGAAAGCCAGGAGATTGCGGCTGAGCTGAACCATGTTACCGATAACATTGTGCCAGCCGTAGATCCACCGCCGGCGGCCGAAGAAGCGGAGAAACCACGGGCGAGCATGAGCGGCAAAGACTTTGATAAGGCGATGAAGCCTTTACAGGTAGAGCTGGTCAAGATGCAGGAATGGGTCAAGGCCACCGGCGCCAAGATCTGCGTGATCTTTGAAGGGCGTGACACGGCGGGCAAGGGGGGCGTGATCCGGCGCATCACCGAGCGGGTCAGCCCGCGCGTCTTCCACACGGTGGCGCTGTCCGCGCCGACGGAGCGGGAGAAATCCCAGATGTATTTCCAGCGCTACCTGCCACACCTGCCGGCGGCGGGCGAGGTGGTGCTGTTTGACCGCAGCTGGTACAACCGCGCCGGCGTCGAGCGGGTGATGGGCTTTGCCACCGAGAAGCAGGTGGAGGATTTCCTGATGATCACCCCGGCGCTGGAGAAGGCCATCATCTACTCGGGCGTGATCCTGGTCAAGTATTGGCTCGAGGTGAGCATGGAGGAGCAGGCCAAGCGCTTCCAGGAGCGGTACAATGACTATCGCAAGATCTGGAAGCTCAGCCCGATGGACCTGGAGGCCCAGGCCCGCTGGTATGATTACTCCCGGGCGCGGGATGCCATGTTTGCGGCTACTGACATACCGGAGAGCCCGTGGTACGTGGTGCCTTCCGACGACCAGCGCCGGGCGCGCCTCAACTGCATCTCGCACTTCTTGAGCTTGATCCCTTACGAGGAAGTGCCGCGCTCCAAGATCACTTTCCCCAAGCGCCAGGCCAAGGGGAATTATAAAGATCCCAATTATCCCTTCCGCTACGTTCCGGAAAAATTCTGAAGTCTGAGGAGATTTATTAATTATGGCTGATGCGACTGGAACACAAACCAAGTGGTATGCACTGACGGCCGAAGAAGTGGCCAGGCAGCTGCAGGTGGACCCGGCAAAGGGGTTGAGCGCGGCTGAGGTCCAGCAGCGGCTGCAGAAGTACGGGGAGAACAAGCTGGCCGGCAAGGCCAAGGAGACCCGCCTGCACG
>CAIQIV010000579.1 GCA_903871905.1 uncultured Chloroflexota bacterium | reverse complement strand
CCCCCCCCCCCCCCCCCCCCCCCCCCCCCCCCCCTTTTCAAGCAGAAGACGGCATACGAGATTTCTGAATGTGACTGGAGTTCAGACGTGTGCTTTCCGATCTTGGCCGTTGAGCCCGAGATCCTGCTGGGCGATGAGCCTACCTCGGCCCTGGATCCGATATCGGCCCAGCATATTGAGAAACGGCTGCTGGAATTGAAAGATCGGTATACAATCGTATTGGTAACCCATGTGCTGCGCCAGGCCAAACGACTGGGGGACTACGTGATATTCATGTACCTGGGTGAAGTGGTCGAATGTGGCCCGGCGCATGAGGTCTTTGACCATCCGAAAAAGGAGCGCACCCGTGCATATCTGGAGGGTTTATTCTGATCGGAGAAGTATTGCGCCGCGAGCCCTATCTGCCCTGGCGATCTTCTGGCTATTAACCGGGTGGGCATGTGCTGCCAGCCCGGTGCAACCAGAGACCGCTGGCCCACAGGTCTTGCTGCTAACCATAGATGGTCCACTGACTCCATCTATGAACGAATATTTTGTTCGCGGCCTGGGCAAGGCAGCGGAATTTGATTCTCAAAACACGCTTGTGATTTTACAGCTCAATACCCCGGGGGGAAGCATTGATGTCATGAACAGCATGGTGCAGGAGATGCGCGCCAGCCTGGTACCGGTAGTGGTCTATGTCGCGCCGCGCGGCGCCATGGCAGGCAGCGCCGGGGCGGTCATTACCATGGCCGGCCAGGCTTCTTCCATGGCCCCAGAGACCTCCATTGGCGCCGCCAGTCCGGTAGGCGGGGGGGGAGAGGACCTGGGATCCACAATGGAGGCGAAGACCAAGAATATCCTCAAGGCAACCGTGCGCTCCCTGACTGAAAAACGCGGCGCTCAAGCAGCAGCGCTGGCAGAGCAGATGATTGAAACCGCAGAGGCGGTATCGGCACAAGAAGCCCTGGAAGCCGGCCTGGTGGATTTTATCTCTGTTGATCTCAACGAGTTACTTCGCCAGTTGGATGGTTTTGAGGTGGAAACAGGTGCGGGGAAACTGGTGCTTCATACCCAGGGAGCCAATGTTAACCCGCTGGATCCCTCCCTTATAGAGCAGTTATTGAGCTTTCTAACCAATCCGAATGTGCTGGTGCTGCTGTTGAACATCGGCGCGGCGGCGATCCTGATCGAAATTTACAGCCCGGGTGGCTGGGTTGCGGGCTTCATTGGGGTGGTCAGCCTGGCTATGGCAGCTTATGGGTTAGGGCTGCTGCCGGTGAACTGGTTTGGCTTAGTTTTCTTGATTATCGCCTTTGTCCTGTTTATCCTGGATATTAAAGCCCCTACCCACGGGGCGCTGACCGTCGCTGGTATTGGGTCGATGATCACCGGTATGCTGGTATTGTTCAACTCGCCAAAGATGCCGGCTTTCCAGACGGTTTCGATCCCCCTGGTCGTGATCAGCTCGCTGTTTACCGGCGGCATCTTTTTAGGGATCCTGATCTTTGCGGTACGGGCGCAAAAGGCGCCGCTGCGCATGGTGGTAGACACCCTGGTCGGACGCACTGCTACGGTGACCATTCCCCTTGCGCCATCTGGCCAGGTGCGCGTGGGCGGCGAGATGTGGAGCGCCGACCTGGTAGAGGGAGAAGGACGGCGGGTCGAACGGGGTGAACGTGTCCAGATTGTGGCGGTTGCCGGGCTGCGGCTAAAGGTCAGGCCTTTAGACGAATAACGGGCCAGACGCTGCCCCCAGCGCCGTGTCAAAGAATTCAGCCAGGCGCGCATACAGCTTTTCCTGGTTGGCTGGCTTGAGAATGCCATGCCCTTCATCATCAAAAACCAGCAGTTCATAGGGAATATGGTGATATTTGAGCTGTTCTACCACCAGGTGCATGTTATCAGGGGTTACATTCGGGTCATTCGCGCCCTGCACGATCAGCAGTTTGCCGCGGATATTCTGGACATAATGGATGGGTGAGCGCTCAAAGTAGCGTTCTGGCGCCTGTTGAGGACTGCCGCCGAGCATTTCCTCACTCAGGGGACGGAGATCAGGACGGGTGGTATGGTAATCCACAACCAGATCGGTCATCCCACAGATTGGTGCTGCCGCCGCAATGATATCCAGAGGGTAATGTGTGATCAGGAACCACGCGCTGTATCCGCCGTAGGAGGTTCCCATCACACCCACCCGCCCCGGATCAGCCAGGCCGTCGCGGATCAGCGCCTGGGCGCCTTCGGCAATGTCCACCTGTTCCTGACCACCCCAACCGGTTTCTTTGATTGCATCCCGGTATCCTGGGCCAAACCCGGTGCTGCCACGGTAATTAACGTCCAACACATTGAACCCCCTGGAAACAAAATACTGGATATGGGGCTTTAATTCGTTTTCTGCATGGTTATTCGGCCCACCGTGGATGAGAATAATCGCCCGCCTGGGGTTGGGCTCAGCGCGATATAACCAGCCCTGAATCTGCAACCTATCGCTTGAAGACCAATGGAATGTCTCAGCCCGGGTGAGATGGGCAGGCTCTACCCTCGTCCGTTCCCATAACCGGGTGAGAGAAGTCAGGTCAGGCGTGCCGCTAGCTACCGGTTGAAAACGCACCACGTCATGGGGTGACTGGGAAGAGTAGAACAGCCCGGTCCATGCGCCGTCGGCGGCGCGGCCAATCGGCAGCAGGTTTCCATCAATGGTCGGGAAAAAGGTTTCTAGCCCGGTCAGCGGATCAATATATGATGGGCGGTGAACAGCCTGGATCATTTCGTCCACAATGATCATCCCATCCTGCGAGACCCAAAAACGTTCAATCGATCGGAGCGGGTCATTCACCAGCCAGCGCAAACCCCCGCTGGGCCAATGGTAAATCCCCAGGCTGTTATAGCCCTGCCCCTTTCCATTCGGTTGTACCTGGGCTGCTTCCGAGAGAAAGGCAATGGTTTCTGAATCAGGCAGCCAGTGAGCAATCACCCTGACCTGGTCGCCAAAATTCAGGATTTCACGGTCCACATTACCTTCTGCATCAACCAGATAGACCTGGCGACCAGCAGGGGCGCGTTCTCTGCGGTTGTAGATGATATGTGAGCCTGCACGGTTCAGTTCAGGTAGTGTGTAATTGGCTTTTTCTGGGCGGGCGATGGCGCGGCGCTCACCCGTCAGCAGATTATGGCGGATCACCCAGGTGGGCTCGATCACCTGCTGGCAGGCAAAATCAAAGTTTGCCCCGTAAAATAAGGTGTGGTTGTCCGGGGAGAGACAGCCTCCACGCAAGAAATAGGCAGGCCGGTCTTCAGTCAAGGGCTGCATCACGCCGGGCTGATCAACCGGAATGTGGAACAGGCGGACACGTTCGTCACCCTTGTGATCTTCGCGCACCAGAACCGCCGCCGAATCCGGGCTCCAGCCTACGAACTCTGTCCGCTCGGGCGTATGGGATAATGCAATCGGCAGGGTTGAGCCATCACTGGGCAGGAGAAATACATCGGCGTTCTCGTGAACGCGCTGCCAGGTCAAAGCCATCCACAAACCATCTGGAGAAAGATAAGCTGCCAGCGCGGCGGGCAGTGTCATAAGCTGGTGAAGATACGAATCCGAAGGCATACAGGTCTCCCAAAGGAACGGTCTATGTACGAGGTGCCATTCTAACATGAGAGAGGTCTCATTTACAGTATGGAAAAACTGGTAAAATGTACAGCAGTGCCTCTTTCTCGAGGCAACTTTTACTGTTTAATTCTATGAGGAACTTTATGCCGTTTACACCAACCCGTGATCGGGTGAACCCCCAGCAAATAGAGACTACCCCGAAACGCCGCCCGGAGTGGATTCGCGTGCGCGCTCCATCTGGAGAAAATTATGAATGGCTGCAAGGCCTGATGCGCGCAAAGGCCTTGCACACCGTTTGCGAGGAAGCGATGTGCCCGAACATGGGGGAATGTTGGGGCAGCGGCACTGCCACTTTCCTCATGTTGGGTGATGTCTGCACCCGCACCTGCGGCTTTTGCGACATCAAGCGCGGCCAACCTTTGCCGCTGGATTGGATGGAGCCAGAGCGGGTGGCCCAGGCGGTGAAAGCCATGGGGCTGAAACATGCGGTGATCACCAGCGTTAACCGCGATGATCGCAAGGATGGAGGCGCGCCCATTTTTGCGCTGGTGATACAGCGTATCCGCCAGCTTGCCCCTGGTTGTTCCATCGAGGTGCTGATCCCGGATTTCAAAGGCAGCCTGGAAGCGCTCAAGATCGTAATGGATGCCCGGCCTGAGATCCTGAACCATAATGTTGAGACGGTACCGCGCTTGTTCAAGAAAGTCCAGGCGCAGGATAATTACCAGTGGACGGCTGCTATCTTAAGCGGAGCAAAGAAGCTTGATCCAGAGGTCCTTACCAAATCTGGGATGATGGTTGGCCTGGGTGAGACGATGGATGAGGTTAAAGAAGTGATGCGTGATCTGCGCTCCTGGGGGGTAGATATTCTAACCATTGGCCAGTATCTGCAACCAAGTAAAAAGCACCTGCCGATCGAACGCTATTACACCCCCGATGAGTTCACCGAGATCAAAGACTTTGGCCTGGGAATAGGTTTCCGCTGGGTAGAGAGCGGTCCCCTGGTACGCTCATCTTATCACGCAGCAGAGCAGGTGCGGACCTTAAGTATTGTTCATCGTAAGTTGTATGGAGAGTAAAATTGCTTGGTTTTCTACCATGACAACCTGGCATGAGGAGGTAATTTCAATTGAACCATAAAAAATCCTGGTTTCTGCTGATGGTGCTGGTCATCGTTCTGTCCTCCTGTACCTCGCCTGCTGCACCCACTGCCACGCCACTGGACCCCAATGCGATTGCCACTGCAGCTGTCAAGACATACGAGGCGAAGCTTACCCAACAGGCTGATTCGGCGGCAACAAATACGCCGGAACCGCCTTCTGTAGAGACGGCTATAACCGCCACCCAGACGGTAACTCCAACGCAGGAGCCTCTTTATACGCCGCTGCCTACCGCGGGAAACACCGGTGATCATGCAGAGTTTGTCAAGGATGTTACTTATCCAGATAATGCTGAGGTTAAAAGTGGTAAGGACTTTACCAAAACATGGCGCCTGATCAATGCCGGTACAACCACCTGGACAACAGACTATAAGCTTCTCTATCACAGCGGCGATTGGATGGGGGTGCAGCGTTCGGCGCAGATACCGGTGGAAGTTCCACCCGGGGCCACGGTGGATATTTCGGTGGAGATGATGGCGCCCGAAACACC
Source organism: uncultured Chloroflexota bacterium (assembly GCA_903871905.1). Taxonomy (GTDB): domain Bacteria; phylum Chloroflexota; class Anaerolineae; order Anaerolineales; family UBA4823; genus CAIQIV01. The sequence continues at coordinate 12,499 of CAIQIV010000579.1, read as the reverse complement.
GGGTACTTTCCAGAGCAATTGGATCCTGGTCAACGCTGCTGGACAGACGTTTGGAATTGGCCCAAAAGCCAACCAGCCGATCTATGCGAAGGTTAACGTCGTTACACAGGCTGCTTCGACATCGGCCTCAGCGCCCGGAATTGCTACCCTATATCTTAAGGACATCTCCCTGTCTGTGGACACAAATTATATTACAAGTCCCTGCCCATATTCCTTCGCCTTCACAGTAAAATTCCATGTGATCCAGCCGGCGAAGATCACCTATCACCTGGAAGTGATGGGAAGCGATCAAATGGGCACTCCTCTGGAAACGTCCGTCAATCTAACTCCTGGGGACTATAAATATAACCACACGCTGACCTTGACCAGTAGTTTTGATGGGGATATCGTGCTGCGATTCACCGAACCGACATCGACGATTGCAGCGAGCGTGCCTATCGGGCTTACCTGTAGCAAGAGATGATCAAGGTCGCCGGTGCATCTTGAACAATTGGTGAAGGATAAAGCCCGCCAGCTTGGTTTTGAACTGGCGGGTATTACATCCCCGGATCCCGTAGAGCATTATCCTGCCTACCAGGTTTGGCTGCAGGCTGGCCGACATGGTGATATGCGTTACCTGGAGACCGAACGCGCACGTAATTTGCGCCGCGATCCTCGGCAGGTTTTGCCTGGCTGCCGCTCGATCCTGGTGCTGGGGATGTGTTATCCCCCGCCAAGTTCTTCAGGCAACCTTTCTCAAGCCCTGGATGGCCAATATGGTACAGGAAGCAGCGGATTAACGGGGAAAGTGGCCGCTTACGCCTGGGGAACGGATTACCATGTTGTATTTCCGCCTCTTCTGCGTGAAATTGTTGAGTTTCTGCAGCAGCAAATTGGCGCCAAAGTCGCCAGCCGCTGGTACACTGACACCGGGCCGGTACTGGAACGTGAGCTGGCACAGCGGGCGGGATTGGGGTGGATTGGCAGAAATACCTGTTTGATCCATCCGCTTTTAGGATCCTTTTTTTTATTGGCTGAAATCTTCCTGGACCTGGAACTGCAGCCAGATCCGCCTTTTCCCCACGACCGTTGCGGGACATGCAGGCGTTGTGTGCAGGCCTGCCCAACCGGCTGTATCATGCCCGACCGGGCCATCGATGCCAGCCGCTGTGTGTCTTACCTGACAATTGAGCTGAAATCCGCCATTCCAGTGGAACTCAGACCGGCAATCGGCAGTTGGGTTTTTGGGTGTGACATCTGCCAACAGGTGTGCCCGTGGAATAAACGTTTTGCTGGCAAGCCAGGCAACCAGAGGGAGATTCTGTTTTCGGATATCGCCTCAGAACTTGAAATGACAGCTGGCGAATTCAATCGAAAATTTCGCCCGGGTAAAAATTCCCCCAGTCCAATTTTACGTGCAAAGCGGCGCGGCTATCTGCGTAATATCGCGGTAGCCCTGGGAAACAGCCGGAACAGCGCAGCAATTTTTGCTCTCTCGCGAGCTCTGGAGGGGGATGCAGAACCTTTAGTACGCGGGCATGCTGCCTGGGCCTTAGGACAGATTGGGGGAGAGACAGCCAGGCAGGTGCTTTCGGCATCTGCTGATTGTGAGCTCGACCCATCTGTCAGCCAGGAGATCCAGGCCGCCCTGCGAACCCGGGGATAGAAAACCACCATTGGCCTGAAGAGTTCTCCTGGCTCAAGGCAAATTAATTAACTCTGCCACTACACCCCGGTGATCGGAGGCGCCGTCTGCCTGAGCCGTGTGACTGGCGAGTGCATTCCAGGGGGATGTATAGAAAATATAATCCAGGTGGACGATCCAGGAAGGCATAAAAAAGAACCCCAGATGTGGCTTGGGAGAGTTGTTGATGTTATTGCCTGGGAAGGTGTTCCCCAGGCCAAAGCCAGTTTGCGCCCAGGCATCCTGAAATGTTGAGGTCATGAGGCGATAGGCGTCACTCAATGGAACCGAGTTCATATCACCAGCAGCGATCACCCCGAGAGGCGAATCGGCTGACGAACGAGCATATTCGACCAGTAGGCTTGCCTGTTCATTGCGTGCCTTAAAATCCTCTTTCATGGCCTGCCAGGAGGCGAAACGGGTGGAGGAGGCCATGTGAAAGTTGACCAGCAACACCTGTCCCGCGCCCCATTTCATTTTAGCAGCCAGCGGCTCTCCTACCCAGCGGGTATGTGGCAGATCGGCCCTGGCTGGCTCAAGCGGATATTTGCTGAGCAGGCCGCTGCCACCAGGATCATCGCTGCTTGGCTTTAGCTGCTGGTAGGGATATTCCTGGCTCAACCTGTCTTGAAGTGCACAGGCCTGCAAGGGATTAAGTTCTTGCAGAAATACGATATCAGCATCTTCATGCTGGATGGTCTGGATAATATGGGAAGTACGGTTATGCCAGGCCAGGACGTTGTAAGTCATCACCTTGAGCCTGTGAGTTTCTGTGGATTGGCTTTTGGCAAGCTGGGCGGGCCAGCGTGACGGGGAATACTGCCAGCCCCACACGGCCAGGAAGACAGAGCCCGCGACCAGAAAGCCGGTCAACAACTGGCGGGAACGGCAAAGCCCAGCGACCAGAAGCACTGCTGGCAGTGGGATAAAAAGATAAACTGCCAACCAGTTGGCCATTGACAGGTAGGTAGGGGTAACGGCTACCAGGTGCAAGAGGCCAGAACCGGTCAGAAAATAGGCGGTTGCCCAGGTAAGCTGGAAAGCCAGGCACAGCCAGGCAGCAGCCTTGAACAACCGGCACAAGAGCACAGCAGGACGGTTTTTCAAGTTTAAAGATCGCGCCGGTTAAACTGGTGCAGCGCCAGGAAGACCATCACCGCCAGGTAAATCACTGAATAGGCCAGCATAATGGGGCTGGGCACCGAGCGAGACGAGAAGGGCGAGATGCCAATCAGCCCGGCCAGCGGGGATTGCATTTCATATGCCGCTCGCTTCCAGATGGCATCGACCGGAAGCATCAGGCTGGTGATAATGCCAATATTCACTGCGGTCTGGCGCGCCGCGGCATTGGTGAGAAATGTGCCAATCTGTTCAATCCACCCACCGATGAACGCAATGCCATACAGACCAAAAATGAGTACCCCATTGGCAAGGGTAGAGAAGACCGTACCACCAAAGAAAGAAACACTCAACACCAGGGCGCCGTTCAACCATAAAAGAGCCAGCCCTTTCCACATGGAAGGGGGCAGGTAGTCTGACAGGAAATAGACAATGGCAAACACGCCTCCAGCCATGAGCACCAGGTACAGGGTGATCATCCCCATAAAACCCAACCATTTCCCGGCAATTATCTCCCACCGCCGGATAGGCTTGGAAACCAGGGTATGGATCGTTCCCGAGGCAATTTCCCCGGAGACGGTATCGACAGAAGTCAGCACGGTCATCATGATGGTCAGGAAATTGACCACGTACAGCCCGGCCATCAACAAGAAGTTGCGAATCTCGCTGAGCTGCATCAGGTCCAGGCTCCCGCTGCTTTCTTCGCTCATATTAAGCAAGATATAATGGAAGCCCAGGCCAAAGATCGTCAGGAAAGCCAGGCCAAGCAGCAGCGCCGCCAGCAAAATCTTGCGCCGGGCAGCCTCCTTAAATGTCAGGCGAGCGATAACCAGGGTGCTCATTACAGGCCTCCATCGGTTCCCACGATCTGGATGAACAGATCCTCCAGGGAAATATGCTGCGGGCGCAGAGCATATACTGCCGCTCCTTGTTCAACCAGGAAGCGGTTTACATCTGGCAGTTCAGCCTCGCCTGGCAGCGTCAGGGTCAGGTACTCCCCATCCTGGCGGATGTTACCTGACCAGCGCTGCAATCCATTAATGACCGAAGGAGTGAGGTTTGCAGCCCGGATTTCAACGCTCAATTCACCTTCAACAAGCGTTTGCAGGCGGTCCGTGCGCAAAACGCGCCCATTCTTGATGAACGCCACCCGATCACAGGTGATTTCCACCTCGCTCAACAGGTGGGAATTGAGAAACACCGTAGTACCTTTTTGGCGCAGGTCACGGATCACGTCTCGCACCATGCGGCGTCCGACCGGGTCCAGGCCAGAGGTTGGCTCATCCAGGATCACCAGCTCAGGCTGGTTCAGTAGCGCCTGGGCCAGCCCGATGCGCTGCAGCATGCCCTTGGAAAATTCGCGAAGCTTCTTGGTAGCGTGGGGGAGCAAACCGACCAGCTCCATCAACTCTTCAACACGCTGGCGCGCCGCGCTGCGCGGGATGTGGTACAGGTCGGCGTGCAGGGTCAGGAACTCACGCGCGTCGAGCCAGTCATGGAAGCGGAAGTGTTCTGGAAGAAATCCAACCCGCCGGCGCGCCTGGGGATGACCAAGTGACTCACCGAACAAATGTCCCTCCCCACTGGTAGGTGTAATCAAAGAGAGCAGCATTTTAACCGAGGTGGTCTTGCCTGCTCCATTTGGCCCCAGGAAACCGAATACCTCCCCGCGTTCGACGGTCAGCGTCAGGTCGTCAACCGCAACTTTGGTATCAAAGACTTTGCGCAGGTTGTGGATCTCAATGGCAGGAGATGAGGATGTCGTCATACTGGAATTCTTTTTCAGATCAAGGTCAGTTATGGTAGTACACCGATTATACTGTGTCCAGAACTGGCTGACAGAGAGGTGCGACCGCCACGCACGGCGGTCGCACTCTCCTCAAGTACCAGGGCGGCCGGAAGAACCCACCGCCGGACCTGTTGGGGATATTACTGCATGGAGTTGCCGATTTGCAGGCCCATATCCAGGTCACCCGGGCCAGACAACCCGTAAATCACCCCATCCCGCACCCAGAGCAGCAAATAGCGATCGCCCTGCAGAACCACGGTACCTTCAACACCATCGACGGTTATCTCCTGGTACTCAGCACCGAAGCGGGGAACAGGGATAACCAGTGTGGTTGTCCAATCTACACTGTTAGCAAAGCTGGCTGCATCTTCACGGCTCATGCCCAGCAGTTGCAGATATACCTCGCCAATCGCAGCCAGATCAAGGCCTTCAGGAGCAGACACGCTCGGGCTGTAAAACTGGAGCAGGGTGATACAGTTAGCAGGTTTCCCATCACGAATCGGCTGGGGCTCTTCATCGTCCTGGGGCGCGGGAGGATCAAAATTGCAATCCCCATACATTGCAGCCACCATGTCCGGGATCTCAACAGTAACCTCAGCGCCGTCCAGGTTGGCAGGCAGCCGGATGTCACTGTTTCCCATCTCAGACAGGACCGCCTGGATACGATTCAGGTCCACTTTCATAGTCATCCTGGCTCCTGGCTGAACTTCGAACCTGGGCTGATCCTGCAGGAAGGCTGGCAAGCGCACAGTCATATTTGCCAGGGCGCTGGCTTCCGCCGCAGATGTCACATCCTTCCGGTCACCTCGTTTTTCAACGGTGACGTTTTCGGTTAAGAACGCTTCGAAGCGGTCGGCGTTGCCGGTTCCCTTGGGCATTTGCTCAGGGTTTACCGGTATTACCGCAATCTGCTGCACGCGGAAGAGGCCAAGAAAGCTGTTTGCGATAGCCTGCACCGGCGGAAATGCCAGCGATACTGCCAACAGGACGACAATTGCCAGCAGCACCCATGCCGGGCGCATGCGCTTTGAGAAGATGTTGTTCCACATGGAAGGTTGCTCCTTTCTGATTGTGGCGAGACGCTCTTCCAGGTGGGCGCGCCCCGCAGTGGTGGATAGGATAGTCTTGCTGGAGTCCAACTCTGGCTCCAGTAAAGCCAATTTTGCTGAGACACGTTGGGCCTGTGAGCAGAGAACACCGGCTAACGCCTGGCATTCTGAGCAGGCCGCCAGGTGGGCTTCCACCAGCCGGGTCCGTTCCGTCTCCAGCTCATGGTCGATAAAGGCACGGATTTCGCCTTCAGTCAGATGCATCGCTGCCTCCTGGGGCCTGGTTCAGGCTTGAGAATTCCTCTTCAAATTCACGTTCTGCTCGAGCGAGCAGGGTGCCGATCGATGCCCGGGATACCCCCACGGCATCGGCAACTTCGGCATAGGACAGGCCAGAGTAGCGCAGGATCAGCACCTGGGATGAGCGAGGCTTCATACGAGCCAGGGCACGGCGCGCCAGCTGGCGGTCCTGGGCCTGTTCCATCGCAGCGGGGGGATCCCAATCTTGGCTGTGCAGTTCCTCCAACTGTCCAGCCTGCTGCTCATATTGGCCGCGCCGCCTGCGCGCCCGCAGGGCATTCAGGCCGAGATGAGTGGCGACCCGGTACAGCCAGCCGCCCGGATTGGATTGGTCGCTGGGAGGCGCCTGATACAGGCGCAGGAACACATCCAACGCCAGGTCCTCTGCTTCTGCCGGGTCGCCGACCAAACGAGTCAGCACAGCACAGATACGCGGCCAATACTGTTGAAACAACGCGTCAAACTCTGTTGTAGCGGGTGTCTCTTTCTGGGTGACATGATGATTTTTTCGGGCAAACGACATTTCCACTGGCTACCTCTGAGCCGGAGAACCAGCTCATATTATAAACACCGCTGAGAGCTAATTTATGACAGGTTGAATCATATCAAAAAATCCCAGGACTTTTTCTGGTTCCTGGGATTTTTAGGGACAAATGTCTGGGCATCCGGCGATCAGCCGGAGGCGCCCATGAGATGGCTTAGAATCAACCAGTCCAATGCTTCATAATCCTGGGCTGCAATCAGTTTGCTGACCGCTGCCTGGTCCAATGACCGGTAAAGCTCAACCAATTTAAGGAAAATGTCCAGGCTGTTGCGCAGGTGGCGGGTGGCAAGCTCTTTGGGCTGGGTGCGGATGGCTTTGACATCCAGGCCTACCATACCCTTTTGAAAAAAGTGGTTTTCGTCCAGGATGCGCACCTGGTTGAAAGCGCGGCGCAGGTCAACCGAGGCAAACGAGCGGTCCTGGTCAAACTTAAGACCATTCTGATCATTCAGATGCACACTCCACAGTTTCCCAAAAGCCAGGGCAAAACCCATCTCGTCTGAAGGGTCAAGCCCGGCCAGGATGGCATGGGCCGACTCGACCAGGCAGCCCACGCGCAATGGGTCAATGGACTGCGATCCAAGCGCCAGGGCATGCCCGATGGTAGGGATATAAGCCAGGTCCATTGGCTCATTGGGCTTGGGCTCGATGGCAATGCGCAGCTCCCGGTCGTAATCCAGCAGTGCATTAATCGCTTCCAGCAGCAGCAGCGTGGAGCGAGTTGAGCTCTTGGACTCGCGCAGGTAGGTGCCCTCGCGCGCCAGCCAGAGGACCATGAAGTGTATGCCCAACTCATTGGCGATGTCCACGGCTTTCCTGGCGCGATCAAAAGCATACTGGCGGGCCTTGGGGTCATTGGCGGTAAACGCGCCATCAATGGTCAGTGGATCTTCCCACAGGCGGGGAGCAACAAACTCAGCAACCAGCCCCTCGCCTTCCAGAGCTTTCCGCAGTTCCTGAGCAGTGTGCCGGATCTGACTGGGGCTCTGGTTGTTGAGATCGGGCACCGCATCATCGTCGTGAAATTGGACCGCATCAAACCCAAGCTGCTTGTAATATTTGAGCTTCTCAGTAAAGGGAATAGCCGGGCGAACGGTTGGGCCAAAGGGATCAGCGCCTTCGTGAATGTTCCATGGACCGAATGAAAAACGATAGCCGAACTTTTCCATAATCTCTCCTATTCGTTAAAGACAGATGCAAGCGTGTCAAAGGTTGGTGAGAGCACAGGATACAGGGTCTGGTAAATGGGGTAATATTTCTGATAAGCCGCACTGTAAGCCCCTGGGGCGGTACGCCCGGTAGTGTGAATTGTGGCCTCGCAAGCCTGCTCCACATTGGGGAAAAAGCCGGAGCCAACGGCAGCCAGCAGTGCAGCACCAAAGGCCGCCCCTTCGGTGGTGTTGACGGTAACCAGCTCAATGCCCAGGATGTCCGCCATGATCTGGCGCCAAACAGGGCTCTTTGCGCCTCCACCCGAGATGCGCACCTGCTGGATCTCGGCAGTGCTGGCGCGCTGGATCAGGGTAAAGCTGTCCTTAATCCCATACGAGACCCCCTCCAATACCGCACGGGTCACATGCGGGCGGGTGTGGCGGATGGTCAGCCCAACCCAGGCGCCGCGCGCCAGCGGGTCGGGATGGGGGGTGCGCTCGCCGGTCAGGTAGGGCATGAAGTAAAGACCCTCGCAGCCAGCCGGGGCCTGCTCCGCTTCAGTAACTAAGTCATCGAATGAGATCTCTGGATACAGGGCATCGCGGTACCACTGCAGGCTGCCTGCGGCGCTGAGCATCACCCCCATGAAATGCCAGCGGTCGGGAACAGCATGGCAGAAGGCATGCAGCCGTCCCTCTGGCTCAACCAGGGCCGCTTCTGTGGTGGCAAAAACTACCCCTGAAGTCCCCAGGGTGAGAGCAATGATAGCGGGTTTGACTGCCCCTACCCCAACCGCCTGGGCTGCCTGGTCGCCGCCGCCGGCTACCACTGGTGTGCCGGCAGCCAGGCCAGTTTCCACAGCCGCCTGGGCGCTGACCACGCCCGTGACCTGCGGGCCTTCAAAGGTTTTAGGCAGCCATTCCTTGGGGATGCCCAGGCTGTTCAGCACCTCATCGGACCAGGTGCGCTTTTGCAAATCAAACAGGATGGTGCCGGCGCCATCGGCGCAGTCAATGGCATACTCATTGGTAAGCTTATAGCGAGCATAATCCTTGGGCAGCAGCACGTGCCGGGCGCGAGCATAAATAGCAGGCTCGTTTTGCTGCACCCATAAGATCTTGGGCGCGGTGAAGCCGGTCAGTGCATTGTTGCCGGTAATCTGGATCAGACGCTCCTTACCCAGGCGCTGGCGGATCTCATCACACTGCGCTGCAGTACGCTGGTCGTTCCACAAGATGGCCGGGCGCAGTACTTCCCCCTGTTCATCCAGGAGGACCAGGCCATGCATCTGCCCGGTCAGGCCAATGGCCTTGACTTCCTCCCCCTTTGCTCCTGCGCTGTGCAGCGCCCTGCGGATGCTGCCGACACAAGCCTCCCACCAATCCTGAGGGTTCTGCTCGGACCACAGAGGGCGCGGAGTGGATAGGGACAGCGCGGTGGATTCGCTGCTCAACACCTCTCCCAGCTCGTTCACCAGCAGCGCTTTGGCGCTGGTGGTGGAGACGTCAATACCCATGAATAAGTTTCTGGTCATTTTGTTCTCTTGCCTGTTTGCGCTTACTGGCGAACAACCACTTCGCGCTTCTCGGGACCGGGGGTGATGTGGCTCCAGACTATAAAAGATAGGGTGGACAGCAGCAAGATCTGGAATCCATAATAGTAAAGATAGATAGTCCAGGGTTGGAAAATGCCAAAAATGCCCAAACCGATCCCGCCAATGATCACCCCTTCAATCAGGCGGTGAATCTTCGGCGGGACCTTTCCATTCAAAATGCGCGCAAGGATGGCAATGAAGAAAATGAAGGCAAGCAGGATAATGACAAATATGACGATGAAAGTTTCTAGCTGCATGAGTTTGCGCTCCTTTATCCATCAAGGTGGTCTGGCGCCATTGACTGGCGCCAGACCCAAATGTTTATTAATACTTGAGATCGACCTGCTTCTTGCTGGCCGCCGATTCCAGGATTGCGTCGCAGACAACTGCGGCACGGTATCCATCATTGAAATCGGCTCCGTAAGGCGCAACGCTTTTATCGTTGACGATGCAGTCCAGGAGGTGGGTGATCTCATGGACGAAAGTATGCTCCCAGCCAATGATATGGCCGTGCGGCCACCAGTTGGACCACCAGGGATGGTGACCTTCAGTAACCAGCACATTATGGAAACCCTGCGTTTCTTTGGGCTCTTCACCGACCCAGAAGACCTCCAGTTCGTTCATGCGCTCCAGGTTGAAGCGGATGGAGCCTTTTTCGCCGTTGATCTCCAGCACTTCGTAGTTCTTGCGACCCCCGGCAAAGCGGGTGGCTTCCAGGGTGCCGATGGCGCCGTTCTCAAATTCCACCGCGGCAACGAAGGCGTCGTCAACCTCCACCTTGCCCATCCGGCCATCGCCCCAGGGGCGCTCGGGGATGAAGGTCTTGGTCATGGCTGACACGCTCTTCATTTCACCTACCAGGAAGCGGCCCAGGTCGATGATATGTGCCCCCAGATCTCCCAGGGCGCCGCTGCCGGCTACACCCTTGTCCAGGCGCCAGATCATCGGGGTGTTGTAGTGCGGCATGATCCATTCCTGGAGGTAGACGGCGCGGTAGTGATAGATGCGTCCCAGTGCGCCGCTTTCGATCAGGTAGCGTGCCTGGCGGATGGCAGGGACAAAGCGATAGTTGAACGCCACCATATGCTTGACCCCGGCCTTGGTTACGGCATCCAGGGCAGACTTGGCTTCTTCAGCCGTCCGCGCCAGCGGTTTTTCGCACAGGATGTGCTTGCCAGCCTGGGCAGCAACGATGCTGGGCTCAACATGGATATTATTAGGGCCACAGTTGTCGAAGAGCTGGAATTGATCGCCATTTTCATCCAGGAACTTGCGCCAGTTGGTGCAGGTGATGGTAAACCCATACCTTTTGGCTGCTTCGCTGACATCCGCTTCGCCCAGTCCGCAAACGCCAACCAGCTTAGGCACAGCCGGGGGAGGGTACATCATGTAAGGAATCTTTTTGTAGGCGTTGGTATGGGCTTTACCCATGAAGGCATAGCCCAGCATTCCCACGCCAATTTCGGGAATCTGCCCCTCGGACTTGGGGCCAGCCATAGCAGTAAAGGATTGTTCTCCCATGGAAACCTCTTTAATAATCTTTCTTCGCGGCAAAGGCTGCATCAAAAGCGACGGAAGAGGCCGCAAAATCCATGCTGCGGATCATTTTGAGCGCCTCTGGGGCGCCCCACTCGCGGTCCATGCCCGTGTCTTCCCATTCGATCGACAGCGGTCCCTGGTAACCATAGCGGTTGAAAGCGCGGACAATCGGATCCCATTTGACATCGCCACGCCCCGGGGAGACAAAGTCCCAACCGCGCCGCGGGTCGCCAAAGTCCAGGTGGGAGGAGATGATGCTGTTCCGGCCGCTGAGCTGGACGCGAGAATCTTTGACATGCACATGCCAGATGCGATCATGGAACTCATCGATGAACTCCACCGGGTTGAGGAACTGGTGAATGAAGTGGCTGGGATCGAAATTGAAGCCAAAGGCGGGATGGCCCCCGACCGCCTGCAAGGCACGGTGGGTGGTGATGATGTCATAGGCGATCTCGGTGGGGTGCACTTCCAGGCCAAACTTGACATCATTTTCCGCAAACACATCGAGGATGGGTTTCCAGCGTGCGGCAAAATCTTCAAAGCCCTTGTTGATATCGTCCTGGGTGGTGGGGGGGAAGAAATAGGTATTTTTCCAGATCGAGCTTCCCGTGAAACCATTAACTACCTTGACCCCAAATTTCTTGGCTGCCACGGCGGTATCCTTCACCTCCTGCGCGCAGCGCTGGCGCACTCCCTCCGGATCTCCATCTCCCCACAGGCGTGGGGGCAGGATGCGGGAGTGGCGCACATCAATCGGGTCGTCGGCCACGCACTGCCCAACCAGGTGGGTGCTGATGGCAAAGCACTTGAGGTTGTACTTGTTGAGGATATCCCAGCGAGACTGGACATAACCATCGTCAGACAAGGCTTTATCGACCTCAAAATGATCGCCCCAACAGGCCAGTTCCAGGCCGTCAAAACCCCAGGCGCTGACTTTCTTGGCCAGGTCTTCCAGGGTTAAATCGGCCCACTGGCCGGAGAACAGAGTGATTGGTCTAGTCATAGTATTACCTCCGAGTAAATTTTAGAATTCAGGTAACTTGATGATTTCGCCGCCGCGCATTGCCGATTCGTGAGCCAGGATCCCGACTGCAGTCCAGTTAGCCGACTGGGCAGCATTTGGGAAAGGCTCGCGATCCTCGATGATGCTGGCGATAAACTCATGAACCAGGTGGGGATGGGAACCGCCATGACCTGCGCCCTGGATGAAGGACAGGTGCTGGTGCTCATCGGCGTCATAGACGCCGCGCGTGGTGAAGGGTTGGATCTCCACTGGAAGCAGGTGTGCATAATCCGGGATGGGAATGCGCTCGGGTTTCTCACCAAGATGCACTACGGGCTGCTCGTTTTCGATCTGCTGCCACTCAAAGGACATCTTGCTGCCGTAGACATCAAAGCTCTCGCGATACTGGCGAGCGGTGTTGAACAGGGAGCGGGTGATCTCAGCGGACAGGTCGGAATGGCGGATCTTGACATGAGCCGTTTCAATTGCAAAAGGCGAGCCGTAGTGCTGGATCAGGTGCTCATCGATGCGCCCGGATCCGAAACAGGAGATATACTCTGCCATGCCCTGGGCCATGGCCATCACCGGGCCAACGCAGTGCGTGGCGTAGTGCATGGGAGGCAGGCCTTCCCAGTACCCGGGCCAGCCTGCCATTTCCTGTTGATGGGATGCTCGCAGGAACTGGATCTTACCCAGCTGGCCACTGTCTCGCAGATGACGCACATGCAGGAACTCCCGGCTGTAAAT
>CAIQIV010000578.1 GCA_903871905.1 uncultured Chloroflexota bacterium | reverse complement strand
TGTGCGGCTCGATATCGGCAATGACCCGCCGGTAGCCGAGCCGGGCAAACCAGCGGCAGCGCGCCAGGTTGAGCGCCGTCTGCACCCCCTGGTTGCGGAAGGGCGGGATGGTGTACGCATCCACGCACAGCACATCCCCCGCCTCCAGGCTTTCCGGGAAGCGGTCGGTCTCCGGGTTGATCTGGCCGCAGGCCCAGGCATAGCCCACCGGCTGCCCCTGGTGCAGCGCCACCAGCCCGGTGTGCCCGCACTCCAGGCGGCTCGCGCACAGGTTGGCCTCCGAAGGGCGGTAGTGCTGGCGTACAAAGGCCAGGTCCCCGGCCTCGAAGGCGCGGATCGCCAGCGGGATCTTGGGCTGGATGTCTGGCAGCGGGCTGGTGAGCGAACGGGCTAAGACCAGGAAGTTCATCCGCCGGTATGGCAGCCGGGCGGCTTCCACCAGGAAGGTTAAAAGGGCAGATGCAGCCCCATCCCGCTGCAGCAGGAATTCCCAATCCACCACAAATTCGGCCAGCCGGCTTGTCCAGTCCATGCGCTTCTCCTTCGAAAATATGCATCTTGATCATCAACAGGAAAGAGCCGGAGGTCATGGAAACGTAAGGCGGACCTGCGCTTCTTGCCAGGTCCGCTAAAAATCAGAGGGAGAATCGGTGGGCCGTTCAACACGGCGCTCTGAAGTTTCGGCGGCCTGGCGATCATCGTCACCCTCCGGTGACCTTAGACCCGTTGGCTTTGCGCCGCCAGCTTTCGCTGGCTTTGCGGTTTCGACCTTCACTGCTGTGCTGCGATCATACCATGGAAAAACGCAGTAAGATAGTAAGAGAAAAATAACAAATTTGCAAGGATGGGGATGATTACCCCAGTGCCTGGACCGCCGCCTCGATCTGCTCCACCCGCTTGACCCCGATGATCAGCGAGACCACCGCCGGCTGCTCCAGCAGCGACAGCAGGGCATGCTGCAGCAGCGTGCGCCCCCTGGCGTGCGCCTCGGCTTCGATCGGCCCCAACCGCTCGAACAGCTCGTCGCTCAACACCATCGTCCATTCGGGCTTTTCCACCTGGCGCGAGCCGGGTGGCGGCGGTTCGCCGTGCTGGTACTTCCCGCTCAGCACCCCCCCCTGCAGCACCTGGTAGGGGATGACCGCCAGCTCCTCTCGCTGGCACAGCGGCAGCAGGTCCTGCTCGATGTCCCGCTTGAGCAGGCTGTAGGCGGGCTGCACGGCTGCCGGGCGGCGCCAGCCGTTGGCGTCGCACACCTGCAGCACCTCGGCGGTCTGCGCCGCTGAGAAGTTGGAAATTCCCCAGGCGCGCGCCTTGCCCTCCGCCAGCAGCTCCTGGAAAGCGCCCACCGATTCTTCCAGCGGTACCGCCGGGTACGGGCGGTGCATGTAATACAGGTCTATGGTATCCGTCCCCAGGCGCGCCAGCGAGCGCTCGATCTCGCGCCGGATGTGCGCCCGGCTCAGCCCCTCGTCCGCCTCGGTGGGGCCGATCTTCATCCCCACCTTGGTCGCCACCACTGCCTGCTCCCGCCGGCCGCGCAGCGCCTGCCCCAGGATCTCCTCCGAGATCCCGCCGGGCGAGCCGATGCGCCGCGTGTAGCCCTCGTACATATTGGCCGTATCGATGAAGTTGATGCCCAGGTCCAGCGCCCGCTGGGTGAGGGACACCGCCTCGGCCTGCGCCACCGGCGTGCCAAAGGTCATCGTGCCCAGGCACAGCGGGGCGACCTCCAAGCCGGAGTGGGGAAGGACGCGCCGTTCCATGGCTCAGCCTTTCAAAGCCGCCACGCCGGCTTTGACCGAAGCGACCAGGTAGTCCAGCGTCTCGTCCGGCATACCGATCCACCACGGCAGGCTGAAAGAGTTGTCCCACCAGCCCTCCAGCACCGGGCAGTTCTGCTCCCCGGCGCCCAGCTTCTGGAACAGCGGGTAGCGGTACAGCGGGTGGTACTGCACGATGGCGCGGATCCCCGCCTCCTGGGTGAGAAAGTCCAGCAGGTCATCCCGCGTCCTGCCGCTGGCTGCACCGTCATAGTGCATCACAAACTGGTGAAAGACATGCCGGTAGCCGCCGGGGATGTCCACCACCTGCAGCTCGGGCACATCGGCGAACGCCGCCCGCAGCCGGGCTGCCTGGGCGATCAGCACCTCGTTGGATTGGTCCAGGGTCTTCAGCAGCTCGCTTCCCAGGGCGGCCTGCGCCTCGCCCAGCGAGAAGTTATTCGGCCACACGCCCTCCAGGTCCAGGTCCACGTTGGACATTGCTGGAACCCAGTAGCGCGGGCGCTCGCCGCTGAAGGGGCGCACGCCGTTGTGGCGCAGGCCGGGCACCAGTGCCGCGTCCTCATCCGAGCGCACCGTCAGCGCCCCGCCCTCGCCCAGCGTGGTGATTTGTTTAGCACCATGGAAGCTGAAGCAGCCGAAGTCGCCGAAAGTTCCCACCTTCTGCCCGTTGATCGCCGCCCCCGGCGCCTGGGCGCAGTCCTCCACCACCCGCAGGTGGTGACGCCCGGCGATCTCCAGGATCGCCGGCATGTCCACCGGCATGCCCAGCAGGTGCACCACCACCAGGGCTTTGGTGCGCGGGGTGATCTTGCGCTCGATATCCTCCGGGTTGATGCCCCAGGTTGCCGGGTCCATGTCCGCCCAAACGATATGGGCGCCGCTGGCGCCGAAGGGGATGGCGGTGGCGCAGAAGGTGTAGCCGGGGATGATCACCTCGTCCCCCGGCCCCAGCCCGCACAGGATGCTCGCCAGGCGCAGGGCATTGGTGGCGTTATCCACACCAAAGGCATGCCTGGCGCCGGTGTAGGCCTTGAAATCCGCCTCGAATTGGCGCAGGTAGGCGCCCTGCGTCTGGGCTTCGGCGTTGCGCATCACTTCGACAACCGCGTTGATCTCGCTTTCCGTATAGCCGCGCATGCGGGCGGGAAAATTCACTTTGTAGCCGCTTACCGAGCCGCGCCCGGAAGCATCGCCTGTCTTGGTGGTCACGGAGGAGGGGTTCGTCATAATCGTTCCTTTCTAGAGATGATCGGCCGCGCTGCCGGCGCGGATGCAGAGGTCAACCGCCATTTTGGCGTTGTGGATCAACCACTCCGGGGGGGCGTCGTCCTGGGGCAGCAGCAGGTTGTCGCACACCCCGCGCTGGCGCACGGCGTAATTGAGCATGTGGAACAGGGTGGACGATTCGGGGCGCTGTTCGATGCTTTCCCGCACCAGGGTGATCACCTGGTCGATGCCGGCCTGGATGGCGGCAGCGCGTTCGAGGTCGCCCATGCGGGTCGCCCGGTAAAGCCCAATAAAGGTCGCCGGGGCCAGGTGGATCAGGCTGACAATGAAGCCCGAGGCGCCCAGGCGCAGCGAATCGAAGAGCAGGTTTTCCTTCCCCTGGAAGAGCAGAAAGCCAGGGTGCTGTTCCAGCGCTGCCAGCAGCTCCTTGAAGCGCTCAAAATCGGCGCTGGAGTCCTTGAATGCCAGGATGTTCCCGTGCCGCGCCAGCCGCAGCACCATGCCGTCGTCCAGCTTGGTGTTGGTGAACTCGGGGATGTCGTAGACCATCACCGGCAGCGGGCTGGCATCGGCAAACTCCTGGTAGATGGTTTCGATCTCCCGCGCGTTGTATTTAAAATAGCCAGGCACGGTGGCTACGGCGATCTGCGCCCCGGCGTCCGCCATGGCGCGGGCGTTCTCCAGCATATCCGGCAGCCCGGAGCCGCTCACGCCGGCGACCAGCGGCACAATGCCCTGCACCTGCTGCGCCGCGGCCTGGCAGATGCGCAACCGGTCAGCCCGGCTGAACCACGGGCCGCGCCCGGTGCTGCCGGCGACAAAGATGCCCTGCACACCAGCGGCCAGCATCTCCCGGCACACGGCCTGCAGGCCGTCCAGGTCGGGCTCGCCTGCCGGGCTGCAGGGGGTGACGATGGGGACGATCGGTCCAAAATCTTTCATCTGCTGGTCCTTTTAGCCTTTGACCGCGCCAAAGGTGATACCCTTGACAAAGTACTGCTGGAAGAGAATGAAGAAGACGATCATGAAGAAGGCGCCAAAGCTCCCGCCGGCCATGGTCAGCCCGATGTCGGTGATCATCTTGCCAAATGCCGGGGTGCGCGAGATGATCGACACCCCGACCGGCACCGTGTACTGGAACTTATCCGCCGCCAGCACCATGTGCCACATGAAATAATTCCAGGATTGGTTGAAGGTAAAGATGGCCAGGGCAGCCAGGGCGGGTTTCAGCAGAGGCAGCACGATGCGCGCAAACACATCCCATTCAGATGCCCCGTCGATGCGCGCTGCATCCAGCAGTTCATCCGGGATGGTGCTGCAGAACTGCTTGATCAAGAAGATGCCAAAGGGGGAGGCGATCATTGGCATGGCCATGGCGAAATACGTCCCCAGTGTGCTGCTGGTCAGGTGCAGGGCGCGCACCAGCAGGAACAGCGGGATCAGGATCACCTGGCTGGGCAGGAACATGGTGGAGAGCAGCAGGATAAACAGGAAATTGGACCCTGGGAACTTCTTCTTGCCAAAGCCGTAGCCAGTCAGAGAGCTGACCACCAGCACCAGGACAACCGTCAGCAGGGAGACGATGATGCTGTTCAACACCCAGCGGCCGATCGGCCAGGCGCCGGTGAACAGGCGCGTCCAGTTCTCCAGCGTCGGGTTATGCGGGAAGAACTCAGGCGGCACCGCCATGGTCACCGTCTGCAGCTTGAAGGAGCCGGTGAACATCCAGTACAGCGGCAGCAGGAAGGTGATCGCCAGCATGGTCAGCAGCAAGTAGCTCACCAGGCGGGTGGTTTTTTCGAGGGCGCGGCGCAGTGTGTCCTGGTTTGCGGCCTGGGTTTTCATGGCTGGCACTGCCTCCGGGAAGTGCGGTGGCCTGGCATCAGAAATCATTCTCCTTCCACAGCCGCAGCTGCACCAGGGTGAAGACCAGGATGATCGCCATCAGCACCACGCCGATGGCCGAGGCTTTGCCATAATTGGAGCTCAGGAACGCAGTCTGGAAGATCAGGAAGACCAGCGAGGTGCTGGTGTTGTACGGGCCGCCGCCGGTGAGCATGTAGATCACCTCCCAAAGCTGGAAGACATTGATCGTCTGCGTGGCCAGCACGAAGAGCAGCACCGGGCGCAGCAGCGGCAGGCGAATGAAAATTGCTTTTTGCCAGGCGTTGGCCCCATCCACCGTAGAAGCGTCCAGGATGTCCTGCGGGATGCCTGCCAGCCCGGCCAGGAACAGGATGATCGGCTGGCCAATGGTGAAGGTCAGCACTACCCCGCACACCGCCAGGAAGGAGGCCGGCGAGGTCGCCAGCCACAACACCGGCTTGATCCCCACCAGCCCCAGCAGGTAATTGAACAGCCCGTAGGTGGGGTTGAAGATCCACAAATACACCACTGAAAGCACCACGCCCCCGGCAACCCCGGGGAGGTAAAAGGCACCGCGGAAGAAAGCCTGTATACGTGTCCCCATCGGGTCGATCAGCAGGGCGATCAACAGCGAGATCAGCACCGTGGCTGGCACGATGATCAGCGTGTACTCAATGGTGTTCACCAGCGCCTGCTTGAACACCGGGTCGTGGCTCAACTGCAGGTACTGGGCAAAGCCCACGAACTTGCGGGCGCTGAGATTAAACGATGCCTTGTAAAAGGACAGGCTGATGGCAAACAGGATCGGCGCCAGCATGAAGACGATAAAGGCCAGGTAGCCGGGGGCAATGAACAGGTACCCCGTCCAGCCTTTGCGCATATCCTTTACCAGGGTGTTCAAACTGCTCACGGACGCTGCTCCGATCTGCTTTCCCGGGCTGCCTGGAGAGAAGGAGGCAGCCCGGGGTTGCGCCAATCGCCATCAGGCGAAGCTGAAAATCCGGAACTGCTTACTGGCAGCCGGCGATGATCCCATCCGCAGCCTGCACAAAGTCGTCCAGGATCTGCTGGATATTGGCATTGTCCTGCCACAGGGCCTGGCGGGCGGTGGCCCATGCCTGGCGCACATCGTTGTAGCCGCAGGGCACGCCGTTGACAAAGTACGGGTCGTAGGAGCCGAACTTGCGCGCTGCCGCCAGCGGCTCGGCCACGGCCGGGTTATCGCTCTCGAACTTGGCGTCCTTGCGCACCGGGATCTTGCCCCAGCCGGCGGCGATCTGCGCCGCAATCTCGGGCTGCTGCATATACTGGATCAGCTCATAGATCGCTTTCAGCCTGGCTGGGTCGCTCTGCTTGAACACCCCCCACACGTCCGGGTTGGCCATGCCCGCCGGTGTGACCGGCGCGCCGGGCTTGTTCGGCACCTGGACGAAGATGTAGTCAAAGGGCTGGATGGTCTTTGAATCCACCGCCTTGCTGGTGATGCTGGCATACCAGTTGCCCTGGGCCAGCGCCGCCACCTGCTGGTTCAGCCAGTAGGGGTCGGTGGTGTCATCGATCAGGCCGGCGGCGCCAGGGACCATGTAGCCTTTTTCATAGATGCTGTGCAGGAAGGTGAAGGCTTCCACGCAGGCCGGGCTGTTGACCGTGTATTTGCCCGCCGCCTGGTCAAAGAACTTGCAGTCCGGGTAGCCCGCCAGCCACAGGTTGGTGGCTGAGTCCATCGAGGTGCTGCCGGCGAAGAAGGCGGTGCAGTACACATCCGGCGGCTTGTTGATCGCCTCGCAGGCTTTCATGAACTCTTCCGTGGTCCAACTGTAGTCTGGCCCCTTGGGCAGCAGGTCGGTGAGACCGGCTTTCTCAAACAGGGACTTGTTGACGATCATGTTGAAGTAACCGCCGTCCGCAGGGATGCTCCACGTGGCCTCCCCGTCCTTGGACCCGGCCAGCACGGTCGGGTCATAGGCGTCGCTGTCTGCCGCGGTCAGCGCCGGGGACAGGTCTTCCAGCAGCTTGGCATCGCGGTATTTCTTGACCCGGAACTTGGTGTCAAAATACACATCCGGTGGGGTGCCGGCAGAGACCGCGGTGTCCACCACCAGGGTGCTGCCGCTGGCGTCATAGCCCTTGAGGGCAAAGTCGATCTTGACCCCCGGGTGGTCCTGCTCGTACTGCTTGAAGATCTTGGTATACCAGTCGGACCACAGCTCGCCGCCGGTCATGGCTGAGCCCTCGCTGCCAAAGGCCCAGTAGGTGATGTTGACCGGCTCTGCCGTGGGTGCTTCGGCCGGTGGGACTTCAGTCACCGGGACTTCGGTGGGGGGGACTTCAGTGGGAGGTACGGCGGTGGGTGGGACCGCGGTGGGTGGGGCTTCCTGTGCCGCGGTGGCGGCAGGTGGAGGCGCGGCAGGTGCCTGGGGTTGGCAGGCGCTCAGCAGGATGCTGAAGATCACGATCATCACAAGTGGAAACAGCAGTTTTTTCATTAGAAATTCTCCTCTCGAAATTGTGCAGGAAACGATGGTTGGTTCAGTCACGTTCAGCAAACTGCGGCGCCAGCACCTCCTTGAAAAAAGGGGCAATATCGGGTAAAATTGCCAGTGAACCTATCAGATAGCTGATAGCAGATATCTGATAGGTATTATACAGAGAAAGCCCCCACTTGTCAATAACTCGTAATCCCTTGGGTCTGCACTCTCTGCTAATCTGGGATAAAATTAGTCTTGGTCAGTTCCGTTCAGGTTTTATTTTCAACCGCACCTTTGGAGTCGGTGGATGAAACAACCCTTGCGCGGTCAGGCGCTGTATAAATCTGTCATCGATTACATCAAGCAGTACATCCTGGATCATGACTTGAAACCGGGTGACCCCCTGCCTCCCGAAGGTCAACTGGTCGAAGATCTGGGGGTCGGGCGCAGCTCGGTGCGCGAAGCGGTCAAGTCGCTCCAGTCGCTGGGTCTCATCGACGTGCGCACCGGGGATGGTCTGTATGTGCGCGAGTTGAACTTCGACCCCATGATCGAGACCTTCCAATTCGGCATGCTCTTCGACACGCGCACCGTGGCCGAGCTGCTCCAGATCCGCATCTGGCTGGAGGCGGCGGTGATCGGCGACGCTGTCCACCGTATCGACCAACAGGACCTCGCCCAGCTTCAGGCGGTGCTGGACAGGTGGGAGGCCTGCAACCAGCAGGGTGAGGAATTTTTAGACCTGGATGAGGAGTTTCACCGCATTCTGTACGCCGCATTGAACAACGACACCCTGATGCGGCTGTTCAACGCCTTCTGGGTCGCCTTCTGCGGCCTGGAGGTGGATGCTATCCGTGACTCGGACCCGGTTATCGAACTGCTCGCCCACCGTCGGCTCCTGGAAGCCATCCGGACTGGCGACGCTGAACTGTCGCGCGCCGAGCTGCTGCGGCATTTTGAGTACGTCAAGGTGCGCATTGAGCAGTACCAGCAGGCAGCTGCCGGCGGGGAGGGGAATCCCTGAACCGCCCGCGCAATAATGCTCTAACAAATTTTTCCTGCCCGCAAACCAATATTTGGTTATTATGAGATTCTATGTCATCCGATCGGAAAACAAGGAATGTTATTACTGCCGTGTGGGAAAGGGGTACTGGGAGCAGCAAAGGACCGTGATTGATGAGCAGACCTGGAACGGCGCCGATTTCTTCATTCCTCGCGGTATGCATGCCGAAATTTTGGTCAGTGAGCGCTTTTTTGAGATTGCCGATCGCAGCAGCTTCACCAACCTTGGATGGATCACGGCGGAAAGATTTGTCAAAGACAGCAACCTGTATGGCTTCTGGTACTTGAATGACTTGGGCTGATTCTCTGGCGATTACCTGTCTTCCAAAAATCTCCGGTAGGTCTCCACTGCCCGGCGGGTGGCGTACCAGAGCCGGCCGCGCAGCAAGGCCTCGATGCGGCATTTGCAGGCCAGCAGAGGCAGGTATTCCGTAGCGGCGACACGGCATGCTCGTCTGCGGCTTACGATGCGCCGGGTGAGGGTCGCCCGGTCCTGGAGGAGCATTGCGTGGGGGGAAAGGCGACCCTATCTTCCGGGCGGGATCTCGGCGCGTACCAGGGCGGGTCGCCGCTACAAAAAATCCTGAGGAATTTATAAAAACTCTGTTTCCTGCGGGTGTATGCATTGACATCCCTTTAAAGTAAGTTATACTCACCTCCTCAAGGAGGACGAGTATGCCTGCTGATAGCCAAACCGAACCGATCACCCCGGAGATCTTTGCCCGCCTGGTGGACCTGGCTGCCTTGCAGCTTGCACCCCAGGAGGCTGAGTATATCCGCCAGCAGTTGAACAACCAGTTGAAAGCCGTGCGCGAGCTGGAGGCTATTCCTCTGGACACGCAGATCAGCGTCACTTCCCACGGTGTGCCCTATACCCCGCAGTCGACCCCGCCCATCCGCCCCGATGAATGGACGCCTTGCCCCGATCCCCAGGCCATCCTGGCCCAGGCGCCGGAAGTGGATGAGGGCTATTTGATTGTCCCTGAAATACCCCATACTGACCTGTAGAACACTGGAAATAATATGGACCTGAGCGATTTACCTGCCCATCACCTGGTACAACTTGTGCGCAGCCGCAAGGCCTCGGCGGTGGAAATCCTGGAGGCCGCCCTGCGGCGCGTCGCTGCCGTGGATGGCCGCCCTGGCTCCCTGGACCCCGGGGAGATCAGCGAGGACGACCGCCGCCATGTGCACGCTTTCATCACCCTGACCCCCGAGCTGGCCCGCCAGCAGGCTGAAGCGGTTGACCGCCAGGTCGCTGCCGGCGAGGACCCCGGTCCCCTGGCGGGTGTGCCTTTCACGGTCAAGGATATCTTCTGCGTCCAGGGCACCCCCTCTACGGCTGCCTCGCGCATGCTGGCCAATTTTGTCGCCCCCTACACCGCCACCCCGGCTGCTCGCCTGCTGCAGGCCGGCGGTGTGATGCTTGGCAAGGTCAACCTGGATGAGTTCACCTATGGCTCGTCCAACGAATCTTCGGCCTTCCAGCCCTGCCCGCGCAACCCCTGGGACACCAGCCGGGTGGTTGGCGGCTCGTCCGGAGGCTCCGCCGCTGCCGTGGCGGCTGGCGAGGGCTGCCTCTCGCTCGGCACCGACACCGCCGGTTCGATCCGCCAGCCAGCGGCCTTCTGCGGCGTGGTCGGCATGAAGCCTACCTATGGGCGGGTCTCGCGCTACGGGCTGATCGCCTTTGGCTCATCGTTGGACTGTCCTGGTCCCGTGGCGCGCAACGTCACGGATGCCGCCATGATGATGAATGTCATCGCCGGGCCTGACCCGCGGGACGCCACCGCTGCCAACCTGCCGCCTCCGGATTACCTTTCCGGCCTGGAGGGTGGGGTGCGCGGCATGCGCATTGGCCTGTCCCCCGAGTTTTTCAACCTGACTTTCCCTGACCCGCTGACCGGCGAGATCCGCCACGAGCCGATCTCAAACGAGATCGAGAACTCGGTGCTGCGCGCCGCCGGGCGCCTGGCTGAGCTGGGGGCGGATATCGTCGAAAACGTGCCCATGCCGCACACCCAGTACGGCATCCCCGTCTACTTTGTCATCTCGCGCGTCGAGGCGGCCTCCAACCTGCACCGCTTCGACGGCGTCAAGTATGGCTATCGCACCCCGGATGCGGTGAGCGACCTGGCTGAACTGTATCGCAAGACCCGCGGCCAGGCCTTCGGCCCCCAGCCCAAGCTGCGTATCCTGATGGGCATGTACGTCAGCGCCGCTCAGTACAGTGAGCAGTATTACAACCGCGCCCTGCGCGTGCGCACCCTGATCCGCTCGGATTACGACGCGGTCTTTGATAAGAAAGGCAGCTATCGCCTGGACGCCCTGCTCACCCCGACCACCCCCACCACCGCTTTCCCCATCGGCGATGTGTACGGCGACTCGGTGCTCATGCAGTATGCCGACCAGCTCACCGTCACCGCCAACCACGCCGGTGTGCCAGGCATCTCGCTGCCCGCCGGTTTTGACCCCCAGGGGCTGCCCATCGGCATCCAGCTCCTGGGGCCGGATTTTTCCGAGCCCACCTTGCTGCGTATCGGGCGGGCCTATGAGAAGGTGACCATGGACCAGGCCTGGCGCAAGCGCCAGCCCCGCCTGGTGGAGGCGGCGCAGTGAAGATCCTGGTCGCCGCTGATATGGAAGGCATCACCGGCGTGGTCATGCCGGACCATGTGAACCCCCATCACGCCGAATATGGGCGCTTCCGCCGCCTGATGACCGCGGATGTCAATGCCGCTGTGGAGGGCGCGCTGAACGCCGGCGTGCGCGAGGTGGTGGTCACCGATGGACACTGGAACGGCGACAATATCCTGCTGGAGGAGCTGCACCCGCGGGCGCTGTTGAACTCTGGCTCCCCTGCTCCCTACTCCATGCTGCAAGGCATCGAGACTGGCGTCAGCGGGGTGCTGTTCATCGGCTATCATGCCCGGGCCGGAACCGCCAGCGCCATCCTGGACCATACCTTTTCTGGCGCCGTGGTTGCCAACCTGTGGCTGAATGATATCCTGGTTGGCGAGACCGGGCTGAACGCTGCCCTGGCGGGGCATTTTGGGGTGCCCGTGCTGCTGGTGTCCGGTGACCAGTCCGTGTGCGCCGAGGCGCAGGAACTGCTGGGGGAGGTGGAGACGGCGGTGGTCAAGCGCGCTTCCGGGCGCAACGCTGCCGAGTGCCTGGGACCGGCTGCCAGCCAGGAGCTGATCCGCCACAAGGCAGAGCGTGCTGTGCGCCGCCTGGCAGCCCGCCAGGCCGTAGCGCCCTATCAGCTTACCGCACCCATCCGGGTGCGCCTCGAGTTCAACAAATCCAGCATGGCTGACCGGGCCATACGGATGCCCGGCGCCGTCCGCACCGGTGGGCGCGAGATCACTCTGGAAGCGCCGGATATGCCCGCTGCTCATGCCGTTTTCCGCGCCGCGGTATTGATTGGGCGCGAATAGGAGAGACCCCCGTGACCGATTATGAAGCTGTCATAGGCCTTGAGACCCATATCCAGCTCAACACCAGATCAAAGATCTTCTGCTCCTGCAAGGCGGATTCGTGGTTTGACCCGCCCAATACCAACATCTGTCCGGTGTGCTGTGGGCTGCCGGGTGTGCTGCCCGTGCTCAACCGGGGGGTGGTGGAAAAAGGCGTGCTGTTGGCCCAGGCGATGCATGCCGAGATCCAGCCGGTTTCCTTTTTTGACCGGAAAAACTACTTCTATCCCGACCTGCCCAAGGGCTACCAGATCTCGCAGTATGATCGCCCCCTGGCGCACGGTGGTTTCCTCGACGTGCCCATGCCGGATGGCAGCACCTGCTACGTAACCATACACAAGCTGCACCTGGAAGAAGACGCTGGCAAGACGCGTAATGAGAACGGGCGGCGCCTGATCGACTTCAACCGCTGCGGTGTGCCGCTGGTCGAGATGGTCACCGGCCCGGACCTGCACACTGCCGAGCAGGCTGCCCAGTACCTGACCCGCCTGCGCCAGCTTCTGCGCTGGCTGGGCATCTCGGAGGCTGACATGGAGAAGGGGCACCTGCGCTGCGATGCCAATGTCTCCATTCGTCCCCGCGGGGCAACCTATCTCAACCCAAAGACCGAGATCAAAAACGTCAACTCGATTATGGCGGTCAAGGAGGCCATCCAGGTCGAGTTCGAGCGTCAGGTGCGCGAGGTGGAGGCCGGCCGCCGCATCCAGGCCTGGACCCTGGAGTGGGACGAGGACGCTGGCGTGCTGCGCAAGATGCGCTCCAAGGAGACCGAGGCCGATTACCGCTATTTCCGCGAGCCAGACCTGCTGCCGGTGCGCCTGGATGAAGCCTGGAAGCAGGCGATCCTGTCCGCCTTCCCCGAGCTGCCTCTGGAGCGGCGCTCCCGCTTTGTTGCCCAATACCACCTGCCGGAGTACGATGCGGAAGTCCTCACCTCCGAGCGCAGCCTGTCGGATTATTTTGAAGCCGCGGTGACCGCCTACGGCGGCGACCCCAAGCGCGTCTCCAACTGGTT
>CAIQIV010000577.1 GCA_903871905.1 uncultured Chloroflexota bacterium | reverse complement strand
TCATGGCAACAATGGGTCAAACATTCAGCCAACCAGAAAGGATTGCTGTGCCAATATCCACGCGCGAGGCAATGCCGACCAGCAACCCATCCGAGGAAACAACCGGCAAATCATGCAATTGATGTTTCAGCATCAGGCTGTAAGCGCGCAGCAGCCCACAGGTTTCCTCCACCAGCGTCACCGGCTGCATCAACACAGTAACCGGACGCTCAAGCAGAGCCAGATCAGGCTGCCGGCTTTCCACTGCACCAAAATCGTGCACAAAATCCAGGTCGGGCAGCAGATTGAAAAAGTCGGGAAGCTCCAGGGAAAGCATATCCGCCAGGCGAATCACACCAACCGGTTTTCCCTCCCCATCTACAACCGGCAGCAGTCCAATATGATGCTCGACAAACTGTGCAGCAGCCTGCCGGATGGTAGATGTATCGGAAACAGAGAAAACGTTGCGTTTCATGCAAATTTTAATTTTCATATTCGGCCTCTCTTATTTCGCCTTGCGCCCCCAGAATGTGCCATCCCTGACGTCGGTATGACCTGGAAAAATGCCATCCTGTGTCGAACGCACATCTTCAATGGACAAAAACGCATGGGGATGCGTCTGGTGAACCAGGAACAAAACCGCCGGGATATCCTTACGCTTGACCACGGTATAGATCAATTTCACCGGTCCGGTGACTCCCTGTGCATCCACCCGGGTAACACCATACCCTGCAGAGGACAGATTGGTAATCAGACCATCTGCGCCCTCTGGAACAATAATCCGCAGCACCTGCGTACCAAACGCCAGGCGATCCTCAATATGCATCCCCACGAAGTTTCCAGCAGCGAAGCCCGCAGCATAAGCCAGGTAAGTGGGCAAATCATTGACGCCTCGGGCAATCTGAGTGACCACGGATATCCAGATGAAAACCTCCACAAATCCCAACAGGGGAGCAGCGTATTTCTTGCCACGCGAGATAAAGATGATGCGCAGTGTCCCCAGGGTTACATCAATCACCCGGGCAAAGAAAACTAAGAGCGGCAGCCCGACCGAGAAATACAGGTCCGATTGCCAGAGATTCACTTCACACCTCCCACGTCAAATGGAAGGAGAACCTTTGGTCCTTCCCATCCAATCCAGGTTGTCCAATACGCCAAAGTGCTCACGAAAGATGCGATAGTAGAGCAGCTCCTCTTTACTGTTCAACCGCCAGCCATTAGGCAGGCCGCGCTCACGCTCAAAGTCCGCATTACTGACCTTCTCCTCCGCATATTGAGATAACATATCCCCCACACCCGCACCCTGCCAAAATTTGGCTTTTGGTCGCTCTAACACGGAATCAGGTAACGTGCCAGACATTGCCTGGCGTAAAACCCATTTCTCCACCCCACCCCGCAGCTTATATTCCACCGGGATGCGCAGCGCATAATCCACCACATAAGGGTCCAGAAAGACCACGTGCGCCACGGTTCCGTGCGCGGCGGCGCAGCGGTCCACGCGCTGCAGAGCTGTATTATGCAGTCGCGATGTGATATCGATTAACTCACCTGAAAGAGCCGCAGGATCAAGCGACTTGAGATATTCATACCCCGCAAACAATTCATCGCCGCCTTCACCCGAGAGGACTGCCGGAACATAATCAGCCGCCAGTTGCGCCACCAGGTAATTCATGATGCTGGAGCGCACCAACCAGGCATCAAACGACTCCAGGTAATAAATCACATCTGGTAAAACACTCAGCATCTCCTCCAACTGCACCGTGCGCACATGATGCTTTGATCGCAAAAACTCAGCCACAACCTGGGCATAAACCACATCTGGGGCACCCGGCAGCCCGGCAGTAAAGGTATGAAACGGGCGAGCATAACCGTGCGCCAGGGCCGCCAGCGAGCTGGAATCCAGCCCGCCCGACAGCCAGGCGCCGATGTTCCCATCTCGGGCGCGTTTTTCTACGGCCGTTTCAAGCCTGCGCCGCAGTTCAACCGCCATCTCCTGCGGCGAAACATTAACCGCAGGCAAATGGCTGAGATGGGTATATGCCTGCATGCGCCGAGCATCGAAAATATGCCCCGGTAAAAGCTCATGCACATCCCGTGTTATCTCCAGCAAACTCTTGACTTCAGAGGCAAAGCACAACTGTTTTTCGCGCGTCCAGCCGTAGTACAACGGCGCCACCCCCAGAGGGTCGCGGATCATCAGCAAATCATTCCCCTGTACAAATGCAAAATGCCCGCTGCCTGCGCCGTCACAGGCACAGGCCAGATCAAGCAATGGTTTTACCGTATCCGGCTGATAAGCTGGCCAGACAGCCCCCAGGGTAACCGCGTCCGTTTCCACAATTTTTCTCTGGGTGCCTCGATGTTCAAGCTTATCCAGCATTCGCTTGACTTCAGCCTGGCGACCAGGGTGCGCAATCCCAGCTATTCCTGCCATCATTTACTCCTTTGTAGACCCAATGAAAATTTCAGCCGTATTTTTGACCACACCAGTTCATCCCATCCACTGGTCAGCTACTCCCGGGTGCCTTCGTTAACATAGCGCGTCAGCTCGCTGACGGTCAGTTCGCTGATGCCCAGCTTCTCCACCGTGCGCCCGCGGCGCCAGTAATCCGTGCGGTGGACAAAGCAGGCCAGGCGGATGATGCTGTCCATGCCGCGCACCGAGACGCCAAAGCGCTGGCCCAGGGAAGCAATGGGTACCAGGCTCATGGGCACATCCTCGAAGATATAGCGGTGCTTCAAGGTATTCGGCGCTTTAATACCATAATACCCCGGCTGGTTGTGAATGGCCTCATGCAAGTCCTCTCCCGTGGTGTTGTAAGCCAGCTCCAGCCACTCAATGGCGGTGCGTGCGCGCAACCCGAGCGCTGAGGCCACGGTCACCCGTTCACGATCCAGCACCTCAAGCACACGCGCCACAGAGGGCGTCACCCCATCAATATAAAACTGGTAATCCCCATGTGTGGCTTCAATCCAGCCGGCGTTGAGCAAGGTCAGGGCCGGATGGAAAATAGCGCCCATGTTATTCAACCCGGTGTGCAGCACATTGACCCCATCAATGAACTGCGGAAAGGCGGCATGTATTTTTTTTAGGACCGCGGCAGTGCGCGTGGCCGGGAGCGCCGCCAAAGGCACGGCTTCCTTGACGCGAAAGATGCGGGCCTGGGCCGGTCCATCAGAGCGGGAGGCGTAAATAAAAGTTTCGGCCTCGGCGATGGTAACATCTGCGGTGCAGCCGTTCTCACCCAGGACCTTTTCAAACTCCAGCGCCCCGCAGGTGCGGCCAGGATGCAGAACAACAATCTGCCCGTTTCGCAGGTGTGGAGCCATGATTTTTGCCACGTCGGCATGAGCAGAAGACGGCAGCACGACCATAATCATTTCAGCCTCTTCTATCGCCTCAGCCATATTGGATGTCACCAGAGGGATTTCTCCGAAGCCGCGCTGCGCACTCTCCGAGCTGTCCAGGTCAACCCCGCCGCGCATTTTGATCACCTCAATATGCTCAAAAGTGCGATTCCATAAAGCGACGCGGAAACCCATCAGCGCCAGGTGCGCGGCCATGGCTTTTCCGCCATGGCCAGCACCTATAACCGTATAGTGTGTTTGGGCATTCATTTCGAATTCTCCTTGACCAACGTTTTCAGCCGTCTTTTTTCTGAGATCGGCGCACCGTCTGGCCCTACTGCCAGGCAGGCGCCGTGAATGATGCGAGTAGAGACCCGCCCGCGCCCAAAGGGATTGTTCTGCAGCTGCGGCGCATCCAGAATCCCCTGGGTAACCGCGCGAGCCAGGTTGGCCGGATCGGTGAAAGGCCCGCCATAGCCTGCCCCATCCAGCCTGGCAATTGCCTGCAGGGTGGTTTTTGCCGCTGAAACTAGCTCTGCCTTGCGCGCCTGCACTTTACGATCCGCCGTCATATCCGGCGCACCGTAGATGGCATTCTCAATCGCCCGCCGCGCCATCCGGCAGGCAATGATGACGTCCTCTGCTGTGGCAGCATGATGCGCCTCGGTGTGACCCACCACATGCACAATATGTGGCCTGAGCGCCATTTGCAGGTAAATATTAGCTGACAGGTGAGCGCAGGCAGCATCCTGATCCACGGGAAAACTTAACAGCCCGGCGCGCGTCTGGCGCCAGATGCGAAAACCAGGACCAGCCAACGGCTCAATCAGTTCCAGGACCGCCAGCATCTTGGCCAGATCCATGGCATCCGATAAGCCGGGCGGGCTGTTGAACATCAACTGGGCAATATAATCCTGGACGCCAAACGCGCGGGCATTGTAAGCAGACAGGTAAGCCGAGACAACAAACACCACGTCATGGGCGTCGCGCATTCCCCAATGATGCGGCTCATTCAGTTCCACAGGAATATTGCGCTGGCCATAAAATTTCATCACCTGCTGATGCTCGCGGATTGACCCCTCCAGGCCCCAAGGACCCCGCCCATCCATCCGGTTAAACCAGAAAAGCGGGATGGCGCACCAGGCCATGTTGATCGTCTCAACATACATCTGTGCCAGGCGAATAAAATCGTCTGTGCCAGAATAAGTGCGCATCAGCGGGTAGTTGCCGCGCCGGCTGGCAGCGTACAGGGCGCAGTAATCCTGGGGTGAACGCACAGGCACCCCACCTGCCCCCATGCGGCGGCGGTCCTGGCGCTCGGGATGGTAGAAATTCTCCTGAGCATCTTGATCAATGCCCAAAGAGATCACATCCAAAACCTGGGCTTCAGCAATCTGATCAATCCCGCGCAGCGTGGCCTCCATGGTCGGCAGGCCAAAATGGTGGCGAAGCAGCGGAAACGGGGATTTCCAGTGGATCCGTTCTATAGCAGATTGAGGAAAATCATCTTGGACAGCATTGAGGGTAGTTTGCCCCTTCAAGTAAGCCAATACCGCCTCGGGAGGCTCGCTGCCATCAAAAATACGCTCGAAGAAACCCATCCCTCGGGCGCTCTCCGCTACTGGAGGCGTACCGCCAAAGGCAAAACGCACCCCGGAGGCATGCAGGTCCGATGCCTCTTCTGCAAACTCGCCCAACAAGCGTTCCCCGGTTTCTGGGGTCAGCCGATACGAGACACCCACCAAGTCTGCTTTTTCGCTCCTGGCTGTCTCAATGATACATTTTATGGAGACCGCCGGGCCAAGAAATACCGTACGCCAGCCGGCAGCTTCCGCCAACCGGAGAAAGTTGCTGACACCGGCAACATGCACACACTCACCCAAAGCGCCGGCGACCACGGTTTTCATAACAGTCTCCTTCCTGATATCAGTTCATGCGTAAATCAGGATCATCCACTATTCTTTGGACCGGTCACTGCGGTGCCTCCCCAGCCCATAAGCCTGGATTACGGGAACCACGAACAGGAAACCGGTGTGAGGTTCTTCAAGGTCTCCAATAACCCGCCGGGCGGCAGCAGCCATTTTATCTACCATTTCCTGGCTGTCCACCACCGAAAATAAGGTGCGGTGATGTACCTCCTCGCTCTCAAACAAATCGTGGATGCTGGGCATCAACGGCATATCGTCGCGCAGTACCGAGCGGCGAATATGTCCCAAACCAGTGCTTGCCAGG
>CAIQIV010000576.1 GCA_903871905.1 uncultured Chloroflexota bacterium | reverse complement strand
GTGATAAGGTCTACCTCCGCGTGGCGTACCGGGGAGAGGGTGGACTTTTTGATCGTTACCCCTTCATAGGTTTTCGCTGCGCGGCCTCCCCCCTGGAGGCGGCGCCTCGCGCATTTGATAGGCTGCTGCCCTCTAACCTTGCCATCAGCCAGCCCACCCACCTGACCCTGGACTGGTCCGACAGCAGCGGGGCATCCAGTTATGCCTACTGCTATGACACCTCAAATGATTATGCCTGCGCGAATTGGATCAGTACCGGCGCGACCAGCCAGGCGAGCATCAGCGGGTTGAGTGAATCAACCACCTATTACTGGCAGGTACGGGCAACCAACCATCTCGGCGACACCTATGCCAGCGGCAGCGCCATGAATTATGGGAGTTTCACCACAGGAGATGGAAATATCCTCCCAGGCGAAATGGCGCTGATCCCCGCCGGAACGTTTCAGATGGGCTGTGACCTGGTTAACAACGTTGGCTGGAAATGCTCTTCTAATGAAGGGCCGCTGCATACCGTTTACCTGGACGCTTACAAGATGGACAAATACGAGGTGACCAATGCCCAATATGCCCAGTGCGTGGCTGATGGAACCTGTAATGCCCCTGCTTCGAACAGCTCCTCTACACGTTCTTCCTACTACGATGATCCGGCCTATTCCAGCTACCCAGTGATCTCTGTTGCCTGGCAGGACGCGGCCAATTACTGCGCCTGGGCGGGCAAGCGCCTGCCAACGGAGGCCGAATGGGAAAAAGCCGCGCGCGGCACAACAACGATCCCTTACCCGTGGGGGTACGTTGCGCCTACCTGTGATCTTGCCAATAATTATGTGGATGGGTACAGACCCTGCCTGGGCGATACCAGCGCGGTGGGCAGCTATCCGGCGGGGGCCAGCCCTTATGGGCTGATGGATATGGCGGGCAATGTCACGGAGTGGGTTAATGACTGGTACGAACAGAATTATTACCGCAGTTCCCCTGGCAGCAACCCGCGGGGTCCCGATATTGGGACCAATAAATTGCTGCGCGGGGGCTGGTGGAAGATCGGCAGCCTCGGCCTCCTCGTGGTGTACCGCACCACCACTCGCCCTGATTTTCGCAGCGACTATATTGGTTTCCGCTGCGCGGCCAATCCATCTGAGACCGCGCCTGGCGCTTTTGACAGGCTGTCGCCCCCCGATCTTGCTGTCAACCAGGCCACCCGCCTGACTCTGGACTGGGCTGACAGCAGCGGGGCATCCAGCTATGTTTACTGCTACGATACATCAAATGACAATGCCTGCGCAAAATGGATCAGCACAGGGCTGATCAGCCAGGCGAGCATTCGCGAGTTGAGCCCTAATACCACCTATTACTGGCAGGTGCGGGCGGCGAATACCACAGGTCATACTTACGCGGCAGCCTCCTACGGGAGTTTCACCACGGGCAACAGCAGTATTGCTTCTGGCGAAATGGCGCTGATCCCCGCCGGATCGTTCCAGATGGGCTGCAATCCTGGTCTTAACGGCATATTGCCCTGCGAGCCTGATGAACTGCCTTTGCACACCGTTTATCTGGATGCCTATCGTATCGACAAATATGAAGCGACCAATGGCCAGTACGCGCAGTGCGTGGAGGACGGCAGCTGCACTGCGCCCGCCTATATCAGTTCCGGGACGCGCTCTTTCTATTACGGCAACTTCACCTATGCCAACTACCCGGTCATCTACGTCTCCTGGCAGGACGCGGCCAATTACTGCGCCTGGGCTCGCAAGCGCCTGCCCACCGAGGCCGAATGGGAAAAAGCCGCGCGCGGTTCCAATCTGACCATCTACCCGTGGGGCAATGCGCCGCCAACCTGCAATCTTATGAATGGTTACGCGGAGGGATATGGATCCTGTATGGACGACACCAACGCGGTGGGCAGCTACCCGGCAGGGGCCAGCCCTTATGGGGTAATGGATATGGCGGGAAATGTCCCGGAGTGGGTTCATGACTGGTACAGTTCCAGTTATTATGCCAGTTCTCCTGCCAGCAACCCGCAGGGGCCTGATAGTGGGATCGATAAAATCCTGCGCGGGGGAGCGTGGTCCGGATCTCAAAATCGCCTGTTTTACCGCGACATTCTTTTCCCTGTTGTTCGCAGTCCCTTTTCCGGTATTCGCTGCGCGGCCCCTCTGGACACCAACGGAGTAGTCCCTGGGGTATTCAATAAGCTCGCTCCTGATTCCGGGTCTGCCGGCCAGCCCACCAGCCTGACCCTGGATTGGTCCGACAGCAGTGGGGCAACCAGTTATGCCTACTGTTACGATACATCGGATGATAATGCCTGCGCCAACTGGATCAACACAAGCGCGATCAGCCAGGCGGTCCTCAGCGGCTTGCACACGAACACAACCTATTACTGGCAAGCACGAGCGGTTAACAGCGCCGGAGAGACCTACGCCAATGGCAGCGCCGAGAATTACGGGAGTTTCACCACGGGCGATGGCGGCATCGTTCCAGGCGAGATGGTGTTGATCCCTGCCGGGCCCTTCCAGATGGGCTGCCAGAGGGACCACAACGGCTGGTGGGGATGTAACCCTGATGAACTGCCGCTGCACACGGTGACCCTGGACGCCTACCGCATCGACAAATACGAGGTGACCAACGCGCAGTACGCGCAGTGCGTGGCTGCCGGAAACTGCACCGCGCCAGCACGCAGTTCATCCTATTCGCGCACCTCTTATTACGATAATCCCGACTATGCCAACTACCCGGTAACCTGGGTCTCCTGGCAGGATGCGGCCAACTACTGCACCTGGGCGAGCAAGCGCCTGCCAACCGAGGCAGAATGGGAAAAGGCCGCGCGCGGCCCAACTGTGGTGGCCTACCCGTGGGGTGATGGCAGCCCGTCTTGCAACCTGGCGAATTTTCGGGGAACCATCGCTTGCATAGGCGATACCAGCGTGGCGGGCAGCCACCCGGCGGGAGCCAGCCCATACGGGGTGATGGATATGGCCGGTAATGTATGGGAATGGGTCAATGACTGGTATGATAGGGAGTATTACAGTTATTCCCCTGCCAGCAACCCGCCAGGGCCGTTGAGCGGCACCCACAAAGTGATGCGTGGGGGTTCGTGGGAAAGCGGTGATCTCCGCGTGGCGGATCGCACTGGTACTACGTCATATCCTTCTTACGATTTCGGTTTTCGCTGCGCGGCTCCCCCTGAAAAATGAAAGGCCTGACATGAGAAGATATATCATCTCTATACTGCTGGTTATCGTACTGGCCTCTTTCGTCGGGATTTATCCCATCATGGCGAATGAAGAGGGGCAGTCTGCCGGCGGTCCCATATTCTTGCCTTATATCGCTTCCAACCCGCTGGACATCATCCCCGGTTCATTTGAGAAAGTTTTTCCCCCGCCCAGCGCTACCGGGCAGCCCACCAGCCTGGTGCTGGATTGGGCCGGCAGCAGTGGGGTGGTCAGTTTCGCCTACTGTTACGACACCTCGGACGATAATGCCTGCGGGAATTGGATCAGCACGGGGGCGATCAGCCAGGCGAACATCAGCGGGTTGAACACCAACACAGTCTATTACTGGCAGGTAAAAGCCGCCAACAGCGGCGGCGAGACTTACGCCAATGACAGCGCGGCGGGCTACTGGAGTTTTGCCACGGGCAGCGTTATTCCGGGCGAAATGGTGCTGATCCCCGCCGGATCTTTCCAGATGGGCTGCCAGCCGGATCACAATGGCGGGCAGGCATGTAACCCTGAAGAGCTGCCGCTGCACACGGTGACCCTGGATGCCTACCGCATTGACAAATACGAGGTGACCAACGGGCAGTACACGCAGTGCGTGGCTGCCGGGCGCTGCGGCGCGCCTGCCCAAACCAGTTCATGGACGCGCTCTTCTTACTACGAAGAGCCCGCCTACGCCAGCTATCCGGTTGTCTACACTGCCTGGCAGGATGCGGCCAACTACTGCGTTTGGGCGGGCAAGCGCCTGCCGAGCGAGGCCGAGTGGGAAAAGGCCGCGCGCGGCGCATCCGTGGCGGCCTACCCGTGGGGCGATGCAGCGCCAGCCTGTGATCTTGTGAATGGCTATGTTGATGGCTATGGGGTGTGCCTGGGCGATACCAGCGCGGTGGGCAGCTATGCGGCGGGGGCCAGCTTTTATGGGGTGATGGATATGGCAGGCAATGTTAAGGAGTGGGTCAATGACTGGTATGACAGCAGTTACTATGCCAGTTCCCCGCCGGTCAATCCACCGGGGCCAGCCAGTGGATACTTTAAGGTGCCGCGCGGCGGCTCGTGGCTGGATGATCGCAGCCGCCTCCGGGTGGCGAGCCGCGATCATGACTATATCCCTGATATTCACAACAGTGATTTGGGGTTTCGCTGCGCGGCTTCTCCCCAATAGCAGAGCGTTTAATAAATCTCGTTTTGGGGAACTTTGTTCCCCAAAACGAGATTTATTTTCCACTCACCACTTACGTATAGTTTAACGCATTTGAAAAGATGTCCAACGCCTCCTGGACGTGGCCCTCATTAATGATGAGCGGAGGGATCCAGCGCAGAACGTTGTCATAGGTGCCGCAGGTCAGCAGCATCAGGCCGGCCTCCAGGCAGTTCTTTTGCGCCGATTTGGCGGCGCGCGCGTCGGGCTGACCATCGCGGGTGAACTCAACGCCAATCATCAGGCCCAGGCCGCGCACATCACCGATGACGGGGTGTTGGGATTGCAAGCGCTGCAGCCCGGCCATGAGCACAGCGCCCATGCGGGCAGCGTTCTCGGGCAGGCGTTCAGACTTCATCACCTGCACCGTGGCGGTCGCGGCGGCGCAGGCAATCGCGTTGCCGCCATAGGTGCCGCCGTGCGTGCCAGGGACCCAACGTGCCGCCAGGTCAGGGCGGGTGACGATGCCGGAGAGCGGCAGCCCCGAAGCAATGCCCTTGGCCATGATCAGCACATCCGGAATCACCTGCTCGTGTTCCACGGCGAAAAAGGTCCCGGTGCGCCCAAAACCGGTCTGGATCTCGTCAGCTACCAGCAGCACGCCTTTTTCGCGGCACATGGCGGCCAGTTCCGCCAGGAAGCCAGGGGGAGGAACCACGTAACCGCCTTCTCCCAATACCGGCTCGATCACCACGCAGGCGGTCTCTTCAGGGGCAGACTGAGACTTAAACAGCCTGGCCAGTTCATCCAGAGCATAGCGTGAGACGGCCTC
The DNA here is from genome assembly GCA_903871905.1 of uncultured Chloroflexota bacterium. Classification (GTDB taxonomy): domain Bacteria; phylum Chloroflexota; class Anaerolineae; order Anaerolineales; family UBA4823; genus CAIQIV01. The sequence continues at coordinate 602 of CAIQIV010000576.1, read as the reverse complement.
CTTATTCATCCGGAGGCTCCCTTCCGCAGCGTAGGCGTAGGGGAAAGGCGCGACAAACACCCCCGGCACCAGCGGCTGGTAGTTCAGGCGATAGGTTGTTTTACTGGTGGTCATGGCCATCGTCAGGTGCGTGCGCCCGTGAAAGCTGCCTTTAAACACGATCACATTGGTGCGGCGGGTGGCGTGCTTGGCCAGCTTCACAGCGGCCTCAACTGCCTCGGCGCCGCTGTTGCTGAAAAAGAAGCTGTCCAGCCCGGCGGGGACCACCGGCAGCAGTTCCTCGACCAGGCGCAGCATGGGCTGGTGGTAGACGATATTGGCCTGGGCGTGGATGATTTTTCCGGCCTGCTCCTGGATAGCGGCCACTACTCTGGGGTGGCAGTGACCGGTGTTGGTGACCCCAATCCCGCAGGTAAAGTCAAGGTAGCGCCTGCCGTTGGTCGCGTACAGGTAAGCGCCTTCGGCGTGATCGACCAGGATGTCGGTGCCATGAGTCCAGACTGGCGAAAGGTGCTGCATTAATTCCGAACCGGTTCCCACCGGCGACGATTTCTGACCATCCATCCTTCATCCCTCCTATAAGGGGGTGCGTTTATTTTTGC
>CAIQIV010000575.1 GCA_903871905.1 uncultured Chloroflexota bacterium | reverse complement strand
TCCAGCACCAGGACTGCCAGGTGGCGATCTGCCCGAAAGTACAGCTCCCGGAACACCCCCTGCTGGTAGAGTTCCCAGGCGCGCTGCGCCTCGGGCTCCAGGTAGGGGGTGAAATCCTCTGCCTGGAGCCCAGGCTTTTCGATTTCCAGGGCCAGGAATTTCATTGTTTCACTCCAACAAATTAATGATACTCGAAGGCTCCGATATCAAACCCATTTCCCCAGGGGCGGAGCAGGTTGTCGTAATCGAAGTTGAACAGGCTGAGGAGTACACCGGCATCGACTGCGGATGAAGTGTTCAGCAGGTGGAAGTTGAGGCCCTGCGGATTGATGAAGACGCTGGCTGCATTGGCGGTGATGCGGCTGCCGACCTCCACGCAGCTGGGATAATCCGAGGAGCAGTAAAGCGGACCGCTGACCAAGTTGTTACTGGCAAGGATCATGGAGGCAATGGTGGAGTTCCCCGCGCGTATTTGCCCGGCATAAGTTGTCCCGCTGGGAAAGCTGAACATGGAAATATTGTTCTGGATGATCACCGGCTTGCTGCTATCGTTGCTTCCCAGGTGTTCGGTAGTCACCGAAATCCCTGCTCCTCCATTTCCTCCTGCGGGGGATGCGCCGTAGATCAGGTTGTTATAGATGGCAATATTCTTCCTCAGCCCATCACCGTGGGCGCGCTTGACCTGGATGCCAGAAAAGTAGGCGTTCAGCACCAGGTTGTTGTAAATGTTAATGTATTCCACGACACCCGCGCTAAGCTCTGCGCCGATCTGGATACCGCCGCCATCGCTGACCTTATTCTGATAGATGTCGATATGGCTGAGAGGGGGTTTTGTCACGCCATTGACCACGGTGCCGGCGGTGTACGCGTCCACATAGATCCCAGCAGCGTTCATATTGCGCACCGTGTTCTGATAGACCCTGCCGTTTTGGCTCGAGTCTTTCACATTGATCCCCAGCCGGTCGAAATAGTAGCTGGGATCGCTGGTATCCCAGGGCGCAGGGAGCGTGTAGTCCAGGGAGTTCGCCTTCACTTCAAAACTGACTACAGAGGAGATCGTGATCACTTCTTCCGTTGCACCCTGCTTCTCGTGGAAATAACGGCCATTGGTGATGGTATTTTGGTCAACCACGATATCCTCTGAACTCCAAATCCCGATTCCCGATGAATAATCCGTTTTATCGATGACGTTGTTGGTGACCCTCAGGTGCCGGCTGTAGCTGGCGATCACCCCGGCCCAGGAGCAGTTCTGGATGGTCAGGCCAGACAGGGTGATATATTCTGCATAATCGTTATGAGAATATTCTGTATAGCGATTGAGGTTGATGCATTCATAGGAGGAGTTTTTCACCGTCAAGCCGGTGAAAGTGAGATAGCGCTTGCCGATGATCTGGAGCAGGCCGTCCCGGCGGTAATCGGAGCGGTTGAGGCTCACACCGGTGCCGTCAATGATGGGCGTCTCCCCAGGGTAGGCCATGTAGGTGATCACCTGGCCTGGACTGCCTGAGTTGAGCGGGGTGACTTTTTCGGAATAGGTTCCGCCGCGGATCATCACGGTTTGCCCGGCAGTCAGGATAGAGGCCGCTTTTTGGATCGTGCGCCAGGGCTGCAATTGGGTGCCGGGGTTGGCGTCATTCCCGGTTGTGGAGACGT
>CAIQIV010000574.1 GCA_903871905.1 uncultured Chloroflexota bacterium | reverse complement strand
GGGGCGACCCTATCTGCCGGATGCCGATCCAGCGCGCACCACGGAGGTCTACTCCTTCGGATTTCGCGGCTTTTCGCGCTTTTCGTGATCTCGACCCTTTAACGCAAAAGCTCGAGCAGCCGCAGCCGCTCGAGCTCATTTCCTGGCGGAGAGGGTGGGATTCGAACCCACGGTGGACACAAGGACCACAACGGTTTTCGAGACCGCCCCATTCAACCTCTCTGGCACCTCTCCAGACCGCTGCATTATAGCAAAGAATCGCTTAAACCGGAATGCTTTTTCCTCTATCCGGGTAAGTGATATTCTTCAGCCCGGCCTGCTCCAGCTTGCTCTGCAGCGCCGCCGCCGCCTGCGGCTCGCCGTGCACCAGGAAGAGCCGCTTCAGCGTATCCCGCGTCGCCAGGGCATACTCCACCAGCCCGGTCTGCCCGGCGTGCGCCGACAGCCCGCCGATGGTCGCCACCTCCGCCTTCACCCGGTACACATCGCCGAAGATCTTGACCTCCCGTTCGCGCTCGGCCAGGCGCCGCCCCAGCGTGTCCGGGGCCTGCCACGAGACGATCAGCACCGTGTTCAGCGGGTTCTCGATGTTGTTGGCCAGGTGGTGCAGGATGCGCCCGTTTTCCGCCATGCCTGAGGCGGAGATGATGATCATCGGATCCTTGCGCCCGTTGAGCGCCTTCGACTCATCCACCGAGCGCACGTAGGTCAGCAGGTGGAAGCCCAGCACTTCCTGCTTTGACCCGTGGTTGAAGTAGCTCATCGCCTCCTCGTCGAAGCACTCCGGGTGCTCCTTGAAGATGTCGGTGGCGTTGACCGCCAGCGGGCTGTCGACATATACCGGCACGCGCGGCACCGATCCCTCGTCAAACATCTGGCGGAAGAAATACACCAGTTCCTGGGTGCGCCCCACGGCAAAGGAGGGGATGATCACCTTGCCGCCGCGCCTCAGCGTGCGCTTCAGCACCTCTTTCATCTCCTCGTAGGCGAGCTGCGGGTCGCGGTGCAGCCGGTCGCCGTAGGTGGATTCCATCAGCAGGTAGTCCACCTTCTCCGGCAGCACCGGGTCGCGGATGATCGGCAGGTTGCGCCGCCCGATGTCGCCCGAGAACCACAGCCGGAACTTGCGCCCTTTCTCTTCAATGTCCAACTGCACCGCCGCCGAGCCCAGGATGTGCCCGGCGTCCGCCAGGCGCGCCTGCACTCCCGGCGCCGGCTCGAAGATCTCATCGTAATCATGGCCTCTCAGGTGCTGCTGCACGTGCCCGGCGTCGGCGCTGGTGTACAGCGGCTCCACCAGCGGCTCGCCATGCCTGGCCAGCTTCTTGTTGAGATACTCGGCGTCCATCTCCTGGATGTGGGCCGAGTCCATCAGCAAGATCCTGGTCAGGTCGGCGGTAGCCCGGGTGGCGTGGATCTTGCCCTCGAAGCCGTCCTTCACCAGGCTGGGCAGGTTGCCGCAGTGGTCGATGTGGGCGTGCGACAGGATCACGCAGTCGATCTTGTGCGCCTCGAAGGGCAGAGACCGGTTGCGCCTGAAGGATTCCTGGCGCTTGCCCTGGAACAGCCCGCAGTCCAGCAGGATCTTGCTGCCGTTGATCGTCAGCAGGTGCTGGGATCCGGTGACGGTACGCGCTGCGCCGTCGAACTCAATTTCCATGTTTCACCTTTAAGATTTTGAGGATCTGGCTGCCAAAGTGCTCCAGGCGCCAGGGGACATCTTGCAGCGCCTCGGCCAGGCAGTCTCGGTCCTGCGGGTTCTTCTCGGCCAGGGCGTAGAGCAGGTTGCGCGGCAGCACCACATCGGACTTGACCCCCATCTGGGCTGCCGCCTCTTTGCGCCAGGTTTTGAGCGCCTCCAGCCGCCTCAGGTAGGCGTCCGAGGGGCGCGTGCTGCGCGGCGGGTAGATTGGCTCGGCGCGCCGCCCGCGCTGCACCGCCTCCAGCAGGCCCGAGCCGTGTCGCTTGACCTGGAAGGGGGTCATCCCGGCGACCTGGCGCAGCGCTTCATGGCTGCGCGGGCACTCCTGGGCGATGCTCAGCAGGGTGCTGTCGCCGATGATCTTGAACAGCGGGCGGTTGACCATGTGGGCCGCGCGCTCGCGGTAGCGGCACAGCTCCAGCAGCACCGCCGCCTGCTGCGGCTCCAGCAGCGTGGAGCCGTGGATGCGCCAGCACACCGCCGCCGGGTTGTCGTCCTCCGGGTTGTGGCTGCCCCACTCGATGGCGCACAGGCGCTGGAAGTCCTCCTGCGCCAGCGGCAGCAGGCCGCGCTGCTCCAGCTCATCCCGCAGCCGCTGGCGCAGGGGGAGCAGGTAATGGGTGTCCAGGCGGGCATAATCCAGCTGCCGCGGCGGCAGCGGGCGCAGGCCCCAATCGGCGCGCTGGTTCTGCTTGTCCAGGGTCACGCCAAACTCCTGCTGCAGCAGCGTGGCCAGGCCGAGCGCCTCGCGCCCCAGCACGCTGGCGGCCACCATGGTGTCAAACAGGTTGGCAAACTCGAAGCCAAAGTCGCGCTTCAGGCACAGCAGGTCATATTCGGCGGCGTGAAAGACCTTTTCCTGCGCCGGGTTGGCAAACAGGCGGGAAAGCGGCGACAGGTCGGCCAGCGCCAGCGGGTCGACCAGGATATCCGCCTCCGGTGTGGAGAACTGCACCAGGCACACCTGCTCGCGGTAAGCAAACAGGCTGTTGGATTCGGTGTCCACTCCAAACAGGGGTTGGGTGGACAAATATTCGACCAGCTGGTCCAACTCTTCTGGTCGGGTGAGGATCGTTGAGGTGAGCAGTGTATGGCTGTCAATCATCCCGGCAGGGTCTACCTTTTCTTCTCCATGATGAGAGCGTCTTCGCCATCCTGGTAGTACTTGCGCCACAGGCCGGCTTTTTGATATCCGTAAGTGAGATAGAGCTGGATCGCCACGTTGTTGGTGGTGCGCACGTTGAGGCGGATGGTCAGGGTCGGCAGGCGCTTCTCGCAAGCCTGCAGCAGCGCCGCCCCAATGCCGCGGCCGCGGTACTCAGGCAGCACCCCGATGGTGGCGATGTACGACATGCCGTCCGCCTGGCGGATATCGCCGGCGATAAAGCCCACCATCTGCCCGTCGGCGACTGCCTTGATGCGCACCACGTTGGGCAGGGTAAGCACCCCGATCAGGTCCCACAGCGGCCACACGTCCTTCGGAAAGCATACGCGCTCCAGGTAGCGCAGGGCGTTCAGGTCGCGCCAGGAGGCCTCTTCGAGCAGGCAGGCGGCCAGCAGGTCAGCCCGGGTTGTTGCCACCATCCGTGCTGTCTTTCCGGCCGTCGATGAAGGACTGCAGCAGGCTGGTCAGCTCCATCGGGAAGATGTACTTGGTCGAAGGACTGGCGCCCAGGCTCTTCAAGACCTCGAAATACTGCAGGGTCATGGTCTTGGAGTCGATCTTCTGGGTTGCGGTGAAGATTTCCTCCAACGCCGAGGCAAAGCCCTGAGCGCGCAGCAGCTGCGCCTGGCGGTCGCCCTCGGCGCGCTGGATATTCGATTCGCGGTCGCCCTGGGCGCGCAGGATGGCTGACTGCTTCTCGCCCTCGGCCACGTTGATCGCCGCCTCGCGCGTGCCGTTGGACTCGGTTACCACCGCCCGGCGGATGCGCTCGGCGGACATCTGGCGGTTCATGGCGTCCTGCACCTCGCGCGGGGGCAGGATCTCGCGGATCTCCACGTTGGTCACCTTCACCCCCCAGCGCTCGGTGACCTCGTCCAGCCGGGCGCGCAGCGTGTTGTTGATGTGCTCGCGCTCAGAGAGCACATCATCCAGCGGGATGCTGCCGATCACCGCCCGCAGGGTGGTGGTGGCCATGCCCTGCGCCGCCGCCTCGAAGTTGCCCACCTGCAGCACGCTCTCCGTGGCGTCCAGCACCTTGTAGTACCACAGGAAGTCGATCGAGATCGGGGCGTTGTCCTTGGTGATCGAGGTCTGGTGCGGGATCTCGCGCACCTGTTCGCGCAGGTCCACCCGCACTCCCTGGTCAATCACCGGGATCAGGATCACGATCCCCGGGCCGCGCGTCCCGACGCAGCGCCCCAGGCGGAAGACCACCAGCCGCTGGTATTCGGGCACCACCTTGATGGCGCTGCTGAGAAAGGCAAAGCCGATCAGAAAGAAAAAGCCAATCAGGCACAGTACCAGGAATGCCGAAGTCGTTGTTCCCATGTGTTTTCTCCTTCCCGTTTTCTGAAACGTCCCCCCGCCCTATCCCTGCTGCCCTGGGGTGGGGGTATCCTGGGGTTGGGCTTCAACCTCCAGGACCAATCCTTCGCGCTGCACCACGCGCACCGGCGTCTCTGGCGGGATGGGCTGCCGGCTGCGGGCGCTCCACAGCTCTGCCCCGATCAGCACCGTGCCGCTCTCGTGCACCTCGGTGCGGGTCACCCCGCTCTGCCCCAGCAGGGCGTCCGGGTCGTGGCGCTTCGGCGCTTTGCGCAGCTGCAGCGCCTTGCGGGCAATGAAATAGAAAAACAGCGCGTCGGCTGTCGAGACGATCACCGCCAGCGCCGGGTTGACCGCCTCGCTTCTTCCCTCGCTGCGAAAGAGGAAGACCGAGCCGGTGATCTGCAGCGCCAGGGTCAGCAGCAGGAAGTACCAGCTCCTCGGGCGCCGCAGCGCCAGGATGAAGGGCACGACCCCCAGCAGCAGCAGCCCCAGCGCCCACAGGTTGACCGCCAGGTTGAAGATGCCGTACCCGGCCAGCGCCAGGGCGAACAGCGCCCCGATCTCCAGCAGCCCGGTGCCCGGCATCAGCACCGCCAGGATCGCCAGGGAGATCCCCAGCATCAGTAAGAAATAAGAGACATTCGGATTGAGCAGAACTTCCATCAATTTGATTATACTGCAATCCATGGTATCATTGCCCAGGAGAACGCCATTGTCATGAAGATCACCATTGCCCTGGCCCAGCTCAATACTCGCCTGGGAGATGTGCAGGCCAACCTGCACCGGCACCTGGACCTGGCCCGGCAGGCGCGCCAGGAGGGCGCCGACCTGGTTATTTTCCCCGAGCTGTCCCTCACCGGTTATGGGCTGCAGGACCTGGCCCCCACGGTGGCCATCCGCCCCACCGCTGACGACCCTGTCTTCAGCCAGCTTCTGGAAGCCAGCCGCGAAATTGACATGATGGTCGGTTTTGTCGATGAAGACCGGCGCAGCCGCTTTTACATCGCCGCCGCTTACCTGTCCCAGGGACAGGTGCTGCACGTGCACCACAAGGTGTACCTGCCCACCTACGGCCTGTTCGATGAGGGCCGTTTCTTTGCCTGGGGGGACACGATCGGCGCCTTTGACACGCGTTTTGGCCGCTTTGGCATGCTGATCTGCGAGGATTTCTGGCACGCCTCGCCGCCCTACCTGCTCTGGCTGGATGGGGCGGATGTGCTGCTTTTTGCCTCCGCCTCGCCGGGCCGCGGCCTGCGCAACGAGCCGCTGCTCGAGTCGGCCCGCTGGGTGGAGCATATCAACCGCGCCTACGCCAGCCTGTTCACCTGTTTCGTGGCGCATGCCAACCGGGTAGGGTACGAGGATGGCCTGCACTTCTGGGGCGGCTCCACGGTCTTCGACCCCAACGGGGAGCTGCTG
>CAIQIV010000573.1 GCA_903871905.1 uncultured Chloroflexota bacterium | reverse complement strand
CGGCCCGGCGGGCGAAGACGAGGCCGATCCCGAAGGAGACGACGAAATAGGCGGCCAGGAGGGCCCAGTCGATGGGGGCGAGGGTCGTCGATGTCCCAACTAAAGGCTACGGTGCGGCATTAATGGGCGGGATCTTGGCAGCCAACGGCAAGTACATCATCATGGGCGATTCGGACGACAGCTATGATTTCTCGGAGTTACAGCCTTTTGTTGATGAACTACGCAGCGGAGCAGACCTGGTTATGGGGAACCGCTTCAAAGGAGGGATCATGCCGGGGGCTATGCCGCCGCTGCACCGGTACATCGGAAACCCCGTTTTAAGCTTTTTAGGAAGGGTATTCTTCAATACCCATGTGCGGGATTTCCACTGCGGATTGCGGGGTTTCAATAAAGAATCAATACTGGCATTGAGTCTAAAAACACTGGGAATGGAGTTTGCCAGTGAAATGGTCGTCAAAGCAAGCCTGGCCCGGCAAAAGATCACGGAAGTCCCCGTGATCTTATACCCGGATGGGCGGGACAGGCCACCTCACCTCAATACCTGGAGCGACGGCTGGCGCCACCTGCGCTTCCTGCTTTTATATTCCCCGGACTGGCTTTTTCTTTACCCTGGGATCGCCATAACGATCATCGGGGTTATCTTGCTGCTATCTTTGATCCCGCGTCCCCTTAACATCGGCGGCCTGAATTTCGATATCGATTCGATGATGGTCGCATCATTGATGATTTTACTGGGGCTGCAGACGCTATATTTTGGCCTCTTTTCCAAGGTGTTTGCTTACAATGAGGGACTGCTTCCAAAAAGCACTCGATTAGCCAGTTTTTTAAGCAGCATCCGGCTGGAACGAGGTCTTATGCTGGGGGTGTTCATCATCCTGGCAGGCTTTTTGGGATTGTTGTCGGCGGTGTTGTACTGGAAATACTATAAGTGGGGCGGACTAAACCCCCAAATCTCGATGCGGATCACCATTCCAAGCATCACATTGATCGTGTGCGGTGCACAGATCATGTTCTCCAGCTTTTTCCTCAGCATCCTGGGAATCAATAAAAAGGGATAACCAAAAAAGACGGTCTCAGGCGAAACTATGCCTTCACCTGAGACCCATTTTTCACCTGTGTCGAGAAAGGCTGCTTTGGCTGCCACAATATGGATTCTATACGGTTTGCAGATAACCCTCCTGCAGATTCCTCCTGCGGTGGGCTGCAGCCCACCGGCTCCTGATCAGGGCTGCCACCATAGAAGGAGGGATCAGGGAGCTCAAGACCAGCAGGGCTTGGTTGATCCACCCCGGTATGACAACAGCTTTTCCTGCCAGCGCGGCGTTGATCGTCTGGTTTGCCACACGCCCGACATCCAGGGTCGTAACCTGACCTGCCCAACCCTGCGCCTCGATCGCTTTCCTGCACTCCAGGTTGGTTGGCATCCCCGCCGGGCACAAAGTTGTCACGGTGATGCCTGAACTGCGTACCTCTTCACGGAGGGCAAGCGAGAAGTCCAACAAGAAGCGTTTTGTGGCGGCGTAGGTGGCCTTAACCGGCATCGGGTAAAAGGCGGCCAGGCTGGATACGTTGATAATGCGAAAAGGCTTCAACTGATCGCGGTAAGGGATAATTTCATGGATCATG
>CAIQIV010000572.1 GCA_903871905.1 uncultured Chloroflexota bacterium | reverse complement strand
GTTGTCCCTCCCACGCTGCGGCAGGGCAGTCCATAGCGGCGCGCCAGCTGCGCCGAGGCAGCAGTGATGATCCCGGTCTCTACCGCGCCCAGCGCCACCGTGCCCAGGCGCATGTTGGCTACTGTTGACACCGTGCCGTACAGCACCGGCGTACCCGGGCGAAAGATCTGCGCCAGGGTGATATGCGCCAGGATGTTAGCATTTTCCTGAACCAGCAGCCCCGCCAGGGTCACCGGCGCAGTGGCTCCAGCAATCGCCTCCGGTGACATCGCCAACGGCTGGCCGTAATCAGCGCAGATCAACAGCCCCTCCAACTGTGTCTGGGTCATCTGCAGCGGGGAAACCGTGGAGCAGATGGAGAAAAAGCGCGGCCGGCGGCGCAGTTCTTCCTTTCCCCCTACGGCAATGGCCATCATGCGCATCATATCCAGCGTAGGCAGGAAACCATAGCAGCCCATGCCAAAAGGCTTGCGGCTGTGGTGCGCCCAGGCCCAGATCGACTCGCTGTGGATGGTGGTCATGGGGATATCATTGGGCCACACATCCATCTGCGAGTTGTGGATGTAGCTGCAGCCATCGATGAGCTGGATATGGCGGAGGGTATCATCCAGGGTGGTCGGGCGGCGGCTGCCTGTTTCCATGTCGAGAATGTGGGTGGGTGTGCCCAGGCCGGCAAAGTTGATGGTCTCCCCCCCTATATCCAGTGAGAAGGCCGGGTCAATGCCATACAGGCTGAAACGGTGGGGCGCCTGGCTCACCGCATGTTGGACCAGGTCCTCCGATAAACGCACAGTCCCGCTCGCCTCATCCACCTCGGCGCCTGCCTCCTGGAAAATCCGCCTCGCCCGGGCATAATCTACCCGGACACCGACCTCGGCAAGCACCTGCATGGAAGCGGTATGGATGCGCTCCACTTCATCCGGACTGAGCACTTCAAAAGGCTGAGGTTTCACGGCTGCCTCCTGGTAAGCTTGAAGATGGGAAATTTTACAATTGCCGGATAGTATACCCCATCCACTTGCTGTTCAGCATAGGCAGAATCTGTTCCTCCGCCTGCCCACCCTTTCTCATTGGGCGCAATCATACAGCGTGATCTGCTGCATCCCCCCTGGACCCTGGAAGCCAGGCTGGTACCTGTCAGGCACCGGGTCCTGCCTGATCTGCGTGCCATCCGGCGCGCCCATGTTGCGCGTGGCGGTGCTGAAACCAGGAACGGCCGTGCAATTGGCGCTGACCCAGGATGATACCCCGGCCTGGCTGCCCGGCCCCGAGCCGCCGCCGCCCCGTGCATCAAAGTAAATAAAACGCAGTTCCTTCTGGCTGACCATGAGTTCCAGGTCATCCGAGGCGACAACCGGATCCTGCCCATTGAAACCACCCATGTACAGCACCGGGCGATTGGTGGCAATCACATAGTCCGCGCCCTGCATCGAACTGGGAACTGCCATCAGGTACTTCACATCCTGCGTATTTTCCTGCAGATAATTCAGTAATTTCTGGTTGATCTGCAGCCCGCCGCGGTTAGCAGGCCCTGAGTCACGCCCGTCATAGGCGCTTGGCAGGGATTGGTTGGCGCTGGAGTTGTAAGTCGTCAACCCAGACCAGATGGCTGGCGTCAACAGCAAAGCAGCCAGCACGCAGGTATAACCCACCCGAGCAAGACCTTCCGCAGTGCGCAGGATAGAATAGATCAGCAGCAGCGCTCCAAGTCCAAATACCGCCAGGGCCAGGGCCAGCCATGGAACACCGCCGATAAAGGACTGCGCCGTATACCATTGAAATGCCAGGGTTCCCCCAGCCACGGCCAGAAGTACCAAGATACCCAGCCATGGACGGCGCTCCCGAAGTCGCCAGAGCAACACCGCACCAATAGCGACCAACGCTGCCAGCGGCGGCGCCAGCATGGACAGGTAATACTCGTGGAAGAAATTGGCAACGCTGAAAAATATCCCGCCCGTGATCAGCCAGCCGCCCCATAGCACCAGCGCCTGGTGTGGCTGTTTCAATGGCCAGCTCAGGCGAGCGCTGAACATCAACAGCAGCACGCTTGCCAGACCGAAGGGCAGCAGCCAGCTCACTTCTTTGTTCAGCGGAGGCAAGAACAAGCGCAGAGGCCCCATCTGCCCCATCATGCCAGGTCCTACTCTGCTGCCCGGGCCAGGACCTGGCCCAGGAGGAAAATTCCGCGCCTCCCCCATCCCATAGCCATCCATCGGCGGGGGGCCGCCAGGGTTTGTTCCCCCGTTCCAGCCAGATCCGGTTCCAGGGGGGACAGGCGGCATACCAGGCCCACCAGCATCAGGCATGCCAGGTTGATTTTGGGTGTCATCACCACCCGTAACCCTATTAAAAGCCCGGCGTTCATTCGTATCCCAGCGCGGCGGGCCGCCCTGCGGCGGTCCACCCGGACCACCGCGGCCAAACATGCCCAGCAGTCGGTTGATGCCGTTATACCCGATGATTAGATTCATCTCAGAGTTGTTACCGCTGCTGCCCACGTAAGGGCGTTGGTCTGCCGGGGTCAGGTCCACAACCACCGACCAGGAGAACGAAACCACCACCAGCAGCAGTCCTGCCAGTGCCAGGTTCCCGACCTTGCTCCACAGGCGCTCCTGCCCTCCCAACAGGTACAGGCCAAATAAGGCTGGCAGTGGCAGGTAAGCCTGCAGCATCTTAATGTTGAACCCCAACCCGACCAGGAAGGCGCCCAGCAGCAGCCAGCGCAGCCCGCCGCCCTCCACAGATTTGATAAATGCCCAGGCTGCCAGTAGTAAAACCAGGATCAGCGTGCTGTCCATCGTATTGTTCCGGTCTGTTGCCACCACAATGGGCGTGATCGCCAGGACCAGGGCGGCCAGCAGCCCGGCAGCCGCGTCAAACCAGCGGCGCACCAGGTAGTAGAGCACAATTACCGAAGCCATGCCTGCCAGGAGCTGCGGCAGCAGCACCGCAAAACCGTTCACCCCCAGGAAATAGGCCGAGCTCGCCTGCAGCCACAAACCCAGGGGCGGCTTATCCACGCTGACCAGGCCGCCTGGCTCCGCCGCCACGAAAAAGAAGTTATGCCATGATGTGAGCATGCTGGCAACGGCGGCAGTGTAATAATGGTTGGCAAAACCCAGGGCGCTCAGGCGGGCAAAGCGCAAAAGCCCCGCCAGGGCAGCCACGGCGACCAGCAGCGCCGGGACCAGATATTTTTCGACAGATACGCTGAACGCTTCGGCGCGCACCGGGTGGGAGGCAAGAGACTTACGCAGCGAGATTCGCATACTGATTCCTGATCATCCTGATAAGCTCATTAAAGCACCCGGATATTTGCATCCTATTCAGAATAGATTAAAAAACAATTAAAGCCTGTTTTGTTTACCTCAATCTGCCCGCCTGTTTCAGCACCCTCAGAGCGCGCAGCGTCACCCATTTGCTCGGCTGACCTTTTTGCTCAACGTCTGCCCAGGTTTTGCCATGATAGCTGTATTCCATCTTCCACCGCCCTTGCTCATCCCGCTTACTGAGCAGCAGCTGCAGGGCAGCCTCCAGGCGTGGGTCAAGCCCATAACCCAGGGATGCCAGCGCCTCCAGGTTTTGCAGCACATCCGTGACATAGAACACGGGAAAGCCAAACTGGAACCAGCTGCGGCTGGGCCGGGTATCTTCCGGCGTGGGGTAGTCCGATAGCGCCGGGTCGCGGCCCAGCAAAAAATCGGCCCCCTGCTGGATTGCAGCCAACATACCCGGGGTACGCGCCTCTGGCGGCACCTTGCCCAACGCCAGCATCGCCTTCACCGCCCCCCAGGCGCAGGGCTTGTGATTATTGGCCGAGCAGGCAAATCCAGGCGCACTGTTCCCGCTGCGGTAATAGCGCGCCGCAGTTGTTTTATCTTCAGCCGGTGCGATCCCTTCCCCGGTGATGCTGCGCGCCAGCCAGTCCAGCGCCGACGCCAGGCGATCGTCCCCCCACCAGCCCAGGTCCAGCAGCGCCGCACACAGGTTGCCATCCAGGCAATGGACCCGCGACGAAGGTCTCCCATCCACGCTGAACCCACCGGTGGAACAGCGACTGTTCTCCAATAGATATTCCCCACCTGCCCTTACCTGCGGGTGGCTGCCATCCGCGCCAAGCTGGGCCAGGAAGATCATAGACCACACTGTGCTGCGATACTTGCCGGAATACCCGGCCCCCGGAGCTACCCAATAACCCTGCGGATTCTGTGCAGCCAGGATTTGGGGCACGGACCCTTTCTCCATCACCGCCTGCCTGGCAGCAGCGACTTCCCAATCCGTAACAGGTTTTTCCAGTAGTTCTACCAGGGTGAAAAAGCGCACACCGGGATTGAGTCCATCTTCTTCCAAAAGCCAGGACAGCACATTTTCCAAGAATTCACCATGCCAGGGCTGATCATCCTGGTACTTTAACATCTTCGCACCTCCTGAAGAACGATTACGGTTGCCTCCAGTACACTGCAGCCAGAAAGCAGTATTGGAGCCGCTGAATCTATTTTAACCCACAGCATTCACAAGGTAGCCTGGCAAAATACAATCAGCGCATAACCGATCCTGTTGAAAGCCCTGTTGGCGGCTGGAAGTGTGGCAAATTTGGAGAAGATCAGGTAAAATTCTTTTTCTGAAACTGGCTTATTTAAGGAGCAGTTTGGATGTCCAAAAAAAAGATCCTGTTCGTTTGCATGGGCAATGTCATCCGCAGCCCTCTGGCTGAGCACCTGTTTTCCAGGCTGGCTGCCCAGGCAGGCCGAGGGGACGAATTTGAGGTCGATTCCGGCGGTATCGATGATTGGCATGTGGGGGAGTTGCCGGATTATCGCATGCGAAAGGTGGCTGAAGCGCATGGGCTTATTTATGAAGGGCGTGCACGCCAGGTGAACCAACGTGACCTGCGCCTCTTTGACTTGATCATCCCCATGGATACCTCGAACCGCCAGGCGCTGTATGCCATGGCAAACTCGCCCGAGCAGAAATCTAAGATCCACCTGCTGCGCGAATATGATCCGCAGGGCGGCGTGCATGCCTCGGTGCCTGACCCTTATTACGAGGGGCTGCAGGGTTTTGAGCAGACATACCAGATCATTGAGCGCTCGCTGCGTGGTTTGCTGCAATCTTTGGAGGGGCAGGCTCAGCTATGATCCCCCTGGCAGCTGCACTTTGGCTGGAGGAGCAGGGTTACGGTGAGGTGACCGTTTCTTCTTATGCGGGCAGCGGCTGTATCAGCAGCGGGTCCCGCCTGCAAACCTCTACTGGGCAAACTTTCTTTCTGAAAACGAACCCCCAGGCCCCGCGCGACCTGTTTGTACGCGAGGCGCAGGGGCTTGATGCGCTGCGTGTCCCGGGAGGCCCGCGCCTGCCGCGGCCATTCCAGGTTGGCCAGGATTTCTTGCTGATGGAAGATCTGTCACCAGCCCCGCGCCGGCCTGATTATTGGACCGTATTTGGGCAGCGGCTGGCTGTTTTGCACAAGACCACCAGCCCGCAGTTTGGCTTCCCGGACGATAACCATATTGGCAGTACGCCGCAGCCCAATCCCTGGACGCAAGATGGTTTTGAATTCTTTGCCGAACACCGCCTGCGCTTCCAGGCCAGGCTGGCACACCGCCAGGGCCTGCTTTGCAAGGCCGACCTGGAGCGGGTGGATGCTGTGGCGGACAGGCTGCCTCGGCTGATTCCCATCCAACCGGCGGCGCTAATCCACGGCGACCTGTGGAGTGGGAATGCGATTACGGATGAGCTTGGACAGCCGGCGTTGATTGACCCGGCGGCGCACTACGGCTGGGCTGAAGCCGAGCTGGCGATGACCACCCTTTTTGGCTCTTTCCCTGATGCATTTTACCGTGCCTATCAGGAAGTTAATCCACTTGCCCCAGATTTCCGGGAGCGGTACAGCCTGTACAACCTGTACCACCTGCTCAATCACCTCAACCTGTTTGGAACCGGATACCTGGGGGCGGTGACTGATATCCTCGGGCGTTATGGCTGATCTCTTTCCGGGTGAACATGCTTCTAGTAATCTCCTGTCATGGTTGGGGAATGTAGGGTACACTACCCCTGGAAAGATGAAGTATTTGAGCGAGAGGCATATATGATCCGATCGTTTTATCTCAGTAAGGATTCGCAGGTGAAGACCGACCTGGATGTGAGCGAATATGCTCCTGCACTGCAGGATATGGATGGGATGCTGTGGGTGGATTTCCAGGGAACCCCTCCGCAGGATGATGAGCCGATTTTTCGAGATGTTTTCAAGTTTCATCCGCTGGCGATCGACGATGCACTGCAAGAATCCCATGTCCCGAAGGTAGATGACTGGGAAACATACCTTTACATTGTGATCCATGCCATATCTTATAACAGCCAGGCGGATGAGGAGATTGAAACTCAGGAATTGGACATTTTCCTGGGCACAAATTTTGTGGTCACCCATCATGATAAACCGATCGATGCGTTGGATAGGGTGGCTGACGTTTTGCCCAGGGACGTCCGCATGTTGAGAAATGGGAGCGATCACTTGGTGTACCGCCTGATGGATGAGATTGTCTCCAGCTATATGCCGGTAGTTGAATCCCTGGATAATGCTATTGACTTGATTGAAGACGAAGTATTTAACCATCCGCGGGAGGATATGGTGGAGGATATCTTCCGCCTGAAGCGTGCTGTGCTCCACCTGAGGCGTATCATTGGCCCGCAGCGCGAGGCGTTGAACAAGCTGGCACGTGACGACTATCATGTTATTGACAGCCACGACAGGGTCTACTTCCGCGATGTATACGATCACCTGGTGCGGCTTTACGATATCGCCGAGAGTCTGCGTGATCTGGTCAGCGGGACGTTGGATACTTACCTGTCAGTGGTAAACAACCGCATGAATGACATCATGAAAACGTTGACCGGTATCACCACGCTCTTCATGCCGATCTCTTTTGTCGCCGGCTTTTATGGGATGAATTTCTTCTCCCCAGTACTGGATTCGACCCAATGGACTGGCAAATATATGTTTATTACCATGCTGGTGACGATGATCATTTTGCCTATTGTAATGTTCCTGTATGTTCGTCATAAGAAGTGGATGTAGGAGAATAAGTGGTATGGCTGAAAAATTAAGTCCCAGCGCTCAGAAGGTCCAGGATGCTCTTGCAAGCCTGGGTTTTACGCTGGAAGTTGTTGAATTGCCTGGGTCGACGCGTACCGCGGTGGAAGCTGCACAGGCAGTGGGCTGTGAAGTGGGGCAGATTGTAAAATCCCTGGTGTTCAAAACCCGACGCAGCAGCCAGCCGGTGTTGGTCATTGCCAGTGGGACCAACCGGGTGAATGAGCATGTTTTTGAGACGTTTTTAGGCGAGCCGCTGGGAAAGGCGGATGCTGATTTTGTGCGCCAGCGCACTGGATTTGTAATCGGTGGGGTTCCCCCGCTGGGCCATGCAGAGCAGTTGACGACATTTATTGACCAGGACCTGTTCCAATATGACGAGATTTGGGCTGCAGCAGGTACTCCACACGCAGTATTTCGTCTTCACCCGCAGGATCTACCGCGTATGATCGGAGGAAAAGTGGTGCGCATTACCTAGATGCGATATAATAACAGCCCACGTGGTCTGTGGGCAAGAAAGATTTTACAGGTAATCTTATGGCTTACGACCAATTTGGAAGAAATATCCATTATCTACGCATCAGCCTGACCGATCATTGTAACTTCCGCTGCGTTTACTGCATGCCGGAAAATATTACTTTTCGACCGAATGCGGAGATGATGCAAGATGATGAAGTGCTGACCCTGGTGCACCTGTTTACCCGGCTGGGTTTTGATAAATTCCGCCTGACAGGTGGCGAGCCGACCGTGAGAATGAATATTGTCAACCTGGTTCGGGAGATTGCCATTGTGCCTGGGGTGCGCTCCCTGACGATGACTACCAACGGGGCGCTCCTGCCTCGACTGGCACGACCGTTGGCTGAGGCCGGACTGCAGAGGGTCAATATCAGCCTGGACACGCTGCACCCTGGGCGATTCCATTTGCTGACCCGCCGCGGATCACTGGAGCAGGTGTGGGAGGGCATCCAGGCGGCAGAAGAGGCGGGCCTGCTGCCCATCAAGTTAAACATGGTGGTGGTACGGGGATACAATGATGGGGATGTGGTCGAGATTGCCCGGCTGACTCTTGACAAGCCCTGGCAGGTGCGGTTTATTGAGATGATGCCCTTTGCCGGGGCGACGGATTTGCAGTTGAACCAGTTGGTCACTGCTGAGGAGATCCGCCAGATGATTATTGCCGGGACTGGAGAGATTGAACCGGTCAATGGCGGGGAGCTGGATGGCGAAGCGCGCCTGTACCGCCTGCCGGGGGCCCTGGGGGACCTGGGATTTATTTCAACTGTAACGGAGCCGTTCTGTCACTCGTGCACCCGCGCCCGCCTGACCGCTGATGGCAAGCTGCGCCTGTGCCTGCTGCGGGATGGGGAAGTGGATCTGCTGACACCGCTGCGCCAGGGGGCTAACCTGGGTGACCTGCGCCAGCTGATCCTGGATGGTATCTGGCATAAGCCCTGGGGGAACCGCCTGGCAGATGGGCTGATCGCTACCGACCGGGTCATGAACCAGATTGGGGGATAGCCTGCGGGACAGAAGCATCCAGGTTATCCTGTTTGATTTGGATGGAACCTTGCGCCATTCGCAGCCTGCGCCGAATGATTTTTTCTTCGACCATGCTGGTTCATTTGGCGTGAATACCTGTCCGCATCACCGGCGGCGTGCTGCCCGTTGGGTACATTCCTATTGGGCCTCCTCTGCTCAACTCCTGGAAGACGTAGAGATCTTTGGCGAGTACGGCGAGCCGTTCTGGGAGAATTATGCTTTTCGCTTGCTCCTGGCCCTGGGATGTGTGCCATCCCGGGCGGCTGAGCTGGCAAGTGAGATGCAGCGGCACATGCGCCAGGATTATCAGGCGGTAGATGAGCTGGTGGCAGGCGTCCCAGAGATGCTCCACCGGCTGCGCCGCTCAGGTTTTCGCCTGGGAGTGTTATCGAACCGGGAAGTTCCTTGCGATGAGTACCTGGCTACCCTGGGACTGCGAGATTTTTTTCATCTGGTCCTGGTTGCGGGTGAGGTGGATTCCTGGAAACCCGAATCTGGGATTTTCTTCCATGCTCTGAGACGCATGGCCGCCAGCCAGGATGAGACGATCTACGTGGGGGATAATTATTACGCGGACATCATCGGCGCTCAGCGGGCTGGATTGCGGGGAATTTTGTATGATCCGCAGGGTATTTTTGATGAACCGGGCTGTTTGAGCATTCGCTCCATGGATGAACTCCCCCTGCTGCTGGAAACGGAGGGGTTCAAGTAAGCAGCCACAGCCAGATAGCCAGGGCTGCCAGTGCTCCTGACAGCGAGCAGATAAAATTGACCACATCATTGTCCATCCAGCTCAGGCCACGTACCCGGCTGGTGTGGGTGCCGCATAGGTGGAAGGGGTGGCGTTCGGTTTCTTTCTGGCAGGCCGGGCAGAAATAGATTGCCTGCAGCGTTGCGCCAAGGAGCGAGTCAACTGCTGAGCCGAAGAGCCCCCCCAGTGTGACACACACCAACAGGGCAGGCGCCTGGCCGAGTGGGGTGAAGGGGAGCGCGCAGAGAGCAATAAAAAGCGCTCCGCCTGCGGCAGAGATGGTGCCTCCCAGGCTGACCGCCCCGGACGTGCCACGCTCAACCCTCTGGAAGGATGTGATCATGCGCGGTGGATGGGGATTGAGCACACCCAACTCTGTGGCCCAGGTGTCGGCGTTGACCGCGGCCATGGCCCCGGCATAGGCCAGCCACGGCCAGGCGGCGCCGGGGAAGATCCACAGGCCCACCGCCAGCAGCGCGCCCAGCCCGCCGTTGGCCAGCACCTGTCCCCAGTCACGCACACTGCCCTTGGCAAATTTCTCCCCGAGGCTGGCTTTGCGCCTGGCAAAAGCTTTGGAAAGGGCGCTGGATGAGATAAAAAATGCCATCAACAGCACCGCCCAGGGCATTCCGCCCAGGCCAAAAATCAGCCCACCGGTGAAGGTGGCAGCGATCGCACCGCTCTTGCTCAAGGCATGCGCCCGCCACGCCAGTAAACCGATGAGACCGCCAAAAAGAAAACCGGAAAGTAACCTGAAGATAAGCATAGATGATCCCTGAGTGATGAAGTTTTATATCGGGTATAAAAGCGAGTAGGCGCTGATCAAAAAAAGCAGTGCGGTGAAAACGCCGCCGCTCCATACCAGGTAAGCCAGCGTTTGTCCGGAGGGGAGAGCAGGTAGAGGCGCATCGTTCTTGCGAAAGAGAAACAGGCCGATCAGAAAGTCGGCAAGAAAAATAAAGGAGTTCAGCACCGGCAGCAGCAGCAAGCGCAGCGGCTGGACCGGCTGGCTTCCCTGGCTTGCCGAGGCCAGACCGGGGACAGCCAGGCTGATCCAGGCCAGCAGTATCATGCTCACCAGCAGATCAGCCAACAGCAGCAAGCGTGCTGGCCGGTCGGCCCACACCCGGTTAATTGCCAGAGAGGGATATACGGATCGCGACGGGATTGGGGTAAGCGAACCAAGCTCGGTGTATCTCTGGTAAGTCTTGAGAAAAGCCGCCGGGTCAGCTGGGGAAATGGCAA
The DNA here is from genome assembly GCA_903871905.1 of uncultured Chloroflexota bacterium. Lineage (GTDB taxonomy): Bacteria > Chloroflexota > Anaerolineae > Anaerolineales > UBA4823 > CAIQIV01. The sequence goes on along the minus strand of CAIQIV010000572.1, from coordinate 17,826 downwards.
ATGCCTGCTGCGCCAGGGCAATGATGATCAATTCTCCGGCGCTGGCCGCCTGGAATTCGACCCTGCCCAGGTAGGGATGGCGGATGTTCCCCAGGATGGCTCCTGGCCAGCGCAGCCAGGGCAGCATCAGCCCGACATCACTCAGTGGGAGCACCCACTGCACCTGGTCCATGGGGATATCCTCATAGCGCAGACCCCAGCGTAACCGGATGCCATCCCGTTCCAGGTGATAGCTGGCAACCCAGAGGGCATAGATGCGGTAGGTCAGCAGCGGGATGACCACCACGGCCAGCAGGGTAGGCAGCAGGTATAGCAAGAAGGACGGGCCGATGCTGGCATGCGCCGCACGCCAGAGACCGGCTGCACCAAACAGCCCAAGGATAACCAGTACGGTCAGGTTGGCAACCAGACCTGCACGCCGCGGAGGATAGTAGGTTACGCCTTCAACCATGAGACGATTTATACCATATTGCGAGCTCAGACCGCAGATAGAAAAAGGTATAATTGGCACGATTGCCCCTGGAAATGAAAACCGGTCTGTCCAGAATGGAGTGGAAGGTATGGATAAGGAAAAGACAAAAAAGATCCTGGTATTAACTGCCGATGCGGGCTTTGGACACCGCAGTGCAGCGACAGCTGTTGCAGAGGCCCTGGATGAGGTCTATTCGTCCGAATGCCATGTGGAGGTGGTAAACGCTCTGGATGACCGGCGCGCCCCGGCACTGCTGCGCGATGCGCAGACTGATTATGACCGCATTGTGAGAGAAATGCCAGATTTATATAAGCTGCCTTACAAGCTGACCGATGCACCAATCCCAACCACCATTCTCGAGAGCGCGTTCACCGTGATGCTCTACCAGGTGATCAAGGATTTGATCAAGCGGTACCGGCCGAACGCCATTGTTAGCACTTACCCTCTCTACCTGCCTGCTATCCAGGCCGTTCAACAGGTGCGGGGTTGGTCCATCCCCTGGCTGACTGTGGTGACCGACCTGGCGACGGTCCATCGCTTGTGGTTTAACAGCGGTACAGACCTGTGCCTGGTGCCTACCCAACCGGTGCAGCATCTGGCGCTGGAAGCTGGTTTGCCAGCAGCGAAGATCGCCATTACCGGCATTCCGATCCACCCCAAGTTTATCCGGGAAACTCGCTCTCCTGTCGAAATCCGCAATGCCCTGGGATGGCACCCGGAAATGCCCACAGTATTGATTGTTGGCAGTAAAAGGGTCAAGAACCTGGAGGGGGTGATTGATATCCTGAACCACAGTGGGCTGTCCATGCAGAAGGTTATCGTGACCGGGGGAGACGATGAGCTCTATGAGCGGCTGCAGCATGAGGAGCGGCATGGGGTGACGCACTTGTACAACTTTGTCAAGAATATGCCGGATATGATGCATGCCGCGGATTGTATTGTGTGCAAGGCGGGTGGGCTGACGGTCACCGAAGCTCTGGCCTGCGGCCTGCCGCTGATGCTGATCGATGTGACCCCCGGACAGGAGGAAGGTAATGCCGACTACGTGGTGAGCAATGGCGCAGGTGAGCGGACTGCCAGCGCGGTGGATGCCTTGAAAGGCCTGTATCACTGGCTGGATGATGGTCAAAAACTGCTGAAAGAGCGCTCCGCTGCAGCGCGCCGGGTAGGTACACCGCGCTCCGCTTATACGGTAGCCGAACTGGCCTGGAACGCGGCGAACGCCGAGCCGGACAAGACAAGGAAGCTATTTCCAATGCGGCCTCATTTCCAGGAGCTGCTGCAGCGTTTTGGCATTTCGGACAGCGCCTCCGCGGAGGATGCTGTTTCATAGTCTATGGAACTATCGACCACGATCCACCTGGTAGGCGATATCCTGGGACAGGTGCTGTCAGAGCAGGAATCGCGTGCCGCCTATGATTTGGAAGAGAGTATCCGTCTGGCAGCCAAGCGGCGGCGAGCCGGGGATCCTGAAGCCGGAAGCGATCTGTTGGAGCAGGTCTCCATGCTGGACGCAGACCAGGCGCGGGTGATTGCGGCTGCCTTCAGCCTGTATTTTGATCTGGTCAACCTGGCGGAGGAGAATTATCGGGTCAATGTGATCCGCCAGCAGCAGCGCGCCCAGTATCCAGCTCCGATCCATGATTCGATCAGCGAGGCGGTGGCTATCCTGAAGGAGAGCGGGGTCACAGCGTATGAAATGGCGGCACTGCTGGACAGCCTGGCGATTGAGCTGGTACTGACAGCCCATCCTACGGAAGCCCGCCGGCGCACTATTTTGTCCAAGCTGCAGCGCATTGCAGAGGTCTTACGCTCCCTGAGCCAGCATGACCTGCTCCCCCAGGAGGTTGAGGACTGCCGTCAGGCGCTGCTGGTGGAGGTCAGCTCCTTCTGGCTGACGGAGCGAGCGCGAACTACCCGGCCAACGGTTACGGATGAGGTGCGCACGGGATTGTATTTTATTGATGAGGTGTTCTGGCAGGTGCTGGTGCGCATTTATACGGACCTGGACACAGCGCTGGAACAGCATTACCCGGGGCTGCAGGCCCGGCAGGCCTGGCTGCGGCTGGCCTCCTGGATCGGCGGCGACCGCGATGGTAATCCTTTTGTCACCACCCGAGTGACTGCGGAGACACTGCGCCTGCACCGTGGGCTGGCAGTGGAGAAGAGCCGCGCCGCTCTGCAGGACCTGGCACGCCGTGCCAGCTTGAACTCGCGGCGCATGCCGCCGTCCCAAGAATTTACTGCCTGGCTGGACCAGCGCCGTCCTTTCCCGGCTCACGTGGCTTTCCTGGAGGATCGTTACTCCCGAGAACTCTACCGCCTGGCTTTGGCTTTGTTAGCCGACGACCTGGGGCGCGCCTCGCAGGAAGACGTGGTTGCCCGGTTGCTTTCAGACCAGGCTGGGGCACCTGGTATCAAGGCGGACCAATTTACCCTTCCCCTGGAAGCGATCAGGCAGGCCGTGCCGCAGCGCCTGGGGCGAGGACTGTTCCAGGATATCCTCAACCAATTTAAGATTTTCGGCCTGCACGCAGCCCGCCTGGATCTGCGCCAGGATTCCCAGGTGCTCAATGCCGCGCTGCGTGAAACGCTGCGCGCACTGGGAAGTGATCCGGGGGAGGGCGAACTGCCGGTGGAAACCCTGGTTGAATGGTTGAGCCTGCCCCGGCCGGATTTCTCGGACCATCCGGGTGTTACTGCGGCTGCAGCGGAGACCTGGGACCTGTTCCGCCTGGTGAGCCGGGCCCGCCAGATGTACGGTGAGCAGGTGTGGGGTCCATTCATCATTTCCATGACTCACAGTGCGGCAGATGTGCTCACCGTCCTGCTGTTGGCACGCTGGGCACGCTGTGCGGATGGGATGCAGATTGTACCGCTGTTTGAGACTATTCCCGATTTGCGAGCCGCGCCGCAGATCCTTGAATCACTGTTTCACCTGGATGTTTACCGCACCCACCTGGACACCTGCGGTGGGCAGCAGATGGTCATGATTGGCTACTCGGACAGCAACAAGGATGGAGGTTACCTGACGGCAAACTGGTCACTTTACCAGGCGCAGGAGGCCATTGCCGCGGCTGGGGAGCGCTGTGGGGTGGCCATCAGCCTGTTCCATGGACGCGGTGGAACGGTGGCGCGCGGCGGTGGCCCGGCAAATCGAGCCATTCGCGCTCAGCCTCCCGGTACAATTAACGGGCGTTTCCGCCTGACCGAGCAGGGGGAAATTATTGCGGCGCGCTATGCCAACCCGACCATCGCCCACCGCCACCTGGAGCAGATTGCCAGCGCGGTGCTGCTGGCCTCTTCGCCCCGGCCCCTTCCGGGAAGCCAGCCGGTGCAGCATGCCTGGAGAGTGGCGCTGTCGCAGATGTCGGAACATGCCTATGGCATATACCGCCAGCTGGTGTATCACACCGACGGCTTCCTTGAATTCTGGAAGGCAGCAACTCCCCTGGACGAGATTAAGCGCCTGCACCTGGGTTCTCGTCCGGCAGCGCGCCAGGCTGGCTCCGAGCAGGTCATAAAAATCCGTGCTATCCCCTGGGTATTTTCCTGGATGCAAAGCCGCTTCAACCTGCCGGGATGGTATGGGCTGGGAAGTGGGCTGTTTGCTTTACTCCCGGGATCGCTGTCCTTGATGCAGGAGATGTACGACGGTTGGCCGTTCTTCCGGGCCTTGCTTGACAATACCGAGATGTCCTTGCTCAAGGCGGATATGCAAATTGCCCGCCTGTATGTGGACCTGGTGCCTGACCAAATGCTGGCGGGGAAGATTTTTACCATAATTACTCGGGAGTATGAGCGCACGCGTGAAGCGCTGCTGGAGATCTCGGGGCACAAGGAATTGATGGAAAGTGAAGCGGTGATCCAGCGCTCGGTCTTTCTGCGCAATCCCTATATCGACCCTCTGAATTTTGTGCAGGTTGAGATGTTACGCCGCCTGCGCAGCCTGGCTGACCCGGATGGAGTGGAGGCTGAAGATCTCCGCCAGGTGATTGTGCTGACGATTAATGGCATTGCTGCCGGACTACGAAACACAGGATGATGAATTGATGATAGTTTTAATCTTAGGTGCTGGGGACCTGGCCAGTGGGGTGGCACTGCGCCTTTCTCGTTGTGGATTTCAACCGGTGATGACCGAACTGGCACAGCCGCTGATGGTGCGCAGGCTTGTCAGTTTTGGCGAGGCGGTGTACCGCGGGGCCTTCAGGGTCGAAGGTGTGCCGGCGCAGCGCGCCGGGGACGCGGCGCATGCGCTGGCACTGGTGAAGCAGGGGATCATCCCGGTGTTGGTGGACCCTCACGTTGAGCAGTGCCGGGCCCTGGCTGCGTTGACGGAAGAAGAGCGGCTGCCTGTCCTGGTGGATGCGCGCATGACCAAGAGCCCGCCTACTCTCTCTTTGGATGATGCAGAACTGTTGATTGGGCTGGGCCCCGGGTTTTGCGCCGGGGAGACCTGCCACGCGGTGGTGGAAACACAACGGGGGCATATGCTGGGCCGGGTGATCTGGCAGGGGACGGCGATGGAGGACACCGGTGTTCCGGAGAGCGTGCAGGACTACAGCCGTGAGCGGGTGCTGCGGGCTATGGCGGATGGGGAACTGCGGGCCCTGGCGGAAATTGGCGACCACCTGGAACCTGGCCAGCCGGTGGCGGAAATCGGCGGGCAGGTGGTGCATGCGCCTTTTGGCGGTGTGCTGCGCGGGCTGATCCATTCTGGCTTGTACGTGCGCCAGGGAATGAAGATCGGCGACCTGGATCCTCGCGATGATCCTTTGTACTGCACCCTGGCCTCGGACAAGTCGCTGGCCATCGGCGGCGGAGTATTGGAGGCGATCCTGTCACGCCCACAGCTGCGGGCGCGCCTGGGGGCATGAGTTGTATCTCAGCGACGCGCTGCGCCCCAGCCAACCGCTGCGCCTGGCATTCGTAGGGGCAGGTGGAAAAACCACCGCCATGTTCCTGCTGGCGCGACAGCGGCAGTCTGCGGGGCACATGGTGGTTGTGACAGCTTCCACCCACCTGGGCGCGTGGCAGGCGGCCCAGGCGGATGTACATCACATTTTACGCTGCCAGCCTGGGGACCTGAGGGGCATACTTACCAATTTTCAGCAGGATCGGCTTGAACCGGTGGTGGTGGCGATCACAGGCCCGGTCTCCGAAGGCTCAGACGAAAAGACAGGGCGGCTAACCGGGCTGAATACTCCAGACCTGGAGTTTTTATTTGAAGAGGCGGAGAAGTCCGGTTTTGATCTGCTGGTTGAGGCAGATGGGTCGCGGCAGCGCCCGCTGAAGGCGCCGGCCTCACACGAGCCTGCCATCCCGGCCTGGGCCAGCCAGGTGATGGTGTGCGCCGGGCTGGCTGGCCTGGGACGACCCCTGTCCCCGGAATGGGTGCACCGCCCGGACCTGTTCAGCCAGGTGGCAGGGCTGGAGCCTGGAGCCGAGATCGCGCTTGAAGCGGTGAGACGAGTTTTGCTCAGCCCCCAGGGAGGGTTGAAAGGCATCCCGGCGGCAGCGCGGCGGGTGGCGCTGCTCAACCAGGCAGATAGTGATGCGCTGCAGGCTGCTGGGGGGCGCCTGGCACAGGAACTGCTCACGGGATATCATGCTGCCCTGGTATCCAGGCTGGGCGGGACGCAGATGGCCGGCGGCCAGGTGCTGGCAGTGTATGAAAGCGTGGCGGGCGTACTGCTGGCGGCGGGAATGTCTGCCCGCCTGGGCCAGCCCAAGCAGCTGCTGGAATTCCAGGGGGAGCCGCTGGTGCGGCGTGTGGCGCGGCTGGGGCTGCAGGCCGGGCTGTCTCCAATGATCGTGGTTACCGGGGCATATGCCGCGGAAGTGCAGCGGGCGCTGGAGGGGATGCCAGTAGAGTTTGTCCATAACCCCAACTGGATAAGCGGGCAGGGGAGCAGCGTCAGCCTGGGAGCCCAGAAGCTGCCTGCAGAAACCGGGGCAGCGGTGTTCCTGCTGGTGGACCAACCCTTTGTCACCCAGGCAGTGCTGCGACGCCTGGTAGAAGAGCATGCCGCCAGCCTGGGGCCGGTGATTGCCCCGTTGGTCAATGGGCAGCGGGCAAATCCAGTGCTGTTTGACCGGGTCACCTTTTCAGATCTGTGTTCTCTCAGCGGGGAGGCGGGTGGGCGCGCCATCTTCTCTCGTTATCCTCCGAGATGGATGGAATGGAACGATGCGGGACTGCTGTTGGATATTGACACACCCGGGGATTTAGAACGTATGGTGCAGTATGCCGGTTAAAGTTCTGGTTGGCGCGGTCGTTCTGGCTGCGGGGCAGTCGCGGCGCATGGGACAGCCCAAGATGGTGCTGCCCTGGGGGCACACAACGGTGATTGGTCAGGTGGTGGACACCCTGCACCAGGCGGGGACAGCCGAGATTGTTGTCGTCACCGGTGGGGCGCGGCAGGAGGTGGAGCTTGCATTACAAAATTCGCCAGCGTATACAGTATATAACCCGGATTTTGCCGCTGGGGATATGCTCTCATCTCTGCAGCGTGGGCTGCGCCAGCTTCAGCAGTCACGGCAGCCAGGCGGCCTGGCGGCTGCTCTTGTGGCGTTGGGGGACCAGCCTCAAATGCTGGCAGCGACCGTGAGGCAGGTCACCGGGCAGTTTGTGGATGGCTGTCCACCGCTGGTGGCGCCAAGCTACCAGATGCGCCGGGGACACCCGTGGCTGGTGCGCCGCGATCTATGGGAGGCAATCTTCAACCTGGGGCCGGGAGCCACGCTGCGCGAGTTCTTGCAGGCGCATGCGGGGTTGATCCGCTATATCGAGGTGGACACACCGACCATCCTGAGCGATTTAGACACGCGCGAAGATTACCAGCGCGAAAGTCCCACGACGCCCTGAACTGGACATTCAATCTGGCCTCTTTTGTATTAGAATTGACGGGTCAGGCGAAATTGGTCGTTTGTGGAAAGGACAGGAACAGCCAGGTGGAAGCGGTCCGCTCATTCATTGCAGTCAATTTATCCCCCGAGGTCCACAAGAATTTGGATGAGATCTCCAGCCAGCTGCGCCAGCGCCTTCCAGGTCCGGTTGTGCGTTGGGTGGCGGTTCAGAATATCCACCTGACCCTGAAGTTCCTGGGCGATGTCTCCCTGTCAAACCTGGAGGTGCTGAAGAACCTGATCCGTTCCCAGGCGAATACCTGTCCAGCGCATACTATCCAGGTAGGTGGGCTGGGCGCCTTCCCCACCGCCCAGCGGGCCAGGGTGATTTGGGTTGGAGTGCAAATTCCACAGGAACTAAAGGATGTGCAGCGCCGCCTGGATGAGGAAACGGCGCGCCTGGGATACCCGGCAGAGGAGCGGGGTTTCTCCCCGCATCTCACCCTGGGCAGGGTAGGGCGCAACTGCACGCCGCAGGAACTGCGCAAGGTGGCAGAGGTACTGGGAAGCCTGCAGGTTGGTCCATTAGGTGAAACTTTGGTGGACTGCATCCACCTGTACCGCAGCGATCTGCGCCCGGGCGGCTCGGTGTATACATCGCTGTTTGCTGCACCACTGGCAGGCGCCCGGCAAGCCAGCAATCATTCTGTGAGGTGAAATCTGGAAACTTTAAATTCCGCCCGTGCTATTGTTCAAATCCTGGAAGACAAAAAAGGGGAAGATATTGTCTTGATTGACATTCATGAAATCAGCGATATTGCTGACTACTTTGTCATCTGCAGCGGCACCAGTGACCGCATGCTACAGGCGCTGGCAGAGAGCGTTACCGAAAAGATGCGCCAGGACCAGGGTCTGCGAGGCAAGATCGAGGGGGCGCCGCGGGATGGTTGGGTGCTGGTGGATTATGGCAGCATTATCGTGCACCTGTTCTCTCCCGACCGGCGCAGCTATTACCGCCTGGAGGAATTATGGAACCGCGGCAAGGTGCTGGTGCGCCTGCAGTAGGTCAATTCCCCCCCGGCAGGGCTCAAGCATTTCCTGCGTTTGAAAAGTAGTACCCCGGGTTTTTAAAAAATACCAGCGACAGCACCACAGCGTGCTCATAGAGCTGGGTGCGGGTGATGATGTCACGGGTCAACAGGCCGATGGCGCCGTTGGCCTGCTTGGTGTTGGTCTGCTGGAAGACGACGTCATCCGCCTCGCCCAACTCCATTCCCGCGCGCACCAGCTCGGCAATGGCCGGGGGCAGAAAGAAGGTCCCGCTGCGGGCTTTGCCCTCCCCGTATGAAGAGAGCACGACCACCCAGGCAAAGGCAGCCATCTCTTCGCCCAGGTCCTGGATGCCTCCCTCGATGCCGACCCAATAATCTGCACCTGGCGCCGCCAGGCGGGCAGCATGGGCCCGGTTGTGAGCACCCAGCAGCGTCTCCTGGTCAGTGACCGGCTGGTCACTGACGCCTGAGGCAGCCTTTAACGGGAGCACCTGGAAGACCTGGCTGGGGAACATCTGGCCGAAACCGCCCAGGACGGCCTGGATTTTCACCGGGTTGTGTGAGGCCAGGGCAATCGAGGCGGCCAGCGCGTCAGGTTCTGGCCTGGGTTCGGGGCGCTGAGGGCTGATCACGGGCTACAGGGTCCCCTTGTACATGCCGCCATCCACGCTGAGCATCACCCCGGTGACATAGGATGCGGCCGGTGAGACCAGGAACACAGCCGCATTGGCGAACTCCTCAGGCCGGCCCATGCGCCCTAACGGGCTGTCTTTAGACTGGCGGGCGATTTCCTCCTCCAGGCTGGTGTCATTGAGCTGCGCCCGGGCGGTCATCAGCTCTACCACGCGCTCAGTCTCGGTCCATGCTGGCAGGATAGAGTTGAAGCGGATCCCTTCTGAGCCAAGCTCGAGCGCCAGGCTCTTGGTCAGGCCAACTACAGCGGCTCGGATGCTGTTGCTGAGCACCAGGTTGGGGATGGGCTGCTTGACCGAGTATGAGGTGATGGTCAGCACGCTCGGGTTTGCTGATTGGCGCAGGAAGGGCAGGGCGGCCCGCACCAGGCGCACATGACTCATCAGGGTCAGGTCAATGGCTTTCAGCCAGGCCGCATCGTCAAAAGCCTCAAACCTGCCGGAGGGCGGCCCACCGGCATTGGTCACCAGGATATCCAGGCCGGCCAGGCTACGCGCTGCCTGCTGCACCACCTCATCCGGACCAGCGGGATCGGCCATGTCGCCGGGGATGGCAAGCACCGGGCTGCCAGTCTCCTGGTGAATACTGCGGGCCGCGCCTTCAATAGACTGTACTCCGCGGCTGTTAACTGCCACGGCGGCTCCTTCGGCAGCCAGCCCCCGGGCAGTGGCATACCCCAGGCCGCGGCTGGCGCCGGTTACCAGGGCGCGCAATCCATTAAGTCGTAAATCCACGGGTTATCCTCCATGCATGAATCAGGTTTACAGACGGGTGCAGATCAGAGCAGCTCAAGCTGGTGATCGGTAAGCTCCAAATCCGGCCAGGAACTCTCCACCCACCGGGCGACATCCTGCAGGGCGCGATGCGTCTGGTTGGCGTCGCTGCTGACCATGGCGCAGGCGATGACCGTCTCGCGCCAGGCATCCTGGCGACCCATTTCAGCCACGGACACATTGAACTCGCGCTGCAGGCGCGCCAGCAGGGGTTTCAGGCGGCTGCGCTTCTCTTTGAGCGAAGTGCAGCCAGGCAAATGCAGGTGCAGGGTGAGCAGTCCTACCGACATTTTTGCGCCACGGGTATGTGCTTCATAGTATAATCCAGGCTATGGATAATAAAAAGGGCTGGGTATTGGTGATCGGTGTGTTGCTGATCCTGGGGGTAGGGATGTACGCCATGGTCACCATGGTTGAAAGCAGCGTGCAGCGCACCGTTTCGCCGGTCCAGGATATGACCGGCTATGTCAGCACGCAGGTAGCCAGTTTCTTGCACCCCACCCCGACGGTTTTGCCAGATCCGGTGAGCATCATCCACAGCGTGCGCAGCCTGGCACGGTTGGAGACGATCCAATACTCGGTAGAGAAAGTGATCACGGCTGAGAGTAGGCAGGGGACATTTGGCTTCCTGTTCGGCGATCGGCTGCTGCTGGTTGCGCATGGGGTGGTGATCGCCGGGATCGACCTGGGCCAGCTGCGCCCCGAAGACATGCGCATGGACCAGGGTGTGCTGTACGTCACCCTGCCTGCGGCGCAGGTGTTTGTTGCCACCCTGGATAACGACAAGTCCTATGTCTATGACCGTGACACGGGGGCTTTGACCCACGGGAATATGAACCTGGAGACCGAGGCGCGCCGGGCGGCTGAAGCAGAGATTGAGAAAACCGCGTTGGAAGACGGCATCCTGGAGAAGGCGCGCCAGAACGGTGAGAGCTACCTGTCCACCCTGCTGCGCCGCCTGGGCTACCCGGAAGTCATCTTTGAGTCGCGTCCGCTGAGCGCGACGCCAACCCCCTAGCTTCTTGTTTTATAGGTCCAATCCGGGTGAGCAAATTTTGTGCTGACCAGGTGCTGCGCGTATTCGAGCTCGCCTGAGGTCAGCGGGGCGGGGACCAGCTCCAGGTTGAGCGCTTGGCAAAAGCCCTGGGCAAAAGCGGCGGCTGCGGTCTCCCAGGGCAGCGGGGCGCCCAGGATGCGCTCCGCGGTGGTGGCGCGCAGGCTTAAGCGCTGTTCGGCCCGCTGGCGGCTGCTCTCATCGGGGAAGGCCAGCGCCTGGATGATGCGCTCCAACTCGCCGAACAGCGGCAGCGAGCCGTGCTGCAGCACGCCTTCGCGGCGGCGCGCCTGGGCGCTGCCCACCAGCTTCTTGCCCTGCACGGTGATCTCGTAATTTGAAGGCACTTCGAAGCATACCGGGTTGGTATTTTGCACCGGGGCAGCCACGGCCTGTCCAGGCGGAGATGAAAGCTGGGCTGTACCCGGCTTTGCATCGGCGGTGGCCGGGATGTTCAGCAGCTGCAGGGCTGAAAGCAAGGCCTGGGCCAGCACCTGGTAACTCTCGAGCACACTGCCCGCCAGGCGCGGCTCGTCCTGTGGGCCGCATACCGAGTAGGTCAGCTCATCCGTGTGCAGGATGGCCCGCCCGCCGGTGGGACGCCGCACCAGGTCCCAGCCGCGCTGCTGCAGCACTTCCAGGTTGGCATCCGAAGCAGGCTGGGCGTAGCCCAGCGACAGGCAGGGCGGGTTCCAGGCGTACAGGCGCAGGGTGGGAAGCGCCTGCCCCTGGCCTACAGCGGCCAGGATGGCTTCATCAACGGCCATGTTCCAGGCACCGGGGGCAGGCGGCGTGTGAACCAGGCGCCAGGCGGAAGGGGGGAAAGAGGTCATCGGTATTCTCACATTTGTTCTGATCTGATGTGCAGCCGGCCAGGGCGGCTGGCTGCGCTTAGGGGTAACATTTCTGGCCGATCAGCAGGTTGCTCGAGTTGAACAGGTAAGCGCAGTCGGCGGCGCTGTCCCAGATGGGGCTGCTGCTGCCAAAGCTAAAGCCGCAGGTGTCGGTGTGTACTTCGTTGGTATAGACACGGCACACTTTGCCGGGGATCATCACATAGCTGGGGAAGGTGTAGGTAGGCGTGCCCAGGTTGTTGCGCAGCGTCCACCCCTGGAGCTGGATATTCGAGACGTCATCATTGCGGATCTCGACATAGGTATCGGCCTGGTTGGCGGCGCTGCCGTTGTAGACAACGGTGACAATGGTGATGCTGCCCGTGTTGACGGGGGTGGCGGTGGCCGTGCCGGTTTCGGTGGGGGTGGGCGTTTCGGTCGCCGGGGTTATAGTGCCGGTAGGGGTGTCGGTGCGCGTGGGCGTGATACTGGGCGTCGATGTAGCCAGAGTGGAAGTGGGCGTGGCCGAACTCGGCGTGCGCGAGGGGGTCGGGGAGGCAGTCTTGGTGGGCTTGGGGCCGCTGGTCGGGCGCGGGGTGCTGGTTGCGGTAGGCAGGAAGGTGTAAGTGGGCGGAACGGCCTCGCCGTACATCTTCAGGCGGGCGATGCTGGTGTATGGGCTCCTGGAGTAATTCCACCACAGGAAGAGATAGTTGTCCACGGCATCCTTGGGCTTGCGGCCAAGCTCGCTGGCCAGGCCGAGCAGGTAATAATATTCGTCGCAGCTCCAGGTGGCCTTGCACATCAGGCCGGGGTAATCCTGCAGGCGCAGCAGGTCCACCCGCGCCTGGCGCGGGTCGCCGCCGGCAAACAGGGTATCGGCGATCTGATCCAGGCTGTCCTGGAAACGGTTGGGGTATTCCAGGACCTGGGTGTAGGGGATCAGGCCAGGGATGCCGCTGGCGGGGTCGCGGGGGAAGGTGAAGGCGGTGGTCTCATCCAGGAGCACGATTGGCGGCTCGCTCTGCTCATCCAGGTAGCTGAACACCGGGGTGGTGGACTCGATGTCGCCATACCAGGTAAAGTACATGCCCTGGTTGGTATCGGTGATCAGCCAGAGCTCCAGCTTTTCCAGCTCGTGATGGCGCACGCTGATCCAGCGCTCTTTCAGCCCATCGCCATCCAGGTCGAAGTATCCTGAAGAGCGCAGGATAACCCCATTCTGCCACAGGTACTGTACGGGGTCCTGTTGAAATTCGGGGGGCAGGTGCGCACCCAGGTAGCGGATGGCGTAGCCGGGGATGCACAGGCGGGCGATGATACAGGCGCGGTAGATATCCTCGGGTTTCTGGTAAGCGGTGACGAATTCGGCGGCGGGGGGAACCCAGATGCTGTCGTTGACCGTGGGGCTGCGCACGATATCGATCAGGTTGAGGCGGGCCATCTCGAAGTCCCCGGCCAGGGCCTGGTTGACGGCCAGGCGGTAGCGCCATTCGTCCCGGGCGTCGGGCGAATAGGGCTTGCCGAACTCGTCCAGGGGGGGCGGCCAGGCGCTCAGGTAGGTTTTATAGATGGGGACGGCGAACTCAGGCCCCCACTTGCGGGCGGCGATGTCGGCAATGGTGGCGCAGTAGGGCGAGACGCTGGCGCCCTCCACGGGGGGCTGGACAGCCTTGACCGAGGCCTGGTCGAGGGCGAAGGATTTGCCATTCCAGGTATAGATGCGCTTGATGAGGATGGGGCAGGGCGGGAACACCTGGTCGCTGAAGACCAGGGCGGGCTGGCCGCGCTCGTTTTTACCTGCGGCCCAATAGTTGTTGAACTCCACCCCCAGGTCGGTAGTGCGGTCAGCCGGGGCGAAGGGCAGGCTGCGCGGCGGGGCCTGGGAGAGGTCGTACACCGAAGGCGGGGTGATGGTGGTGGTATCGGGCAGGTTGGAGTAATAGATGGCCAGCTCGTCCCGCCCGTCACCGGTCAGGTCGGAAAGGATGGTGCTTGCCTGGCGTGCGGCCGGGAAGCCGAAATAGCTGTCCAGGGGGAAGGCCTGGAAGGCGGAGGGGGTCTCCAGCAGCCAGATGAAGGCGCCGCCGTTGCTGCTGCGCAGGTCGACCAGGCGGCTGCTGAGATAGCCGGGGAGCGGCTGCAGGTCGATCAGGTAGGCCTCCAGGCGCGGGTCCATCTCTTTGATCCAATAGGGCAGGTTGTAGACATCGATTTCGCCGGAGTTCAGGGCGTAAGCCAGGAGCTCGGCGTAGGCCTGGCCGGTGCGCTCGTCACCCAGGCGCGCCATGTTATAGGCCAGCCCCCAACGCCATTCGTTAGCGCGGGGATCGGTTGGGAAGCGCAGGATGGCCTCGCGCTGGGCGGTGACGGCATAGCGAAAGGCGTTGTAATAGCCGCGGTCATTAGCCCCGCGAGCGGACTGCGGCAGGGTATTGGGATAGTACTCGAGCAGCTGGATGACCTGGTCGGCCTGGTCCGGTCCCCAGGGGTTCAGCTTGAACTCGGCGCCGAGCATGGGTTGGGCGGGGGTGAGGGTGGGAGGACCGGTTGGGCTGGGGGTGGGGGTGAGGGTGCCGGTACCGGTAGGCGACAGGGAAGGAGTAGGGGTGTGGGTGGGCCGCGGGGTGCGGGTGATGGTGGGGCTGAGGGTGGGCGAGGGGGTGACGGTGGAGGTGGCGCTGGGCCGGCGGGTGGCGGTGTTGGTGCCGGTAGGGGTGGGCTCAGCGTTGATCAGCAGCGGGTATGCATAAATCAGGAAGACCAGGATTAAGATGAAGATGCCCAACACAATCAGGTTGGTCAGCAGAAATTGGGACTGCCGGTTGGGTCTTGCGGTAGGCTGGGACATCGGATCCTGGCGGCAGGGGAGGGATCAGATGAGCGCCAATTCGTCCCGGGCAGCCTGCAGCGTCTCAGGGGGCAGGGGGAGCAGGGGCGGGCGCACTGACCAGGCAGGGAAGCCGTGATCCGCGGAGAGCAGCCCTTTGTACAGCGCCGGGGCCGGGGGGTAGCGGTCCATCACCGCCCGGTAAGCCTCCAGCCGGGCCTGTGTTGGAGCATCCGGGGCACGGCGGGTGAAGGCATCGTAGACCTGGCGCAGGAGCGGGGCGGTCACGTTGGCCATGGCGGTGATGCAGCCGGAGGCGTGATGGGAAAGGGCGTGGGTGAGCAGGCGGTCGTGCCCGGTGAGCACCACCAGGTCGCGGCCGAAGCGCTCGCCGAGCAGGCGGGCGTGTTCCGGGTCACCGGTGGAGTCCTTGATCCCGGCGAAACGGTCGGGGAAGGCGTCTCGCAGCCGCGCCAACAGGTCGAACGACAGTCCGACCCCGGAGACTGCAGGGATGTGGTAGCCGAAAAAGGCCCCACCCTGCGGGACGGCGCGGCGCAGCACCTGGCTGTACCAGGCGAACAGTCCGTCGTCGGACACCTTGCGGAAATAATAGGGGGGCAGGGTGACCACACCGTCGCAGCCCAGGTCGAAGGCAGCGCGGGTCAGCTCCACGGTCTCCTCCAGGCTGGGGGTCCCGGTGCCGGCCAGCAGGCGGAAAGCAGGATGAGCCTGGCGCACCGAGCGGGCGGCTTGAAGGACGGCGTGGCGTTCTGCCTGGGCAAAGGACGGGCCTTCGCCCGTGGTGCCAAATAAAAGCGCGCCGTGGCAGCCGCGCTGCGCCAGGAAATCTAACAAACGCAGGGTGTCGTCCAGGGAGGGGGAGAAATCGGGCTGCAGGGGGGTGACTGCAGCGGCATAGACGCCAGCGAGGGAGTGGAATGTGCTCATGGCCTGATTATATTATGAAAACATTGGTGAAAGATGAGGAAGGGGCGGCCCCTGCGCAAAATGGTGAAAAGATGGGGAGGAGGGGCAGGTCTCAGACCTGCCCCTACAAAGATTGTTTGGCGAGGCGGTTGGCCTGCCCCAGCCGGGGTTATTGGGCCAGGCAGCCGGCCTGCCCCTCCGAAGATTGTTTGGCGAGGCGGTTGGCCTGCCTTAACCGGGGTTATTGGGCCAGGGAGTAGACCAGGTTGACGCTTACGGTGATCTCCATCTGGCCGGCGGAGATCGGCGGGGCAGCAGATGCGTCCATCATGCTCCTGGCGGCGTACATTGGGGCGGGTGCGGCGGAGCCGTTCACCACGAGCAGAGATTGGACCGGGCCAAGGGTCACCCCGGCGGTGGCGCTGGCGGCAACTTTGGCCTGGGTTTCGGCATCCAAGATGGCGGCTTCAATAGCCTTAGCCTGGGCTGCCGCCCGGTCGGCCACGTCGAACTGGATGCTGTTGATCGAGTTTGCCCCGGCCTGTACTGCAGCGTCCAGCAGCGCGCCAACGCCTTCCAGGTCTCGCACGGTGACGGAAACCGAGTTATCGACCAGGTAGGTGATGCCCAAGGGCTTATTCTGGGCGTCATACTGCTGCTGGGGGGTAATGCTGAAGTTGGTGGTCTGGATATCCTTGGGGTCTATGCCCTGGGCCTTGATGGCGCTGATCACTTTGGTGGTCAGGGTGCTGTTGGTATTGACCGCTGTCTTGGCATCTTTATCCTCGGTGTGGACGCCGATGGTGACGTAGGCAATGTCCGGCGTCACTGCGACGGTGCCTACGCCGGTCACCGTCAGGGTGCGGTTTGGTTCGGTGGGATTTGTCTGCTGGATCAGCTCACGGGCAGACGCTGTCCCGGCGCAGCCGCTCAGCAGCAGAGCGGCTGCCAGCATCAGGACGATAACCAGGGATTGTTTTGTTCTCATTTCTACCTCCGTAAAAAAGTCTGGTGGATCATTTCAGAAACCAGGAGCAGAACTGCGGCTGCAGGCTGCCGCTCTGGGTGAAATGATGGATGGATTGGACGATCCTGCCATTAACGGATTATATCCTGTAAAGGTTCCCCGGATTAGAAGTTCCCCATGTGCAGAGCTGCCAGCCGGCAGCGGGCGGGGAAATATATATAATCTTCTAACAGCAAGGAACAAAATGTTAACATATAGGATGTTATAATTCCTGCGGTGTATACACCGCTGTGGTTTGGAGTGTAGAGTTTAGAGAGGCAGCATTATGATGCGATTTGATCGTTTTACCGAGCGGGCACAGGAAGCCGCTCAACGGGCTGCAGAGATCATCCAGCGCTACGGGCACAACCAGATTGACACCGAGCATATCCTGCTGGCGCTGATCGAGCAGCCGCAGGGGGTGATCCCCCAGATCCTGGAAATCCTGAAAGTTGATTCCCAGGCGCTGACCGAGCGCCTGGATTATATCCTGCGCACCAGCCCAAAGGCTAACATCTTCGGCGGCGGGACGGGGCAGATCTTCATTACCCCGCGCGTCAAGCGGATCATTGACCTGGCAAACGAGGAGGCCAACCGCCTGCGCGACGAATATATCTCCACCGAGCACATTTTCCTGGCGATCCTCAGCGAGCGAAGCACCCCCGCGGCGCGCCTGCTGGAGGGGGCCGGGGTGACCCGGGAGCGGGTGTACGATGCTGTGCAGCAGATCCGCGGCGGGCAGCGGGTGACCGACCCGCAGGCCGAAACGCGCTACCGCACCCTGGAGCGCTACTCGCGCGACCTGACCCAACTGGCGCGGGAAGGGAAGCTGGACCCGGTGATCGGGCGGGATACCGAGATCATGCGCGTGATCCAGATCCTGTGCCGGCGCACCAAGAACAACCCGGTGCTGATCGGCGAGGCAGGCGTGGGCAAGACCGCCATCGTGGAAGGGCTGGCGCAGAAGATCGCCACCAACGATATCCCGGAGATCCTGTCGGGCAAGCGGGTGCTATCGCTGGACCTGGGGGCGATGATCGCCGGCTCGCGCTTCCGCGGCGAGTTTGAGGAGCGCCTGAAGGCCGCCATCGAGGAGATCCAGCGCTCGGAGGGCGAGGTCATCCTGTTCATTGACGAGCTGCACACCGTGGTCGGCGCCGGCGCCGCCGAGGGCGCCATGGACGCCTCCAACATGATGAAGCCCATGCTCGCCCGCGGCGAGCTGCAGTGCGTCGGCGCGACCACCCTGGACGAATACCGCCGGAACATCGAGAAGGACGCAGCTCTGGAGCGCCGCTTCCAGCCCATCCTCGTGGGCGAGCCGACGGTGGAGG
>CAIQIV010000571.1 GCA_903871905.1 uncultured Chloroflexota bacterium | reverse complement strand
GGCGCACCATTCCTGGGTGTTCGTACATATTTGCTGCTCGAAATCATAGTTGAAGGTATACGCGCGGTCCGCCTGGACAAAGGATGCCAGGTTGCCCAGTGAGACCTGGAGTGCAGACGCCACCGACTCCAGCGGCAGGTTGATATACGTTGAGGAAATTTCTACGAGCAGCTGCTGCAGGCGGAACTGCTGCTTTAGCTCCTGTTCAATATGTTTTTGCTGAGTGATATCGCGCACCACGCAGGTCAGCCCGCTCTGCCTGCCATCCCTATCCCGGAATGAGGTGACGTGTAAATCGTACCACATGCGTCCATCCGGCATTTCCAGGTCGTATTCAGCCATTGTGGGGTTCCCGGTTTGCATGCTGTGGGTTAATGCGTCCATGACCAGGCCATATGCGGGTTCGGGAAAGCCAATCTCTGAAAACCTCCGGCCGACAAAACTGTCTGGAAGTTGATACAAAGAATCATTCGCGATCTGGTGATATTCCTGGAAAACCAGGTCGCTGTCCAGGACAAAGACCATATCGTTCATGCTGGCAATCAGCGAGCGCATCCGGCCCTCACTCTGCTGCAGCTCAGCCTCCATTTGCTTGCGTGCCGTGATATCCTGGTGCGTGCCTGACATGAGCAGAGGTTGGCCGTCATCACTCCAGGCAGTCACTTTGCCTCGGTCCAACACCCACACCCAGCTCCCATTCTTATGCTTCATCCGGCATTCCAGGTCGTAGTAATCCAGCTCACCCCTGAAATGTTTCTCCAGCATAGCCTCGCTTGCAGCCAGGTCGTCCGGGTGTGCCAGACTCATCCAGGTAGCAATGGAAATTGGAGCCAGCTCTTCCAGGGTATAACCAACAATTTCAGCCCACCGTGAATTGAATACCGTCTCGCCGGTCTGCACATTCCACTCCCAGGTACCGATATGGGTCCCCTGGATGATGTTTTCCAGGCGCTGGCGCTCCTGGGCCAGGTTCTGCTCGGCATGCTTGCGCCCGGTTATGTCGATCATTACCGTCAGCAGATATTCCTTGCCCTGGCTGCTGATAATCTCGCCGGAGAAAAGGCCGTCCAGAATCGCGCCATCCTTACGCCGCACCTGGAGCTCAAACCCCGCCACGTGCCTGGTAGTCTGGAGCAGTTCTGCGACAAGCATTTGCTCCTGGGGACGCACAAACAGGCTAATTTCGGCCGATGAACGCCCGATGATCTCTTCTCGCGCATACCCCATCGCTGAAAGAAAAGCCTCATTGACATCCGTAAATATCCGCTCTGGCATTGAGGAGAGGGCCATCAGCGCAGGATTGCTGCGGAATAGGCTCTCAAAGCGCTGCTGGGCTTCTTGCTCCGCACGCAGATCTTTACTGATTCCAAAGATGCAATCTCTGCCGTTCCATTTGCCAAACCACACGCGGGTTTCCGCAGGCACCCAGGAGCCATCCCTGGCAGCCAATGGCAGCGGGCAGACTTTTTGCTCGCCCCGGAACATGGCAGCAAATATTTCTTCAGCTTCCTGGCGCTTTTCTTCTGGGTTCAAATCCAGCACATGCATCGCAGCCAGATCTTCAGGGCTGTAGCCTAACTTCCTTTGGAGAGCTGGATTGGTGTAGAAGATGTGTCCATCCGGAGTGCCCACCACGATCATATCTTCGATGGTCTCGAAGAAAGTGCGGAAATTGGCTTCGCTGTCCATCAGTGCAGCTTCAACCTGCTTTTGCTGGGTGACGTCCGCCAGCAGCCCCTGGAGCAATCTTTCACCACCCGTTACAGCCTGTTTGACCACCCCATGATCCCGCACCCAGATCACCCCCCTTGATCGTGTGTTCAACCGATATTCAATGTTGAGCACATCCCCGAACGAGAGGGCATCGACGGCGGTCTGCAGCCGCTCCCGGTCATCACGATGCACAATAGTCTTCCAAAGTCCGGGGTCATTTAGCAGCTCAGGCGCTGAATAGCCGCACAGATCCTGGATGTTCGGCCCGAGGTACTGCCAACTGCCGCCAATGACATCCGTATAGATTACCTCTGGCACCTGTTCCACCAGTTCCTGGAAAGCCTGCCGGCTG
>CAIQIV010000570.1 GCA_903871905.1 uncultured Chloroflexota bacterium | reverse complement strand
TGATACAATACACCCATCATGGGCTCCAGGTAGCGTTGAAATGGTCATTGTGCTGTTGGGAAAAAATGGTCAGCTGGGTTGGGAACTGCAGCGGTCATTGTTGCCGCTGGGGGAGGTGGTGGCCCTGGATTACCCCCAGATAGATGTTGCACAACCCGACACGTATGTGAGCCTGCTGCGCGAAGCGGCTCCCCGGGTGATTATCAATGCCGCGGCTTATACCGACGTGGAGCGCGCCGAAGCTGAGCCGGAGCGCGCTTTTGCGGTTAACGGAACAGCCCCCGGCGTGCTGGCCGAACAGGCGGTAGGCATGGGAGCAGCGTTGATCCATTACTCCACCGATTTCGTTTTTGATGGTAAAAAAACGTCACCCTATCTTGAGACGGATCCGATTGGCCCGCTTAACCAGTATGGTGTCTCCAAGCTGGCTGGCGAACAAGCTGTTCTCCAGGCGGGGAAATCCTACCTTATCCTGCGCACAGCATGGTTGTACAGCTTGCGCGGTCACAGCTTTATCACCCGCGTCTTGAAGGGGGCGCGCCAGAAACAAAGCCTGCGCATGGTGACCGACCAGGTGGGCAGCCCAACGTGGGCGCGCCTGCTGGCGGAGGTCACTGCTCTGCTCCTGGCCCGCGGAGGAGAGGATGCCCCTGGATGGTTAGCAGAGCGCCGCGGCGTCTATCATCTTGCGTGCAGCGGACAGGCCAACCGCCTGCAGTGGGCTCAGGAGATCCTGCGCCTCGATCCACATCGCGAAGAGCAGGTTGTGGAGGTGGTCTTACCGGCGCGGTCAGAGGAGTTCCCTTCCCCGGTAAAGCGGCCGGCTTATTCTGTCCTGGATTGTTCCCGATTTAACCGTGTTTTTAATATGTCCCTGCCAGATTGGAGACTTGCCCTGCGCCTGGCGATGGACACTTCGACTGTCCTTGCTGCCTCCCAATCCGCCAGGCCCGGGTAATATGGAATTATGGATTCTTTAGAAGCTGCTCGCTTGTTTGATGCCTACTATTATGCCCATGGCTGTGGGCCGATCCCCTACCAGCACAACGATACCTGGATGTCCTTTTTCCGCGGTGTATCTGGGCAAATTGTCTCTGAGATGCTTCCACAGGCTCGCGGGGCAAGCGTGCTGGATGCAGGCTGCGCCTGGGGTTTTCTGGTCGAGGCGCTGCGGGAGCGCGATGTCCAGGCGTACGGCATTGATATATCTGAATACGCGATCCAGAATGTCCAGCCGGAGATTCGCCCGTATTGTTGGATCGGCTCGATTACCGAGGCATTCCCTCAGCGCTATGATCTGATCACCTGCATTGAAGTGCTGGAACATATCCCGGCTCAAGACGCCAGGCGGGCAGTGGAGAATTTGTGCCGCCACACAGACGATATATTGTTTTCATCCAGCCCCTTTGATTACAAAGAGGTGACCCATTTCAACGTTCAGCCGCCGGAACATTGGGCAGAATTGTTCGCCAAACAGGGTTTTTACCGGGATGTTGATTTTGATGCAACCTTCCTGACCTCCTGGGCGGTGCGATACCGGCGCCGCAGTGAGCCGCTGGCGCGCGTGGTCAGGGACTACGAGCGGCGTTATTTTCTCTTGTGGAAAGAAAATTCCGACCTGCGCAGCCTGTCGATCGAGATGCGTGACCGCCTGGCTGGGCTGGATCAGAATCTGCATGCCCTTAAAGAGCAGCTGGCTGAGAAAGAACAGAGCGTCGTCCAGCTGCAGGGGACTTCTTCGGATTTGCATCGCAAGCTTGCTGAATTGAGTGAGGAGTTGGATGAACTGCGAAGGCAGCTGGCAAATGCCTTCTCGACCCGGAGCTAGTCCAATCGCGGGCATTGGGCGGTTTGTGGGGTGCTCTGCAGACTGGACAAAGGCATCAATCTTGCATCTAATACGGCAATGAGAAAGATTCTTCGCCATTCGGTCCTGCTCCTGGCTCTGGCAGCTTTGTGCACCAGTTGTGTGCTGCCAGGAAAGGTGGGTAAGCCTGCCAGTCTTGCTCTCCCTACGCCGACAGCCGGCCCGGTTTACATTCTCTCTGTTCCAGGCGCCACCGCTACCCCAACCCCATTTCAACCGGTTGCGTCGACGCTGGTGGCTTCATCGGGTTTTGACCCCAGCCAGGTCTATGTCCAATCCACCCAACAGCCGCAGGAAAGCGAGGCGACGCCAGAGCTTGACGTTACGCCCACTCTGGATGTCGGGATGGCTTACAATCCATCCCAGGCGCCAAAACTGTCGATCCCACCGGGGGTTGAGACGCTGGCGCTGTTGGGCACGGATGAGGACCCCCCTAACATCGGGCGCACCGATACTATTGTCCTGGTATTTTTGAACCAGCAAAATAACCAGGTCAGCATGGTCTCTATCCCACGAGATTTATATGTCTTTATTCCTGGCTGGACCATGGGACGCATTAATTCTGCTTACCAGTTTGGCGGAATTGACCTGACCAGGGAGACGTTGGAGTATAACCTGGGTTTTCACTCGGACCATTATGCACTGGCTCACCTGCAGGTGTTTTCGCAGTTCATTGACGATATTGGGGGAATAGACCTGGTGATCCAGGATGAAATCATCGATCCCTGGTGCCAGGTGGGTACAGGCCAGGTGCACCTGGGTGGTTACGGTGCTTTGTGTTATGCCCGTTCCCGCATGGGGGATAATGATATCAAACGCAATGAGCGCCAGCAGGATGTGCTGTTTGCTATCCTGCAGCAGTGCTTTAGCCTGAAGGTTCTGCCGCGTTTACCCGAACTCTACAAGAAATATTCCGGCTCATTGCAGACGGATCTTTCATTCGCCGACCTGGTAAAAATGGTGCCCATGGCGCTGCGCATCAGATCTGGTACTGGACTGCACCGTTACCAGGTTAATTATGATCACGTGGTGGAATGGGTGGTTCCGGAAACGGGCGCCATGGTGTTGGTGCCAGATCGCTCCAGGATCATGCCTATCCTGGAACGTGCCATCCAGGCTGTTGCCCAACCTTAAGCTGCCTCGATAACCAGTAAATTCTTCACCCGCTCTCGTCCAATGTTAATTCGTTCAATCAAAACAGTCGCCGGGTTTACTGCATACCCGTGGGAACATGCCCTGCCGGTGCTGCGCCTCAGCGAGCCGATCCAGCAGGCGGGCCTGAATTTTCTCCGGGGAAATGACTATGATATCGTCTATCTTGACCGCATCTCCCAGGCGGATGTGGTTGTTATTCAAAGAGATTTTCCCCGCTGGAAGAGTGCTTATGACCAGGTACAAGCCAGGGCGCGCCAGGAAGGCAAGCCGGTGGTGTACGAGATTGACGACCTGCTGCTGGACCTGCCGGACACTCATCCGGATCGCTCGATACACTATTACACACGGGCGCTGCTGCCGATGATCCGGGCGATCATCGATGCGGATGCGGTCACAGCTACCACGCCGGCGTTGTGTGATTATCTCCAGTCGCTCAACCCAAATATCTGGCTGCTGCCCAATTATCATTGTGACCGGCTGTGGTCAGAAAAAGCGCTTTTTCAGGTTCCTCTGCAGCCTGAACGGGACGAGGTGATCATTGGCTATATGGGTTCAGATACCCATTTGCCTGATCTTGAAATGCTCACCCCCGTTTACCAGCGGCTGCTTGACCGGTTTGGTAACCGCCTGCGTCTGAAATTCTGGGCCGCGCC
>CAIQIV010000569.1 GCA_903871905.1 uncultured Chloroflexota bacterium | reverse complement strand
GGTGTTGCAGGCCGAAGCAGGTGTGAATAGCGCGCGTGGAGACCTGGGGCTGGATAAAGAGCCATACATCACTGAAGACGTCACTGTGATCATCAGCCTGGTAGGCCGTGTGGATGGCAACGTGTTTTACAGTATGTCCCAACAAACTGCTATCCAGCTTGTCTCGCGCGTGATGGGTGAAACCCTGGATAAATTTGATGTCCTGGCCCAAAGTGGTATTGCTGAGCTCGGAAATGTGATCACCGGGAGAGCCAGCGTTAAACTGTCGACAGCAGGTTATGAAGCCACCATCTCACCGCCTACTTTGCTGCTGGGGAAGGGTGCCACGATTTCCACCCTGGACTTTCCCCGCTTGATCGTCCCGATGATTGGCGAATGGGGACGGATCACCATCCACCTGGCACTGCGGGAAGGCGCAAGCCAGAGTTTTAGCACCGCCAGCAATCCAGTCGCGCCAAAACATGGTTTAAAATAATCACCAGGAGTTGCGGCTGCGATCCTGAGATCCACTTATGTCGTGTAAGAATTAACGCTCTGGCCAAGAAGGAAAGAGTGACACTATGCCGCCAATAACAGCCACCACACGGCACAGAACGAAAATTAACCCGAATAACTGGAAGATACGCACAAAGCTCCTCGGCTTTATGGTTCTGATCATCTTGATCCTGGCGTCTCTGCTCACAGTCTATAACTATGTCACCTTAACACAAACCACGTTGGAGACGCGCGGCCAGGAATTTCAGACTTACAGCCAGCAGTCTCTGCAAAGGTCCAGTGACACCGTTAATGCCAGCATCAACGCGTTACGGAGCCTGGCGCTTTCCAAGGATGTGATCGACTCTGTCCAGCTGGCAAATAATGCTTATGCCAACAAGAGCCAGGCAGAGATCGATGCCGAAATTGCCCGGCTGGATAAAGCCTGGAAAGAGAATGATCCCAGCGTTGACTCCCTGGTCAGTTCAATCGCCAATGACACCTTGAGCTCGCATTTAAGAGCCTTTATCAATGCATTTCCCGAAGAAGTAGAAGTGTTTGCTACTGACATTCAGGGTTTGAACGTAGCAATGACCGACCGCACCAGTGATTATTTGCAGGCTGATGAAGGCTGGTGGGAAGCGGCATACAATGACGGAGGAGGCTCGGTTTATATTGCCGATGTGGAATATGATGAAAGTACACAGACATTTGCCATGAATGTAGGTGTACCCATATATGACCAGGAACATTCCGGAGTGATCGGTATATTGCGCGGAACAGTAAATGTGACCGTCATCTTCAACGCGTTGGATTCGTTCAAAATTGGTGAAAGTGGGCATGCCATTCTCCTGGATAAAAATGGAAACATTCTTTTCAGCCCTGAAACTGAACTGTTCCTTCAACCCGCACCAGCTGATTTGCTTTCCCTCATACAGCAAGGTTCATCCGGCTGGAGTGACGCTCTGAATGACGAATTGGGCCAGCCTGCGATCATGGGTTATAGTAAAGTGGAAGGAGATTTTGCTGATCTTCTGGGGTGGTCTCTGATCATTTCTGAATCGAGGAAGGAGATCGACCGGGGTATTGTTCGAAACCAGATCATTGGCCAGCTAACAGGGATTGGAGTGGCTGTCATCATGCTTATCCTTGGCTGGAGGCTCTCCCGGCTTATATCCAGGCAGATCAAACAGATCACAGAGAGCGCCAGGCTCCTGGCTGAAGGTGACCTGGATCTGGGTATATCTGCAGGTAACCTTGAAAAAATGGCGCTGCAGAAGGACGAAGTCGGAGAATTGGGGCGTGCATCGCTTGATCTCTTCCACTACATGAACAACATGGTCAGTTCAGCCCGGGCAGTAGCCGAAGGAAACCTGGCGGTTCAGGTTTCACCCCGCTCAGGAAAAGATTCCCTAGGACTGGCATTTCAACAGATGATCACCCGCCTTAAGCTTGCGATAGGAAAGGTTGCTGAGAACAGCAGGATCCTGGGGGAAACATCCGGGCAAATGATATCTTCAGCCAGCCATGCAGGGGATGCCACCTCACAGATCGCCGCCACCATTCAACACGTTGCCCAGGGGACCACCCAGCAAGCAGGAAGTATTTCCCAAACCGCTTCATCGGTCGATCAACTTACGCGCGCAATCAATGGCGTAGCCCAGGGAGCTCAGCAACAGGCTGAAGCTGTATCCCAGGCTTCAGGGATCACGAGCCAGATCAGCCTCGCCATTCAACAGGTTTCACGCAATGCGCAGGCTGTGCGTGATGATTCTGAGAGCGCTGCTAAAGCAGCCCGCCTGGGAGTGAAGATAGTCGAAGAAACGATCGAGGGCATGCAGACCATC
>CAIQIV010000568.1 GCA_903871905.1 uncultured Chloroflexota bacterium | reverse complement strand
GCAGACCCAAGATATAGGCGTCGTCTGGGTCCAACCGCGGGTGCCTGGCGGCGATGTTGTGCGCTGCGATTGCGGTATGGCGCGAGTGTCCTACCCACGGGCCAGGGTTCAACCCGGCTGCTTTTTCCAGCAGTTCATGCGCCTGAGTCAGAGAGGGGAGATTCAGGTGGGGTAGCTTCTCGGGCATTGAGTGAACCAGGTCTAAACGAAGCGGGTATTTTTTCAGTCAGAGGCAGCAGAAGCCTGATGGCTGTATTCAGCAGGCCAGATCGCCCGCTCCAGGCAAGGAGGCGGTATCCCACGCCAGGGATACAGATCACTTTGTCTATTGCCAGATCATTCAGCGATGCATTGACCACAGTAAAAGCATCCATAAACAACCAGGCTGGGATGCGCTCCCGCGTCCCCAGGGCAGCATATTCTGGCCGATCGTGGAATTCGGTCATGGTATATCCTGGGCAAAGCGCCTGGACTCGGACATTGGTACCCAGCAGTTCTAAGTGAAGGGATTCGGAAAACACATTCAGGTAGGCCTTGGTAGCAATATAGGTTATATCGCCCGGGATGCGGAGATAGGCAGCAGTGGAGGAGACATTAACAATGGCACCAAAATTGCGCTGCAGCATGCCGTTGATCGCCGCCCGGGTGAAGCGTACGCTGGCCAGGTTATGGCAGTTGATCATCCCAACGACCTGGTCGATAGGCGCCTGGGCAAAAACCCGAGGCAGGCCAAACCCAGCATTGTTGACCAGGAAATCGATCGCGCCGTGTTCGATGATGCGCCTCTCAACCAGGTCGATCCCCTCCAGGCTGGAAAGGTCCGCACAAAGTATTTCCACGCCAACACCATACTGTTCTGAGAGATGAGAGCCAACTTCCTGCAAACGCTTGAGGCGGCGTCCGACCAGGATCAGCTGATATCCCCGGGCTGCCAGCTGCCGGGCATATTCTGCCCCAATGCCGCTGGAGGCGCCGGTGATGAGGGCGGTCAGGCTGTGGTCTCCCTGTGCTGCAGCTTTGAGAAACACTGCAGCGCGCCTGCGCGCCATTATTTTAATTAGCAGGCCAACCAGAAGCGCGCTGGCACCTGCCCCTGCTAGAAAAGTCTTACTCTTCATGAACTGACCGGTGCTTACTGCTCGAAAGCCAAAAGCACCACTCCCAGGTCCTGCTCCAATTCCTTGAGCCGGGCAATTTTCTCGTCAGATAATTTTGCCAGGGGGTAATACGGCTCAAGAGCCAGGATTACACTCCCGTACTCCTGTTCGAGCTGCTGTAGGCGCTTCAAGCTTTCCTCATCCAGGTTGGCCACTTTCATTTTCTTGGTTTTCATTAGTTCTCCTCAACAGGTGTTCGATATGCATGATTTAACCACAGTACCCATCTTACGGACAGGTCTGGCGAAAAGCATCCAGCTCACGATTTTTTAGGACCAGGCTGAACTGCAAGGTTTTTGCCTGGGGACAGATCTCATCTAATGCTGCCCCGGTATCCGTGTATTCTATGGCAAAAACCGGTTTC
>CAIQIV010000567.1 GCA_903871905.1 uncultured Chloroflexota bacterium | reverse complement strand
TGGTTATATTTTACAGGAAGACAGCAGTCCGATTTTTACTCATCCGATCTCAAGCACATTGGGTTCAAAAGACGTCACCACATACACTGTTTATTCCAATCCACCGGGAACGTATTACTACCGCCTGGCGGCTTACAACCCGTATGAAGCTTCTTTATGGAGCAATACCCAATCTGCTACGGTTGCTCCATCGCCGCCTGGTGTGCATGTGATGGATAACTTCACTACCTTCAGCATCTTCCATGACAACCAGTGGTTCCGTTATGTGCTGGGTGAGGTGGTGAACAATACCAATGCCTATGCGTCGAATGTACTGGTCACGGCAACCTTCACTGAGGCTGGGAGTATCGTTGGGGTTGGCAGCTCTTATCTCCACCTCAGCAGCCTGGAACCGCGCCGGGTAAGCTGCTTTTCAATCGTTATTCCCGAACCACTGAGCTGGTACACATTCACCTTCAGTGCCCCATCCTATAACCTGGATGGGCTACCAAGGCCAAACCTGGCGCTCACCTTGACGAATTTTTCCCCCTACTTTTCGCATGCTTACCGGGTTGACGGAATGTTAAGAAACGACGAATTATCAGCAGTCCATTTTCCTTCAGCCCTGGTAACTTTGTATGATATGAACAATGCTGTGATCGGTTGTGAACATGCCCAGACCATCAGTTCCACCCTGGAGAGCGCGCAAATTTCACCTTTCACCATTTATGCTCCGATTAATATTCCTGGAGATGTAGTAACAAGCACGATTAAGCTGCAAGCCGATGGGATCAAATAACCCAGGTCTGGAAAGTACTTATTTAAACCATGTTGATCCTTTCAGAAGGCTGATGTGCAATAATCGTGACAGGATGCACAAACTTCGGCGGCATCTATTTTACACCCTCTTTATGCTTCACGCCTTGTAATTCTAAAGGTGCAAAGTATAATAACTCGGTACCTGCCGCGCGGGTGCCTGGAATGACAAGTGGTGGCTTCCCCTGGGGATGCGCGCATTCAGATTAATGATGTCGAGAGCAGGAGTTCCATGCCGGTTGTTTTTAACACATTCCGACGACAGATATCATTTGTCCCCTGGCTACCTGGGATTTTAGGCCAGTGGGGGATGATTTTTACTTTGCTGATGTCATCAGGCATAGCGTATGGCTGCCAGGTGCGCTCGCCAGCTGCCTCTCCAGGTTCTACACAGGAAAAGAAAATTATCGTTGGTTTCACCTGGTCACAAACCGGGAAATTAAACCTTGAATCGACGCGACAGACGAACGGGCTGCTGCTGTGGATGAATCAGGTCAATGCCCTGGGAGGGATTAAGCTCAAGGATGGCTCTCAGGTAAAATTGGAAGCAAGGTACTATGATGATGAATCCACCAAGGACCGTGTGCAAGAGCTCTACACATACCTGGCAGCAGAAGATGACGCCACGGTCTTGATCAGCCCTTACTCCAGCGGCCTGGCGGATGCCGCAGCGGTGATTGCCGAGCAGTATGAAAAAGTGATGATTACCACTGGGGCTGCCTCGGACTCCACCTATTCAAAAGGTTACTCGCTCATTTACCAGTTGTATACGCCAGCCAGCCATTATCTCACTGGAGCAATCGACCTGCTCCAGGCTAAGGATCCCTCGCTCAAGAAGCTGGCGATCGTTCATGAGAATGATAAATTTTCCACCGATGTCTCCGTGGCGCTCAAGAAGTATGCCTTGGAAAAGGGCTATGAGATCGTCCTGGAGGAGGGGTATGATACCGGGACGGCTGATTTTGCTCCGTTCATAAACAAGATCCTGGCAGCGGGACCCGAGGCTGTATTGGGCGGCGGTCATGTCCAGGATGGTACAACCTTTGCCAAGCAGTTGTACGAGAAGGGCACGCTGGTCAAGTTCATGGCCCTGCTGGTAGCACCTCCGGAAGATTCGTTCGCGGAGATTGGGAATGCAGCTTTGGGCATCACTGGTCCCAGCCAATGGGAGCCACAGGCTGCTTACAGTCCCGATATGGCAAAGGAATCTGGTTTGGAATTTGTTGGACCTTCCAGTGC
>CAIQIV010000566.1 GCA_903871905.1 uncultured Chloroflexota bacterium | reverse complement strand
CGGAGATATGCCAAAATCCAGGTGCTCCCAGGCTGAGCCTGGAGCAAAATACCCGTCCAATTTTCCCGAGCTCTGCGCCTGCTCCAATTCAGCCAGCTGCCCCTGCAGACCACCCGTTTCATCCACCAGGTCGCACTCTCCTGCCAGCAGCCCGGCCAACGCTTCCTTTCCGCCCGGCAAAAAGCGGAATACCAGGCGGTCAAATTTTGGCAGACCCTCGGCGCTGCGGAAGTAAGCGGGATTCTTCTCCAGAGTCAGGTGATCTCCCGAGGTCCATTCAACCAGGCGGTAAGGTCCCCAACCGATCGGAGCGCGCGCCGAAACCTCTGCGGTGAGAAGCTGTGTCGCCTGCAGTTCACCCCAGGCATGGCGTGGTAGAGGGGTGAAAAAGTTGGCAGGGTAGTGTGGGTCGCGAAAGCCGGGCAGGCCGCGCCATTCCAGGGTTTGCTCATCTATCTTCTGATAGGCAGCAGTACGCGCCAGCAGATCTGCTCGAGCTGTAGGGAACAAAGCCCGCACGACTTCGTACGAATAGAGTGAGTCGTCAGCGCTCAGCGGAGCGCCGTCAGACCACTGCAGCCCAGGGCGCAGCTTATACTGCACCACAAGCTGGTCCATCTGCACCGGATCCTTGCCGGTATAAGCCAGGGCGCAAGAGGCATCTTTACACCCCGCCGGGCGGTAAAGCACCCCTTCCCCCAACTTGACCAGGCTGCCGCTGGCATCCACCACCGGCGCCCCCACCGCCACCGGGACCGCTTCCAGCCGCGCATCCCCATCCGCCAGTCCGGGTTTCTTTTCCAGCAGGACGGGCTGGACCTCATAATTTTTCTCGTCAAACGGGCCATCGTAAATTGCCTGGCGCACGCTGCGCGCGGCAAGAGAATTATCCCCATAGAGGAAAAGGGAGCTGGGCTCACTGCCCATGCAAATCGTTAAATTCCGGGGTGGGGGTGGTGTATCGGTGGGTGCCTGGGTAGGGACCGGGGAAGCCACAGCAACCGCAGGGGTCCCTTGTTCGGGCGCCGGTACTGATTTTGAGCTGCAGGCTGCGGATAGAACAACAAGAACCAGGATACTGCCAGCCAGGATAACCTTTTTTGCCAGGCCAACCATCAAGTCACCAGGCGGTATGTGGTTGCCACGTGAAATGACCACAGCCGGGTCTGTGTGATCGGGCCAAAAAGCCACTCCCCTCGCGGGTGGTATGCACTGCACTGCAAAGCATACAGCTTCTGTAAGGTGACTGGTTTTCCCTGCGGATTGGCCTTTATCTCAGCTGCCTGGCGCAGCAGCCGCGCGCGGCCATTCTCTGGTGGCTCCTGGTGAGCCATCCAATTCTTTATATTTCTTGCCAGATAATGATCAAAATAATTGGCCATTTTTCACTCACTAAGGTTGTTCCAGGTTAAACCCGAGCAGCGCTTCTCCCTGGCCAAATCTCTCCACCCCCAGCGATTTTTGCAGTGTGCGCCGCCCATAATGTAAACGCGATTTAACCGTTCCTACCGGGACTTCCAGGATTTCGGCAATTTCCTGAAGCGAGAGATCATTCAGGTAATACAGAACGATGACAATCCGCTGGGGCAGCGGCAGAGCGTTCACCGCCCGCCGCACCCGCTCCCATTCATCTTCGCTCTCAACAATATCTGAGATAGAGTTGCGCCCGCTGCCAACCAACCAATCCGCCAGGTCCTCCAGGGGGCTGTACCAACGCCGCTGGCTGCGGCGCACCCAGTTGTAGGAGAGGTTGACCGTCATGCGGTATAACCAGGGTTCCAACGGGCGGGCCGGATCGAAATGGTCCGCAAAGCGGAACAGGCGCAAAAACACATCCTGCAGCAGATCATTGGCAGCGTGAGCATCGTTGGTGATCGCCAGTGCAGTGCGGTAGACCATACCGCGGTAGCGCTCATACAACTCACCCAGGGCCTGTAGATCCCCGGCCTGGAGCTGCCGGACTACCTGGTTGTCATCGAGTACCGTTACAGCGGGAAAGGCGTCTTCTTTTTCCATAGGCGATTTAGCCTTCTTCTCCATCCTTAAATCATACCACTTCTGAATAAAAAAAGTTCATTTCGGCTTGCGGAAGTGACCGGCCCCGGCGGCTCCTGCCAGCAGGATAACCGCCGCAAGCACACCTGCCCCAACCAGCCAGTACCAGGGACTCTGGACCAGAGCCGGCTCTGCCGGCTGGTCCACCTGCCGGAGGACAATTTTAGCCGAACTTTCCGGAGTCAACAACTCCTGTCCTGGATCAATCCCGTTAAGCTGCAGGAGATAGGCGGTGAGCTGCCAGTATTCCTCGTCTTTCAGGCTGCCCGGCGCCTGGTAGGGCATTTTTTGCTTGATGAAGGTATACAGGTCAAACCCCGTGGGAAAACGCGCCAGCATCCCCGGACTGGCAACTGCCGGGACCACCTTGGGGAACTCAAATCCCCAGGGCGGGTGGCGTGGGCCGTGGCACTTGGGCTGCCAGCAGTTTTGATCCGGCTCATCCAACACGGAACGCCACTCATCGGTCAATCCCTGGCCGCGGTCGCCGTGGCACACCATGCACACCTGGTAATAAACCTGGGAGCCCTGTCCTACCGGCGAAGGCGGGTATATCGTCGGAGGCGGCGTCAGCCGCAGCGGCATGGGAGGCATACGCGGCGTCGGCTCCGGCGTCTCCGCTTGAGCTGAAACCAGGCGCCAACCCAGTCCAACCCAGGCTGCCACAACAGTTAAAAATAGCAGAAAAGCAATCGTTCCTGTGCGCACTGCCTTCCCCCAGATAATCAACGGGGGCTGCATCCAGAAGATACAGCCCCCGTTTTTTCACTACATGAGATTATGCGCCTCGGCCGCGCATACGCGGGTCCATGATATCCCGCAGCGCATCGCCCACCAGGTTCCACCCCAGGGTGAACAAGATCAGCGCCATGGCCGGGAAGACCACAATGAACCAGTACTTGTACAGTGACGGGATCCAGTTTCGGGCAAAGGCGATCAGCTGGCCCCAGTCCGCATACCCCACCTCCGTACCAATGCCCAGGAAGCTCAAAGCGGCAAAGGAGACCACATCCGCGCCAATGTTCAGCGAGGCCAGGATCAGCGTCGGGTAGATAGCATTGGGGACAATATGGCGCGTGATGATGCGCCGGTCCTTGACGCCGATCACCCGCGCCGCCATGATGTAATCGCGCTCGCGCACAGACAGGATATCGCCGCGGATGATACGCGCGTAACTCATCCAGCCAAAGGCGACCAGGGCAATCAGCGGCGCCGTCAGCCCTTTGCCGATCACCGGGGTCAGCACCGCTGCCAGGGTCAGGGCAGCCAGCAGCGAGGGAAAAGCCATGAAGATCTCGGTGATGCGCATCAGAACATTATCCACCCAGCCGCCATAGAATGCAGCCAGGGCGCCCACCAGGATGCCCACCAGCAGGGTCAATCCTTCAATGATCAGACCAACTTTAAGGGCAGTGCGCGTGCCCCACACGATGCCATAGAAGATATCCCACTGGCCGCCGGCGGTACCCATCACGTGGATCCATTTCTCATACCCCAGGGCCTGCAGCCAGCCCGGCATGGGGGGAGGATTGGATTTCCACACCGAGCCCGGCTCACGGGGCGTGGGGCTGTAGCCATCACGCGGGATCATATACGGGTCACGCGTGTTGGGCTTAGGGGGCGCCAGCAGCGGCGCCAGCAGCCCGGTAGTAAAAAAGAGAATGATCAGGGTGGTACCGATAATCGACAGGGGATTGGTGACGATCCCTTTCAAGATGCGGTAAGCCTCCGGGCCGAGGGTCTTCTCCCACCAGCCGATCTCGCGCACGGCAAACTCATCCATAAAGGTAGCGGTCTTGGTCGGGACCGGAAGTTGTTCCGTTGAATTTCCTGAACTCGCAGTCGTCATTTACAGCTCCTCATCTCATCAGTCTAAGCGGACGCGGGGGTCCAGGAAAGCATACATCACATCGACAACCAGGTTGGCAACGATCAAAATCAGGCCGCTGAGCAGGGTAAAGGAAAGCACAGCGATCACATCCATCTGCGCCGCAGCCGCGCCTGCCGCCTGGCCGATGCCCGGGTAATTGAAAATCGTCTCCGTAAACACCGCCCCACCCAGCAGACCGGCTACGGTGAAACCAGCCAGGGTCGCCACCGGGATCAGGGCATTCGGCCGGGCGTGGCCGTTGATCACATCCTGCTCCTTCAGGCCTTTGGCGCGCGCCGTGACCACGTACTCCTGGCGCAGCGTTTCCAACATCGAGGAACGCGTCACCCGCAGGTAGGTGGCCCAGGAGATAGTAGCCAGGGTCATCACCGGCAGAAACAGGTGGCGCAGGGCGTCCAGGCACACATCCACCCGCCCATTGAGCAAGGCATCGATAGTGACCAGGGAGGTATAAGAATGCCAGGCAGAGGAATTCACCACCGCATTCGCCCAGTCTGACAGGCGTCCGGGTGGAAACCAGCCCAGCTGTGCATAAAAGATCATCAATAACAGCAAACCCAGGACAAAGCTGGGAAGAGAATGGCCCAGGATGGCAAACACGCGCGCCATCTGGTCGAATGGTTTGTTGTGTTTTACCGCCGCCTTGATCCCCATCCACACACCGACAATGATGATCACCGGGATGGTGTACAGGGCCAGCTCGATGGTAGCCGGGAAGCGCCGGCGCAGCAGGTCCTTGACCGGCTGTGCCTGGCTGCGCGAGTAACCCAGGTCACCGCGCAGCAACCCGCCTGACCACTCGCCGGTGTTTGAATCCCTGCGCCCGATCAGCCAGCGCATGTACTGCACCGGGATCGGGTCGGCCAAACCGTATTTCTTTATAATTCCATCCAGGGCAGCTTCATTATGCGGAATATCGCGCACGTACAGGGCCGAGCGCGCTTCCGGGGTGAGAAATTGGAGCATGGCAAAGATCATCATGGTCACACCCACCAGGGTCAGGGGCATGATCAGCAGGCGCCGGATTATATAATTAGCCATTTATCCACTCCATCCACCAAACATCATTTCAATTTTTTGTATTTCAGGGTCTGCAGGGAGCCCATGCGGGCTCCCTGCAGGTTAGGTCAAAGGATCGGACTATTTCTTGGACATTCCGTAGAAGTAGACGTCCGAGAAGATCGGGTTCGGGATCCAGCCGCTGACCCAGCGCTGATAGTAGCGGCGGCCCCACGGCACGAACAGGAAGACCTGCGGCGCCTCATCGAAGAAGAGCTGGTTGGCCTCATGGTAGATCTGAGCGCGCTTTTCCATGTCGGTCTCGACCACGGCCCGGTTGGCGATGTCGCGGAACTTGGCTTTCATCTCAGCCGGCATGTTCTGGCGGGAGGCATAGGTCACCACGCCGTAAGGGATGATCCAGTTGTGGGTGTCGTGGATGTCTTCGATCCAGCCCACGAAGAAGACCACCAGTTTCTTGGCGCGCTGCGCCTGCAGGAAGGCCGGCCACGGCAGACCGGTGGCTTCAACCACGAAAGCCGGGTTGAT
>CAIQIV010000565.1 GCA_903871905.1 uncultured Chloroflexota bacterium | reverse complement strand
TTTTGTGGTGAAATGGGCGCGAAGCGCCCATTTCACCACAAAAACTCCCCTTGCCAGGGGTGGGCTGAGGAGTTACGATTTTCGGATTAACGCCCTGAGCAAAACCACCAGCCCTGCCACAATCAGCAGCACCGGCCAGTAAATGCCCAGGGTGCTCATCCCGCCCAGGAATGAGCCGAAAATGGCAAACATGATCAGGCTGCTAAAAATCGCCCCGGTGCCATTTTCCAGCGCTTGCAAAATCTTTTGACCACTCAACAACCCCGACAAAATGATTCCAATCCCCGCGAAACCGGGGATCAGAGTCCACACATAGGCCCATGACTCCCAGTTTCCGGTCGCATTCTGCCAGTACAACAGGCCGCCGATTCCCCCAACGATGCAGGCAGGCACTGCCAGGTTTGGGGTATTGGTCAGCAGCCCCAGGATCAGGAAAAGAAGGCCGCCTCCAATCACCAGCAGCGGCCAGCTTACTGCCAACTGAAGCCACTCCCACCAGGCAGGCGCTATCTGATAGGACAGGAACAGAACACCTAACAGGATCAGCACTACCCCTGAAATTATACGAGAACGAGAGAACTGCGTTTCCATCACCACCCCTCCATCTTTCGCCGCGAACCCACTTTATTGAGATAATACTATTTTACCCCATCACCGCCTTTAACCAGCATTTACACATCATTCAACAAAGTTTAATCCATTTTGTGGGGCGAACGCCCCACAAAATGGATTAAAAACACCCTCTTAGCTTTGCCAGGGCAGGATCACAGTGAAGCAGCTTCCCTGGCCGAAAACGCTTTTCACCTCCACGCTGCCACCATGCAGTTCAACCAGGTTTTTCACAATTGCCAGGCCAAGGCCCGTGCCCTCATAGCTGCGAGACAGACCAGCATCGAGCTGGGTAAACGGCTGGAACAGCCTGGGGAAGTCCTCTTCTTTAATCCCGATGCCGGTGTCCAGGACGCTGATCCTGACCTGATGTTCTTCGGGCAGCCCGGTGACTGCCAGCTCGATGCAGCCCTGTTTGGGGGTGAACTTGACCGCGTTTTCCAGCAAATGAGACAGCACCTGCTTGATGCGCCCCCTATCGGCTTTGATCAGGATGGTTTCCGGGCTGAACTGGAATTCAAGCTGCTGCTGTTTTTCCTCGGCCCTGTCGCGCATGAGCTGTAAGCTTGATTTACAGGTGCTCACCAACGAACACAGGGTGATCTCCAATTCGGCTTTGCCGCTTTGCAGCCAGGTATAATCCATCACATCATTGATCAGTTTGAGCAAGCGCTGCCCGCTTTTATCAATCGTTTGAAGGCACTGGAGCTGTTTCTCGGTCAGATCCCCGTAAACATTCATTTGCAGCGCTTCGGATTGACCTAAAATGCCCACCAGGGGCGTGCGCAGTTCATGCGACATGGCCGACATAAACTCAGATTTGGCGCGCAAAGCCCGTTCTAGTTCGGTGTTGGCACCCTGAAGCCGGGCGGCGCTTTCTTCGATGCGCTGCTGGGCCTGCTTGAAATCGGTGATGTCGGTATGCGTGCCGGACATGATCAGGGGTTTCCCATCCGGCGTCCATGTCATCACATTGCCCCGGTCCTGCACCCACACCCAGTGACCATCGCGGTGCTTCATGCGGGCTTCGATATTGTAGAAATTAAGGCAGTGGTCGAACACCTGGGCCAGCATTTCATCGGAACGCTTCAGGTCATCCGGGTGAGCCAGCCTCCTCCAGGCCTCGATGCTGACCGGGTCCAGTTCCTCCAGGGTATAGCCGACGATTTCCGCCCAGCGCTCGTTAAAAACGGTCTCGCCGGTCTGGACGTTCCATTCCCAGGTGCCCATGTTGGACCCGGTGATGATATTGTTCAGGCGTTCATGAAGCTCCTTCAGGGCAGCTTCAGCCTGCTTACGCTCGGTGATATCATAGTTCAGGCCGACCATGCGCACCGGCTGCCCGTGTTCGTCGCGGACCACCCGCGCATTGCCTTTCATCCAGCGGACTGCTCCATCGTCCCACAGGGTGCGGAACTCGATATCGTATTCCTGCTCCCCGCGCAGCGCCCGTTGGATGCTTTCATCCGCGAAGGCCTGGTCTTCTGGATGGATCCTGCTCAACCAGGCATCATATACATTATTGAAACCTTCTGCCTGGATCCCGTGCAGGCGGTACATCTGCGGGTCCAAAACCAGAATGCGCTTTTGCATGTCCCAGTCCCAGATGCCGATATGGGCCGAGTCTGTGGCGAGGTTCAGGCGCTCGACCAGGCGGGCAATCGCTTCTTGCGCGTGCTTCCTCTCGGTGATAAGCTCTGAAAACAAAATGATGCCGCCCACCTGCTCCGGGCTTTCATACCAGGGATGGATTTCCCAACGCACCCAGTCCAGCACGCCATCGGCGCGGGGGAAGGGTTCCTCATCGCACTGCTCAACAGCTCCTGCCAGGCAGCGCCGGTGAATTTCTTTCCAACGCTCCGGGATTTCGGGGAACACTTCGTAATGGGATCGCCCGATTAAATCCTGGTCGCCTAAGCGGTGGTCGGCCTGGTAGCGGCGGCTGGATGCCAGGTACCTCATATTGCGATCGAACATAGCAATGGAAGCGGGGGCATAGGTAACAAACAGTTCCAGAATCTTGCTGCTGGCCTGAAGCTCGGCGGTGCGCTGCCAAATGCGCTTCTCA
>CAIQIV010000564.1 GCA_903871905.1 uncultured Chloroflexota bacterium | reverse complement strand
CGCTCATAAGGCTTGTGCCTGAGCGCCAGGTTAACCTTGCTGGCCGGTTCGAGGACCTTCATCACCATCCAGCGCTTGCGGGGTCCACTGTTATCTTCCGATTCCCATGGGCTTTCACAAAGTACAGTTTATAAACCGTTTGTGCGCCGCATAGGGGTAAATGTCTAATACCTCGCCCGCCTTGTGGCGCCGCTGCACGCCCTTCCAGAACTCCACACTGAACAGGTCGCCGTGGCTCTCGCTGAAGACCGAGCGCAGCGGCTCCTGCAGCCCCAGGAAAGTGCGAAACTCCTCGGGGAAGATGTCCATGGGGCCGACATAGAACCAGGGCTCGGCCTCAAACTCGTCGTCGAAGGAAACCGGCTGCGGCATGCGGCGGAACTTGCAGTCGGTAACCCGGCACAGCTCATCATAATCGTAGAAGACCACCCGGCCGTGGCGGGTGACGCCGAAGTTCTTCAGCAGCACATCGCCGGGGAATATGTCGGTGCTGGCCAGGTCTTTGATCGCCTGTCCATAGTCGATCACCGCCTGGGCCGCGGCGTCTGGCTCCCTTTCGCGCACGTAGATGTCCAGCGGGGTCAGCTTACGCTCGGTATACAGGTGGCTGATCACCACACACTCCCCCTCCAGGCGCACCGTGCTGGGAGCAACCCGCTCCAGCTCGGCCAGCAGCTCTGGGGCAAAACGGCGCCGGTCGAAGCGCAGGTGCTCAAATTCCTGGGCATCGATCAGACGGCCCGCGCGGTCGTGCTTGAAGACCAGGTCGTAGCGCTCCATCACCTCAGCCCGCGTGGTCACCTTGGGCGGGTCGATGCGGTCCTTGATGACCTTGAACACCAGGTCGTAGGAGTCCATGCTGAAGACGATCATCACCATGCCGCGCTCGCCGCGGGCAATGGTGAAGGGGTCCTGGGAGTGGGCCAGGTGGTCCAGCAGGTCCCGGTACAGCTCGGTCTTGCCATGCTTGTTGAAGCCGATGGAGATGTACAACTCGGCAATACGCTTGAGCGGCATCAGCGTCTTAAGGAAAGCGACCAGCTCGTGGGGGTGCTGCACCTCGACGTGGAAATAGGAGTGCGAGAAGGAGAACAGGATGCTGACCTCATCTTCATCCATCAGCACCGCGTCCACCACAATGCCGCAGGACGGGTGGGTCAAACAGATGACCAGCGGCGTCGGGAAACCGCCAGACCAGATGCGCCCGATGAGGTACGCCCCATTGGAGCGGTAGAACACGCTGCGATAGACCTCGATCCGGGTGAAGCGGCTTTCCCCCCGGCGCTGCAGCAGGTTGGCCTCGACAGCCTCGGCCACGCGGTGCAGGTCGCGCGGCAGGTCCTCATACCCGGCAGCAAAGGGATGATCCATCAGGACCTGGCGCACCACCTGCAGGGTGGAGGTGGGGCCAAAGGGCATGGCGGGCAGGTAGGTGTAGCAGATCGAGTCCAGAGTCTGCTGGGTGCGGCATTCGAAATCGGAATCGACAAACTCGATGTCCGGGTCGACGCCGACCGTGGAGAAGATGCGGCGGGTGACCGAGTTGAAAAAGGTCTCGCCCAGGTTGAAGTCATCCCGGCTGGCAATGTAGCGGGTGACATAATCCCTCTTCATCGCGCTCCACACCTCGGGCGAGCCCAGCTGCTCTCCCAGGACCTGGCGCACCTGGGGCACCGCCTGGGCGAGGACGGCTTTATACAGATCCAGCCGCTCCACGGCATCGGCGTGCCCCGCCAGCCACTCACGGCGCTCGAAGCGCCCCTGGGCGCGGCAGGTGATGGCGTTGAACTGATCCATGTATGTATGGAAGGCATGGGCAATGGCATCGACTGCCTGAGCGGAGGGCGAGGGCTGACCAGGCGGCATGGGGTTATCCTGTTGTGCGCCTCAACTTTTCCTGGAGACCCTTGACCATGACGGCGCAGCGGCTGGAGAAATGGATGGCGGGTGAGGAGAGCAGCGCCTCGATTTCCACCTGCTGGACCGAGCGGCGCAGGCTGCTGGCGTCCGAGAACTCGGGCATGATCATCACTGCCCGGCCGATCTCGCGGGCTGTGTGGGCGTCCGAGCCAGCGGTGCCGGGGATGTCGTGGCGCTCGGCAAAGTCGCGGGCCAGGTCGTTCTGCGACTGCAGCATGCAGCGCGAGTTGAAGATCTCGATGGCGTCCACCTGGGACAGGATCTGCTCCAGGTCAGGCGCCTCCCAGTACCCGCTGCGGTACAGGTCAAAGGGATGAGAGACGCTGATAAAAGCGCCCTGCTGGCGCAGGCGCCTGATGACCTCGGCTGGCTCCAGCCCGGCGGGGATCTCCTCCCTGACATAGGCTGCCAGGATCTCGCCCTGGGTGGTCAGGATCTCCTCGCCAACGATCACCAGGTCGGGGGCGAGGCGGTGGGCTTCCAGGGCGCCGGCGATGGTGTTGTGGTCGCTGACCACCACGCGGTCCAGGCCAGCGCGGCGGGCGGCTTTCACAAACCCCGGGATCGAGGTCAGGCTGTCCTTCGAATACCGGGTGTGGGTGTGAAAGTCGACGCGCAGCGCCATCAATGCCCTTTCTTGTTTCCCCGGCCGTACAGCCACAGGCCGAACGTGAGCAGCCCCAGCGCGGCCAGTGAGACCGCCGCCCCCTGGGCAACCGTCCTGGGCTGCATGCCGGGCATGACCACCTGCCCATCGCCGTAAGAGGCGAAGAGCCTGCCCCAGCGCGTCTGCAGGGCCGCTTCCACCCGCGGCCGGCCGACGAAGGGGTACCAGTAGACGTTGTGATAAAAGTTGCTGGCAAAGTACGACCAGGGGACCAGCGGGCTTTGCAGCAGGATCTTTTCGAAGGGCTTGAGCGGGCCGTGGTAGATCAGCTTCTGGCCCCGGCTGGCGAAGGTG
>CAIQIV010000563.1 GCA_903871905.1 uncultured Chloroflexota bacterium | reverse complement strand
TCTCCTTCCGCCCGTTTCCCAGATGCAGACCCTGGCAAAAACAACCCTGGCCTGTAACCCGAATAACCTCAAGCTCGACGCCCAGGTCAAAACAATCAATCGCCTTTGCGATATCTTGATTATACATGAAAAACAGATTCGTGACAAAGGTAGCAGGCACAAATGTATTCTTTATTATGCGTACCCTGGCCCCCTCGCCCTGCTCGGGTTCACTATGTTCGTCTTCGATGAGCTGCAGACGGATACTGGCATGCAGCTGCAGCGCCATGCGGTCGAGATGGTCACGGAGCTGGTGATACAGCGCCCCCTCAAAACCTGGCGAGGTGAGGCTGGTCGCCAGCAGGATGGTCTGGGAAGCCCGGCAGGCCATTTTCAGGCGAGGCAGGATCAATGCAGACAGCGCCTGGAGGTGGGAAGGCGCGCCAGGCCCGGGCAGGGCTGCGGTATCGGGTAAAAATGGCAGCGCTGAGACGCTGTCCACTACGACTGCGGCGAATGCAGAACTTTGCACCAGGATCTCCGTTTCAGCCAGTGCAGCCTGGACCGTGGGAGGCCGGCAAATGTAGAGCAGTTCAGGCTGTATGTTACAGGCAGCTGCATGCGCGGTGTTGAAAGTATGGTCAACATCCACCCAGGCGCATGCTTCACCCCTATGCTGCGCCTGCGCCAGAATGTGGCCGCACAGGGTCGACTTGCCGCTGCCGGGAAGTCCAGAGATCTCACACACCAGGCCGCGGGGTATTCCCCCCGTGCCCAGGGCGAGATCCAGGCGCAGCGAACCCGTCGAGATGACATTTGTCATAATGGCCCTCTCCTGGATAGTGTACAACATCCTGTCCCGGGCGACAAGGCATGGATGAAAGTTACCTGGCTGGCGTTACGAAAAGGACATAACTCAGGTAGGTCATCTTGAATAGACATGACAAACGCAACTGGAAATATGATCACTGGAGGGGCATAATTTATAGGCACAGGTTCATGATTCCTCTATCCGAAAAGATCTGTAAACAGGAGCAAAGTATGAGCAGTATCACCCGCGAAGATGCCCTCGAATATCATCGTTTAGGAGGGAAACCCGGCAAAATCTCGGTGGTCCCAACCAAACCCATGGCGACCCAGCGTGATTTATCCCTGGCTTACACCCCTGGCGTTGCGGTCCCCGTGTTAGAGATTGAGAAAGATCCCAATTTGGCTTATGAATATACCTCGAAAGGCAACCTGGTTGCAGTCATCTCGAATGGCACTGCCATCCTGGGGCTTGGCGATCGCGGTGCGTTGGCAGGAAAGCCAGTTATGGAAGGCAAAGGAGTGCTCTTCAAGAGGTTTGCGGATGTGGATGTTTTTGACATCGAGGTCAACAGCCACGATCCTGATGTGGTTATCCAGGTAGCCGCGGCGATATCCCCCACTTTTGGTGGGATTAACCTGGAGGATATCAAAGCTCCTGAATGCTTCTACATCGAAGAGACGTTGAAGGAAATGCTGGATATCCCCGTTTTCCATGATGACCAGCATGGAACGGCAATCATTTCTGGCGCAGCGTTGATGAATGGTCTGGAGATCGTGGGGAAGAAGATGAGTGAGGTGCGGATCACCATTTCTGGTGCCGGCGCCTCCGCAATCTCATGCGCCGAACTGATGATCCGCCTGGGCGTCACTCGTGAAAATGTAACTCTGGTGGATACACGTGGGGTTGTTTACAAGGGACGCCAGGAAGGAATGAACAAGTACAAGGAACGCCTGGCCCATGATACCGATGCACGTACCCTGGCTGATGCAGTGCGCGGCTCGGATGTTTTCTACGGCTTGTCAATCGCCAACATCCTGACTCCTGAGATGGTGAAGACGATGGCAGAGCGGCCGTTGATCTTTGCCATGGCGAACCCCGATCCGGAGATCAGGTACGAACTGGCGCGCGAGGCGCGTCCAGATGCGATTGTTGCCACAGGCCGTTCCGATTACCCCAACCAGATCAACAATGTATTGGGTTTTCCCTTTATCTTCCGCGGGGCTCTGGATGTACACGCCCGGGCGATTAATGAGGAAATGAAAGTAGCAGCATCTCATGCCCTGGCCAGCCTGGCCAAGGAAGATATTCCCGACAGCGTGCTGCGGGCTTATGGACGTGAATCGCTGCGCTTTGGGATGGATTACATTATCCCCAAACCGCTTGACCCGCGGGTCCTGCTGTGGGAAGCACCGGCTGTGGCAAAAGCTGCAATGGAGACCGGCGTTGCGCGGCGTACGCTCGATATTGATGAATACCGTGAACAACTGGCTTTCCGCCTGGGGATGGGTGAACAAGTTCGCTATTATATAATGAATAAAGCGCGTGCTGCTTCTCCTAAAAAGCGCGTGGTCTTTGCCGAAGGGGAAGAGTCGAAGATCATACGCGCTGCAAACCAGATTTTAGAGGAGGGTGTGGCGATCCCGATCCTGGTTGGCCGCCCCGAGGTGATTAATGAGCGCTGCCAGTTTTTGGGCATGGAACCCTGCCTGGAGGTTGTGAATCCAGCGAAGTTCGAGCGCCTGCCGGATTATGCCCAGGCTTATTATGACCTGCGGCAGCGCAAAGGTGTCACCCTGAAGCATGCCAATAATTTGATCCAGGAACCCAATATTTTTGGCGCCATGATGGTGAAGATGGGTGATGCGGATGCTTTTGTCTCAGGCCTGACTCATGAGTACCCGGACGTGATCCGCCCGGCGCTGCAGATTCACCACACCCGTTCCGGAAACCGGCTGGTGGCAGGCGTTTATATCATGATCGTCAACGACCGCACCTATCTGTTCACGGATGCAACGGTAAATATTGAGCCGACCGCTGAAGACCTGGTAGAGATTGCCTGCCTGGCGGCCGGTTTTGCCCAGCAGCTGGGATTGGCGCCGCGGGTGGCGATGCTTTCCTTCTCAAACTTTGGCAGCTCGCCTCATCCCCTGTCGGATAAGGTGCGCAAAGCGGTGGAACTGCTCAAAGCTCGGAAGGTCGATTTCCTGGTCGACGGTGAGATGCAGGCGGATACTGCAGTTGTGCCAGAGATCATCGATGATCGCTATCCCTTCAGCCAGGTCAAGGATGCTAATGTGTTGGTCTTCCCCTGTCTGGAAGCAGCCAACGTGGCCTATAAGCTGATGGCGCGGCTCGGTAACGCACAGGCGATCGGTCCGATCCTGTTAGGCACAGGTGCCCCAATTCATGTGCTGCAGACCGGTGATGAGGTGCGGGACATCGTAAATATTGCTGCTGTTGCAGTGATGGACTCGATCAACCGCTAAATTTGTTTACGTGTCAAGGCTTACTTCCCCTGGAATGGATGCGGCCGCCTGAAAAGGCGGCCGCATGTCTTCTAATCCCCGGCCAAGTTGACAAGGGAAACCCATTCCCCGGGCTGGTTGGTGACCTCCAGACCGCGCGTCAAGATTCCTGTTCTGACCAGCTCATCGATGATACGGGTGACCTGCAGTGTATTCCAGCCAAACAGCCTGGCCGGGTCGCGCACCTGGGCAGCACCAACGGAGTGAAAGTACAATTCACACAGTCGAAGCTGAGCCTGGCGCTCACTGATCGGGTGAGCCTGCTCGGGTAATTCGGGAAAATGATGGGCCACCGTGTCGTAAGCAAATGCATAATGCCAGGCTCCTGCCTGAGTGACCCCTACTGGTAAAATTTTAAAATCTGCCTGCAGGCCGGTCAGGGCGCGGTTGAAGCGTCCT
Organism: uncultured Chloroflexota bacterium; assembly: GCA_903871905.1. Classification (GTDB taxonomy): domain Bacteria; phylum Chloroflexota; class Anaerolineae; order Anaerolineales; family UBA4823; genus CAIQIV01. The sequence continues at coordinate 830 of CAIQIV010000563.1, read as the reverse complement.
TCGCTGCCTGGATTGGACATGCGGGTGACGCGACGAAGGGCGACCGTATCCAGGGGACCTTCATCCAGCAGGGCTTCGTAAACCTGTTTGGCCTCCAGGGTCAGGCGGCCTTGTTCGTACAGCGTAAGATAGTCTTCATCTGGAGCACCGTAATTCTCCGAGAGCGCATAAAAGTAAGGAGCGATCTCCAGGGATATGATGGTCGCCTTTTTGCGCAGCACCTTGGCATAATACCAGCGCCGTTGGCCCAGCATCTGATCCTTCCAGCCCCAGGTAATATGCCCTGGGTCATCGTGCGCATCAGCGACTGGACGATCGCCGGCTACCGCTGTCCAGAGACTGGGCAGGACAATCCCGGTGATTGGCCAGAAGTAAATAAAGCCTCGCTCCTGGACAAAGTCGACGGCTTCTTCTGGTCTGGCAAGTCGTGTGCCAGGTACCAGGCGGAAGGCGCGCTTGCGATAATCCTGGACTGCATCGAAGTTTATGATGGTCATATCCTTCTTATACCACAGAGAGGGTGATTGAAGAATCACCCTTTTTATGCTCGAGGATCACCCGGAGACTCGCTGATAGATGAATGACATTCCGTTTGATTCTTGATAAATTAGGTATGAATTCAGCGGATATTTTCCTGTCTTTTTCAACCCGGATCACAACTTATGCCTGTTCCAAAATCAAGCCAGCCCCGCCGCGTATTAATCGCCTCTGGACATGCCCTCTTCGGACATGGACTGCGTAGTTTACTATTAGAGCGTGGTACCTCGCAGATTGAGATTGTGGGGATGGTATCCAGTCTGGATGAGGCACTGCCAGCAGTCGATGCGCTG
>CAIQIV010000562.1 GCA_903871905.1 uncultured Chloroflexota bacterium | reverse complement strand
TTTGAGGCGATCAAAGAGCTGCGCTCCATCGGCGGCAGCGGGGTGGTGGTCTCGCCGATCACCTATATATTTGAGGAGGAGCCGCCGCGCTACACTGCCATGCTGCGCGAACTGGAGAAAGAGCCATGACCATTGGACCGGTGACCCGCAGTTATCCTAACATTCCTCCGGGGGCGTTTCGCCCGGCAGTCGCGCGCCGCCTGGGGTCGATTGCCCCCTACCAGCCTCTGCCCCTGGGTGGGGCCGAGGCGGCAAACGGCGCCCTGCTGCGCCTGGATGCCAACGAGAACCCCTACGGCCCCTCTCCCAGGACGTCCGAGGTGCTCAGTCGCCTGGAGGAGATGTACCGCTACCACGACGGCGACAGCCGCCGGCTGCGCCAGGAATTGGAACGCTTCACCGGCGCCCCGGCCGAGAGCCTGCTTGTCGGAAACGGCGGAGATGAGTTGATCTCCATCACCGCCCACACCCTGCTTGACCCGGGGGACATGGTGCTGGTCAGCACCCCCACCTTCAGCATGTACGCCCTGAGCGGCCGCCTGGCCGGCGGGCAGGTGATCGAGCTGCCTCGAGGCGAGGATTTCTCCATTGATCTGGAACAGGTGCGCCGCGCGGTAGAGGCGCACCACCCCAAGCTGATCTACCTGGCCAACCCCAACAACCCGGACGGATCGCTTGCACCAGCAGAAACCATACAGGCGCTGCTGGAGCTGCCGCTGCTGGTGGTGCTGGATGAGGCTTACATTGAGTTCTGCGGCCAGGACCTGGGATACCAGGCCAGCTGGATACGCCAGGTGGCGCAGCGAGACAACCTTGCCGTGCTGCGCACATTCAGCAAGTGGGCCGGGCTGGCGGCGCTGCGCGTGGGCTATGGCGCCTTCCCGGGCTGGATGGCCGAAGCAGCCTGGACGGTCAAGCCACCCTATAACACCAATCTTGCCGGCGAAGCGGCCGCGCTGGCCGCCCTGCAAGACCTGGAATACCTGTCCGGCAACGTGCAGCGTCTGAAAGCCGAGCGCCGGCGCCTGGCGCAAGAATTCCAGCGCCTGCCTTACCTGCAGATTTACCCATCGGAAGGCAATTTCCTGCTGTGCCGGGTCATCCCGAACATGGGACCGGACCTGCCAGCGGTGAAAGCCGCCATGGAGACAGCCGGCATCCGGCTGCGCTATTTTGACACACCCCGGCTGGCGGATCACTTCCGGGTAAGCATCGGGCTGCCAGGCGAGATGGACGCCGTAGTGAGGGTACTATGGAAATGGATGTGAACAGCAGTGCCACTTTCCACCGCCTGGCGGAGATCAGGCGCAGGACTAATGAAACCAGCGTGACCATCGCCCTTGACCTGGATGGCAGCGGCCGGCACGCGATCCACACCGGGCTGGGCTTCCTGGACCACATGCTGGTCCAGGTGGCGGTGCACGGGCTGTTTGACCTGCGCATCCAGGCGGAGGGCGACCTGCAGGTGGATGAGCACCACACAGTGGAAGACGTGGCCCTGGCGCTGGGGGCAGCCTTTAACCAGGCGCTGGGGGGGCGCACCGGCATCCGCCGCATGGGCAGCGCCTACGTGCCCATGGATGAGAGCCTGGCATTCGTCGCCCTGGACCTCTCAGGGCGCCCATACGCCGTGGTGGAGGCGCAGTGGCACACGCCTATCCTGGGGGGCATTGCTACCAGCCTGTTCCCGCACTTCCTGGAGTCCTTTGCCACTGCCGCCCGCTGCAACCTGCACGCCCGGGTGCTGTACGGGCGCGACGACCATCACCAGGCCGAGGCGCTCTTTAAGGCTTTGGGACGCAGCCTGGAGGCTGCCTGCGCCATCGACCCGCGCCGCCTGGGAGCTGTCCCCTCCAGCAAAGGCACGCTGGAAGCCTGATAGGAGGGATATGGACATACCAGTTGTTCTCATCGATGTAGGCATCGGCAACATCCGCTCGGTGCACAAGGCGCTGCAGTCGCAGGGGGCGCAGGTCACCCTGACCAGCGATCCGCAGGTGGTGCGCAGCGGGAAGCGCATCGTGCTGCCAGGAGTGGGCGCTTTTGGCGACTACATGAGTGGGCTGCGGGCAGCCGGGCTGGATCTGGCGCTGCTGGAGGTGGTTGGCGCGGGGATCCCGCTGCTGGGTATCTGCGTAGGCATGCAGGCGCTGTTTGAGTACGGGGAGGAGCTGGGCGTGCACCGCGGGCTGGGACTGATTCGCGGCCGGGTGAGGCGCCTGCCGGCCCTCCCTGGGGCAAAGATTCCACACACCGGCTGGAACCAGATCGAAATCCGTCGACCAGGTCGGCAACCGGCGGCGCTGCTGCACGGATTCAGCGGCAGGGAATATGCCTATTTCAACCACTCCTACGCCTGCCAGCCGGAACTGGAACAGGACATCCTGCTGGCGACCACCTTCAGCGCCTCGCTTGTTGAAGGTCCCGCCGCTCAGCCGGGACACCTGTTTGCCAGCGGGGTGTGGCATGAAAACCTGTACGGGGTGCAGTTCCATCCCGAGAAGAGCCAGGAGGTGGGCCTGGCGCTGCTGCGCAACTTTATCAAGCTGCCAGGAGCACGGTGTTGATGGATAGGATGGCAGATAATGGATGCGTTTACAATCTTTCCAGCAATTGACCTGCGGCACGGCCAGGTGGTGCGCCTGCGGCAGGGGGACCCGCGGCGGCAGACGGTTTACGACACACAGCCGCGGCGCACCGCCCAGCGCTGGCTGGAGGCCGGCGCCCACTGGCTGCACGTGGTGAACCTGGACGCCTCGTTTGGGGAGTCTGCTGAGGCCAACTGGGAGGCCGTGCAGGCCATCCAGGAGGAAGCAGCCGCTGCAACGGCCCGGGTGCAGCTGGGCGGCGGGCTGCGCTCCTGGGAGGCGATCCAGGCAGCCTTTGCCGCTGGCATCTCCCGCCTGGTGCTGGGTACCGCAGCGGTCGAGGACCCGGGCCTGCTGCAGCAGGTTCTGGCCAGTTACGGCGCCGAGCGTGTCGCCGCTGCTGTGGACGCCCGAGATGGGCGAGTGAGAGTGCGCGGCTGGAGCGGCGATTCCGGGATCAGCCCTGAGTCGCTGGCACAGCGCTGCCAGGAGCGCGGACTGCGCTGGCTGATCTACACCGACATCAGCCGGGATGGGCAGGGAGGCGGGCCAGACCTGAACACTGCGGCCTCTCTGATGCGCCAAAGCGGGCTGCAGATGGTGGCCTCCGGTGGGGTGTACCGGCTGGAAGATGTGCTGCGCTGCCGCCGGGCGGGACTGGCAGGGGTGATCATCGGACGAGCTTTATACGAAGGACAGGTTGACCTGTGCGCAGCACTGGCAGTGGAGGGTGAAGCAGGAGGAGGCGATCCTTGCTGACCAAGCGCATCATCCCATGCCTGGACATCGATAACGGCCGCGTGGTCAAAGGGGTGAACTTTGTCAACCTGCGCGACGCCGGCGACCCGGTGGAGCAGGCGCGCCTGTACAACGCATCGGGCGCGGATGAGCTCGTCTTCCTGGACATCAGCGCCACCCACATGGGACATGATACGGTGGTGGAGGTGGCGGCCCGCGTGGCGGACGAGGTGTTCATGCCGCTCACCGTTGGTGGTGGGGTGCGCAGCATTGAGGATATGCGCCGCCTGCTGCTGGCGGGGGCGGACAAGGTCAGCCTGAACTCGGCGGCGGTGCGCAGCCCGGACCTGCTGCGCCTGGGTGCAGAGCGCTTTGGCGCCCAGTGCATCATCCTGGCGATCGACGCCCGGTGTATCGGTGAGCGGCGTTGGGAAGTGTATATCAACGGCGGGCGCATCCCCACCGGGATAGACGTCCTGGAGTGGGCGGTGCGCGGGGTGGAACTGGGAGCGGGGGAGATCCTGCTCACCAGCATGGACACCGACGGCACGCTGGACGGTTACAACCTGGAGCTGACCCGCTGCATCGCCGAGGCGGTCCCCGTGCCGGTGATCGCCTCTGGCGGCGCCGGGACCCTCCAGGACTTCGCCGATGTCTTCACCCAGGGCACGGCGGATGCCGCCCTGGCGGCCTCTCTGTTCCACGATGGCCAGCTGTCCATCCCCGATCTGAAAGATTACCTGAGCACCCGGGGAATCCCGGTACGCCCGTTTCACAGGAGCAAACCATGAGCCCGGTCTACACACCGCAGGAAATCACCCTAAAATTTAATGAGCAGGGGCTGCTGCCCGCCATCCTGCAGGACGCGGCCAGCGGCGAGGTGCTGATGCTGGCCTGGATGAACGACCAGGCCCTGGAACTCACTCGCCAGACGCGCCAGGCACATTTCTGGTCGCGCAGCCGCGGCCGCCTGTGGCGCAAAGGGGAGACATCGGGGAATGTGCAGGAAGTGCGGGAGCTGCGCATCGATTGCGACCAGGACGCCCTGCTGCTGCGGGTGAAACCGGCCGGCCCGGCCTGCCATACCGCCGAGCGCTCCTGCTTCTACCGCATCCTGGACGTGGGCTCCCCACAGCCGGTCGAAAGCCGGCAGCCTGAACCTGTCGAGGAACAGCCAGCTTTTTCGCTGGATTCGCTGTACTCCCTCATTTGCCAGCGCATGGAAAACCCACCCGCCGGGTCGTACACCGCCCGGCTTTTCCAGCAGGGCGAAGACGAGATTATCAAGAAAGTCGGCGAGGAGGCGGTTGAGGTGGTGCTGGCGGCCAAGGGGCAGGGCAAAGCGCGCCTGACCGAGGAGGTGGCCGACCTGGCCTACCACGTGCTGGTGCTGCTGGCCCAACAGGGACTCACACCGGGGGATATCCTGGCCGAGCTGGAGAAACGCCACAAACGATGAACATCTTCTTATTCGACATCGATGGGGTGCTGGTGGATGGTGAAGGCTACTTCGCCGCCCTGGACGCCACCCTGCTGTACCTGCTGCGGCGCCTGGGCTGCCAGGATCCCGGCGGTCTGAGTTCATCGAAGACCGGCAGTCTGAGCCTGTCGAAGACCGGCAGTCTGCTCCCAACGCCGGAAGAATGGGCTTATTTCGAGGCGCAGGGGATCACCAGCCAGTGGGACATGGCGCCCTTGGGATTGGCGGCCATCCTGGAAGCGGCCTGCGCCCGGCTGGATTTGAACGCCCCACCCAGCCTGGCCGCAGCAGAAGCCAGCAGCCTGCTGAACAACCCGGCGCTGCACGGGCTGCAGGTAGATTATCTGGAGCTGGCGCGCCGCACTGCAGCTGAGCTGATCCCTGGAGAGTTTGCGGCGCTGGCGGCGCTGCGCCTGGCGCGCCGCCGTTCCACGGGCGAAGGAAACCCGGCGCTCCTGTTTCCCCACCTGCAGCAGGGGAACTTGCTGGAGGAACTGCTGGGCGATTCACGCAGCCCCTGGGTCTCCCCCACTATGCGCATCTTCCAGAATTTCGTGCTGGGGGACCGGGTCTTCGGCGAGACCTATCACCTGAAGCCCCAGGTAGAAACACCATCCTTCCTGCTGATCCACGATCACCCGCAGATCAGCAATACGGCGCTGAGGCGGCTCAAGGACCTGCAGCAGCAGGGACAGATCTGCCTGGCAGTGTTCAGCCTGCGCCCCTCCCTGCCCCCACCGCCTGTGTCCCAGCCCAACGGCTACACCCCTGAATCGGAGCTGGCATTACAGATCATGGGGCTGGAAAAGACGCCCCTGGTCGGCTTTGGACACATCCAACAACTTGCCCAAAGCAGCGGGCAGCCGATCAAGTCGTT
>CAIQIV010000561.1 GCA_903871905.1 uncultured Chloroflexota bacterium | reverse complement strand
GTTTGTGTAAAGAATATTATACGTCATTCTCCAGGGTTTTCGAGCCGATTCCTTTTTCGATGTGGACTCTATCTTTTTCCCATCCTTTTATCCCCAGGGTTGAAATATCCGGTAAAATTTGCCTGGGATCAGGTGTAACCGGTGAAGAGCAAACCGATCCTGGATTTAAGGCACAAGGTGAGTATTGAGAAAACACATGGTCTGGCGTGAAGCGCCTCCCCTAAAATTGTTTGTCCATGCCGGCGCCTGGCTGCCGCTGGCCTGGCTGTTGTGGGCGTATACCACAGACCAACTGACAGCCAATCCCATCCAGACTGCCACGCAGTATGCCGGGCGATTTGCCATTACATTGTTGGTTCTCAGCCTGGCTTGCACTCCGCTGCATACCCTCTTCCGCTGGCGTACCGTGCTATCGGTGCGGCGCGCCCTGGGGCTATATGCTTTTATGTATGCTGTGGGGCACCTGTACCTGCTGGTAGGCCTGGACTACGGTTTTGCCCTGGATGCGCTGTGGGCTGATTTTTCTAACAAGCTTTATATTTATGCAGGTATGACTGTTCTGCTGATCTTGCTGCTGCTGACCACCACCTCGTTTCAGTGGTGGATGAGACGCCTGGGAAAGAATTGGAAGCGCCTGCACCGCCTGGTATATGCAGCCAATGTCCTGGCGGTGATCCATTATGCCTGGGCGCAAAAGGGAGATATCTTTTCCCTGCGGGGGAATATTCTCGCGCCGCTGCTGTACGGAGGGTTGGTGGCATTGCTGCTCGTGCTGCGCCTGCCACGGGTGAGAAAGGTGGCTGGAGGAGCCGGCGACCTGCTGCGCCGCCGGATGGCTGCCCGGCGCGGGGCAGAAGACCGGCAGTCCTAGGCTTTGTCCGGTGTGGGGATGGGGAGCAGGATGGTGAAGGTACTTCCTTTGCCTTCCTGGCTGGCTGCGCTGAGCGTTCCGCCGTGGGCTTCAACGATCGAGCGAGCAATAGCCAGGCCGAGGCCCGATTCGCCGTTCCCCTGGCGAGACTTGTTCCCGCGATAAAAACGATCAAAGATATAGGGCAGATCTTCCGCTGCGATGCCGCTGCCGCTGTCAGCTACTTGCAGTTGTATCATACCGTTCTCCAACCCGGCTGATAAGGTGACCTTTCCTCCGGGAGGGGTGTGGCGAATAGCGTTTCCGATCAGGTTGTCTAACACCTGTACCATGCGTTCTGGATCAGCCTGCACTTCAGGAATTCTCATCCCGGTTTGAGCCGCAGCCACCTGCAATGAAATTTCCTGGTTTTGAGCAGATAAGGTATGGCGGGAGGCTGACTGTTCAAGGATGGACAGCGGCTGTACCGGGATCATGGTCAACGGCAGCTCGCCGGCATCTGCCAGGGAAAGGATGCGCAGATCGTCGATCAAGCGCCGCAGGTATTGGGTTTCCTGGTGCAGTATGGTATAGATTTCCTCGTCGCCAGGAAGCTTGCCATCGCTGAGGGCCTCGGTATAACCTGAGATGACGCTCAGCGGGGTGCGCAGATCGTGGGCAATGTCGGCGGTCATCTGGCGGCGGGCAGCCGTGGCGCGTGCCAGGTCCCGGCTCATTTTGTTAAAGGAGATTGCCAGGTCTCCCAATTCGTCCTTGGAGCGGATCTTGACCTGCTGTTCCAGGTCGCCGCGGGCGATAGCATCGGCTGCCTGTTTCATTTCGCGAAGCGAGCGGGTCAGAGTAAAGGCCAGCAGTCCCCCCAACATCAGGGCCAGGATAGAGGCAACCACCGCGCTGGCCATTGCAGCCTGGTTTACCCGGTGCAGGAAGGCCCCTTCTGGGCTGTTGAGGACCGAATCACTGGGATTTTGGTCGAGGACCAGGCGTCCAACGAGTTGGCCATTGACTTCGAGTTTGATTGCATTGTTTAAAGCCTTTCCGGTGTACTCTTCCCCGGCATGGAAGGGGTGACCGCTGAAGACCACCCGGTTATTTGCGTCAACCAGGGTGAACGGTCCCCATTCGCGGCGTGTGTCGTGGCGCTCTAAGGGCGGCGGTTTATCAGGGCCAGCCGGTTGTAATACAGCCTGTTCGATACCCTGCCAGCTGCCGTTGGCCTGATAATATGACTGCAGGTTCTCAACCATGGTTTCCTGGGCCCTGTCGATAAAAAACTGATCAAAGGCCGCCTGGGTGCGATAGCGGACGAACACGGCAACCAGGATCGCCCCGGTCAACCCCACCACCAGAAAGGCCAGGGTGAGCTTAACAGCCAGGGAGCGCATGAAAGATCGCATGAATGTACCTCATCATTTTTTATGGGCGGTGAAGCGGTACCCTGCGCCGTATACCGTCTCGATATACTGGGGATTGGATGGGTCAGGCTCTACCTTGGTGCGCAGGTTGCGGATGTGAACGTCAATGGTACGCTCGTAGCCTTCATATGCAGTGCCCTGCAGACGGTCCAGCAGTTCCAGGCGTGAGAATACGCGCCCGGGTGTGGACATCAAGATGTACAGCAGGTCAAATTCAGAGGGCGTGAGATCCACATCATTCCCTTCGACGGTGACCACCCGCCCGACACGATCAACTACGATGTTCTCAGCGCGCAAGATGTCTTGTTCCTGGTTAGCTTTCTCCATACGGCGCAGCACTGCCCGCACCCGAGCAGTCAGCTCGCGCGGGCTGAATGGCTTGGTGACATAATCGTCTGCGCCCAGCTCAAGCCCCAGAACCTTGTCGTTCTCATCTAGCTTGGCGGTCAGGACGATGATCGGCGTGTCCGCCTCGCGGTTATAGATGCGCATGAATTCATAGCCGCCCATCTCGGGCATCATCAGGTCCAGAATGATCAGGTCAGGTTTCTCGCTGCGGGCGACAAAGAGCGCTTCCCGCCCATCGCCGGCGGTGACCACTTCAAACTCTTCCTGGGTCAGGTAGGATTTCAACAAGGTGCGCAGTTCTTTCTTATCATCCACGACCAGTATTTTTTTTGTCACACCGCTCTCCTCCGCCGAATTTTCTTTAGTATAACCCGGATTTTGCTGGCATTTTGAAGGATCTTTTTGTTCTGGGGTCGGTTACACCAACCGCTGGCCGGCCCGGGGAACCGGGCCGGCCTTGTGAAGTTTGAGGAGGATGTTAGAAGTGTGTATTTGCTGGACTAGAGACCTCCGTTGGAACTGGGTACGCTGGTGGGCGCCGGGTAAGGCGAACTGCCATTATTCCCATCCCCATCCGGTCCACCCATGCCTGGTCCACCGCCGTGACCGCGAGGGCCGCCGAAGCCACCACCAGGCCCGCCTGGCATGGGCAGGTTGGGCATATTTTTGAGGATCAGGTCAGCCTGTGCCTGGGTGATCACACCATCCGATACGGCCTGCTGCACTGCACTGGTATAAGCGCTCTGCATTGCAGCCTTGAAGCTGGTGGAGGAGAAGAGCGCTTGCTGTGCCTTCATCAGGTCTGCCTGTTCCTGAGTCATTTTGCCGTCTGTCACAGCCTGGGCGAGGCGGGCGTTGGATGCTGTCTGCTGAGCTGCCTGGAGTTTTTCCAGGCTGATACCCAGTGCGTCTGCCAGGTATTGGTTGAAGTTGGTATCACCATCCTTTCCGCCAAAGGGCCGGAAGCCATGCTTGCCGTTATCGCCGGATTTCATCTGGTCTGCTTGCTCCTGAGTGAGCTTACCATCCTTCACTGCCTGGGCCAGGGAGGCCTCAAAGGCTTTTTGGTAGGCTGCCTGGAGCTGGTCAATCGTAATGTTCAGCGCCTGTGCCAGGTAAGTGTCATCTGCTCCTGGGCCACCGTCCTGGCCTTTTGGGCCGAAGGGGGTGGATGCGGTTTGTGAATTGGCAAATACCGGGCGAATTGCCAGGGCACCGATTGAGAGCGCTGCAACCAGTGCTCCAACTACCAAGGGTAACCATTTCTTGCTCATGTTTGTCTCCTGTTCGGGTATTGAATTGAGCTGGCCTGCTTGCCGGTTTTCACCGGTGACTGGTCGTGGCTCATTGTTCTGACCCTAACTATAGCAGGCACATGTTCAGAAATTGTGAAGGGGATGTTTGAAAAAGATTTAGAAACCGGGGTAACAATGCTACAATAAACGGGTGAGACTTGCCTTGATCCGCCCCAATATCGGCCGGCTGGAGCATAGCCTGTTCCTGGATGAAGCGCGCATGGAGCCGCTGGCGCTGGGTGTGCTGGCCGGGCTGACTCCACCGGATGTGGAGATCACCTTGTATGATGACCGCATGGAGCCGGTGCGCTATGACGAGCCAGCCGACCTGGCGGCAATCAGCGTTGAGACCTTCACCGCCCGCCGCGCCTATGAGATCAGCGCGGCGTATCGCCAGCGCGGCGTCCCGGTGATCCTGGGGGGAATTCACGTCACTTTGATGCCAGATGAGGCTGCTGCTTATGCAGACGCCATCTTCACCGGGGACGCTGAGACGCTGTGGCCGCAGGTTATTGATGATGCGCGCTGCGGCCGGCTGCGCAAGGTGTACCACGCACCCGTGGGAGCGCCGCATCCCGGGGTGCTGCCGCGGCGCGACCTGTTCCAGGGGAAGGGTTACCTGCCGGTCACGCTGCTGCAGTTCAGCCGCGGCTGCCGCTTTGCCTGCGAGTTCTGCGCTGTCAGCCGCTACTTTAACCGGGCGCAGTTCTGCCGAGCGGTCGACGAAGTATTGGCAGAAATTGAGGCCCAGGGACGGCGCCATCTGTTCTTTGTGGATGATAATATCCTGGCTGATCATGCTGCGGCTAAAGAATTGTTCCGTGCCCTGATCCCACTGCGCATTCAGTGGGTATCCCAGGCCAGCCTGGACATGACCGAGGACCTGGAACTGATGGATCTGATGGCGCGCAGCGGCTGCCTGGGGAACGTGGTGGGCTTTGAGTCGCTCGATCCCCAAAACCTGCAGTCGATGCGCAAGGCGCCCAACCTGCAGGGCGGGTTAGATGCTTACCGGCAGCAGATCGAGGTGTTGAAAGATTATGGGCTGCAGACCTGGGCCGCTTTCACCCTGGGACACGATTTCGACACGGTTGAGTCGATCCACCGCCTGTTAGACTTTGCCCTGGAGAACCGCTTTTCCTTTGCCGCCTTTAATGTCTTGATGCCTTATCCCAACACGCCGCTCTACCAGCGGCTGGCGGCGGAGGGACGCCTGCTGTACGGCGGCAGATGGTGGCTGCATCCGGAATATCGCTTCAATTACGCTGCCTTCCAACCCCGGTTGATGACGGCAGATGACCTGACCGAGGCCGGCTTTTACTGCCGGGCACACTTCAACAGCCCGGGCGCTATCCTGCACCGTGCCCTGGATTTGCGCACCAATATGCGCTCTCTTTACCGACTGGCGATCTACGCCATTTACAGCCGGCTGTTCCGCCAGGAGACGCTCAAAAAGCACGGTATGCGCCTGGGCGCGGAGTGAGGAGGTCCCATGGAATTCTCATTCCATCTTGCTGGCCCGGCAGATGACCCGGACATCCG
>CAIQIV010000560.1 GCA_903871905.1 uncultured Chloroflexota bacterium | reverse complement strand
TGACCCGAACAATGTGGACTATGTCCAACGATATGAGGAAGTCGTTTTGGGTAAGCATTCCACGAATTGGGGCAACGTTATCCTGTTAGGGATAATTGCACTGACGATAGCCGGTGGGGGGAGTTATGTAGTGAAAAATGAACTGAGCAAGTCAGCAATGTTCAACTCGAAAGAGGTTGATCGAGAGTACCCTGCGGATGTTATTGAAATGCTTCCCAAAATCTCTCAGCTTAAACCGGGCACGCGGAAATCTTTAAGCAATATCTTGACGCACATTCAGAAAAAAGAAGATGCGATTGTCCTGATTGAGAAATTAATCATCCTAATGGAAAGCGAGAGATAACCAAGATGAAGTCACTGCGAAGAATCATGCAGAAAGAAGTATGGTCTCCTTACCTGGCGGGAGTGATATTAGGCCTGGTAGGTATCCTGGCGGTTCTGATCAGCGACAGCTTGTTAGGAGCATCCGGGCCATTTGAAAACCTGGCAGGGATGATCGGGAAAAAAGCCGCCCCACAAGTTTTCGATAACCTGTACTTCAATTTTGTCATGCCGCCAAGCATAGGGTGGAGCTCATTTTTGCTGGTAGGTGTGTTTTTTGGGGGGATGCTCGGTGCAGCCAGCAGTAGAACACTGCAATGGGGGAAAAAGGGCTCTGCAAACAGCGATGAACAGTGGAAGCGGATATTGGGACCGCAAACCTGGAAACGCTGGAGCATCGGTTTCATAGGCGCAATTGTCCTGGAGTACGCGGCTGGGATTTCTGGAGGCTGCACCAGTGGATTGGCGATCTCTGGTGGGATGCTGTTGGCGCCGGCTGCTTTCCTTTTTATTGCCGGTATGTTTGCCTCCGGTATTGTTACTGCGATGGTTATTTATGGTAGGAGATACTAAGTCATGGCTGACATGGTTGTTGCGCTGGTACTTGGGGTTGCTTTTGGCTTTTCATTGAATAAAGCGGGGCTAACGAAATATCATAAGATCGTCAATGTCTTTCGCTTCACGGATATGGCTGTACTGCAATTCATGATGACTGCACTGGTCGTCTCGATGAGCGGATTGTATATCTTAAGAGGGTTGGGATTGGTTGTCTTCCCACCAGCACCGGCGTTGTATATCGCCGGGAACCTGGCTGGTGGGCTTATCTTTGGTATTGGGATGGCATTGACCGGTTACTGACCGGGAACCTGTGTCGCCGGGTCCGGCGAAGGAAAATTGGATTATATCGTTCCTGGCTTACTTGGCTTTTTTACCGGTGCGGTTCTGTTTGGTTTGACTTACCAAACTGTATTCCCGGTCATCTCAAAAATTGCTAACTACGGCAGTGTGTTGATACCCGACTGGTGGAACTTGAACCCCTATTTAACCGTGTTTGCTTTTTCGGTTATATCCCTCCTGCTCTTTTACTTGATCGATCGTGCGGGATTGAAACGAGAGAAAGAATAAGTCCTGGAGTGAACCGATGACACTGAACTTATCGCGACGAGATTTTCTAAAAGTAGGCGGCGCTGCAACAACAACGTTGGTAATGAAGAGGTTTATACCCCCTCCGGTCGCACGGTCAGCGTACGATGCCGGTTCCCTGAATGCTAACGGGGATGGGTTTATCCCCAGCATGTGCGAAATGTGTGTTTGGCGCTGCGGCTTGCTTGCCGAAGTCAAGGATGGGCGGATTGTCAAGCTGGATGGCAATCCGGAACATCCTCACTCAAAAGGCAGGCTGTGTACTCGCGGCCAATCAGGGCTGATGAATACGTATGACCCGGATCGAGTGCTGACCCCGCTGATTCGCACTGGCAAACGCGGCGAAGGCAAGTACCGCAAAGCGACCTGGGACGAAGCACTAGACCTGGTTGCCGGAAACATGTTAGGGATAAAAAAGAAATATGGCCCGGAGGCCATGGTCTTTTCCTCCACGCATAACCTGTCCCAGCCACTCTTTGAGAACTTGTTATATGCTTTTGGATCGCCGAATTATGGAACGCAGCGGTCGCTGTGCTTTAACGCCATGATCGTCAGCAATCTGATGACTTATGGAATGGAAGAACCCGAACGTGAATATGAGAAGCTAAAATACATTATCCTGACAGGACGAAACTTGATGGAGGCTATCTCTACTTCAGAGACGGGGGCGCTCTCCAACGCAATTGCCCGAGGCGTCAAGGTGGTGTATCTGGATCCGCGTTTTACAAAAACCGCTGCGAAAGCATCGCTGTGGCTGCCCATTCGCCCGGGTACCGACCTGGCCTTCCACCTGGCACTGCTCAACATCATCGTGAGCGAAGAACTGTACAACCGTGCCTTTGTCGACAATACACGGTGGGTTTTGACCAGCTGGCGGATTCAATCGGCGGTTTTACCGCAGAATGGGCGGCTTTGATTACCGAAATACCCGCGGATACCATCCGCCGAATCGCCCATGAGTTCAGCCAGGCTGCCCCAAACGTCCTGGTGCACAATGGCTGGCGCACCTCCAATTTTGAAAACTCCTTCCAAACCGGGAGGGCGATCGCCATTCTCAATGCCTTGATGGGGAATTGGAATGTGTCGATGTTTTCCTCCAGCGGAGAAACCAGCAGCGCCCTGGGCAGCCCTGAACAGCCTCCCTATCCGCGCGTCTCAGCCGTGCGCCTGGATGGAATCCCCACAAAATATCCGCTAGTGCCGTTCAAGATCGGCGTTTTTCAGGAACTGCGCGATGCGGTGCTCACCGGGGAACCTTACCAGGCGCATGGATGGTTCATTTCACGGCAGAATCCGATCCAATCCATTCCCCATCGTTCCCGCACGCTGGATGCCTTCGGAAAAATGGATTTCATCGCTACGGTGGATATCTCCCTCAATGATACCGCCTGGTTCTCGGATGTCGTCCTTCCAGAAGCATCCTATCTTGAACGGTATGACCCACTCCTGCCAGTTGGGGATAAAGCCTTCCTGCGCCAGCCGGTCATTGAGCCGCAGGGTGAAGCCAAATCCGCCTTGTGGATATACAAACAGCTTGGCGAACGATTGGGTTTGGGCGATTACTTCAATTATACCGATGATGAAGACTATCTTATTAAACAACTGGGGCCAACCGGTGCATCCCTGGAAGAAGTGAGGGCGACAGGATATGCTGAGCTGCCGCCTGCAGAAGACCACACGTATGCCTGGAATACTCCCAGTGGAAAAATCGAGCTGTTTTCTGAAACCCTGGATAAGGCCGGATTTCCCGGCTGTCCCACCTGGCAGGAGCCTCCCATCCCGATCCAGGGTAAATTCTACCTGTTAACGGGCAAGGTGGCGCAGCATACCCAGTTTGCCACCCAGAACAACCAGCTGCTGCACAAGTACCAGGATGAGCCAGGATTATGGATGAACCCACAAGCCGCGGAAAAATTGAACCTGAAGGATCTAGACCTGGTGGAAGTGTCCAGTGAAGTGGGTAGGATCAACATTCTCCTCCGGGTCACCCCTGCTATTCGCCCCGATTGTGTTTACATGACACCCGGTTTTGGACATCTCTCCCTGGGTTGGACAACCGGATTCGGTGTTGGCGCGAGCGATTCGGTTTTACATGTCACGTATACAGATAAGGCCAGCGGCAGCCAGGCGCTCAGCCAAACCTTTGTATCGGTAAAGAAAATCGCCGACCACGACCCTGAGGCGAAGTACAAGCCGCTTTATTTAGGAGAGTAGTCCATGGAAGAAGCACCCGAATACGGCTTTCTGATTGACGCAACCTTGTGTATCGACTGCCGCGCCTGCCTGGTGGCTTGCAGCGTACAGAATCAGGTCCCGATGGAACACACCCGCATCTGGATCAAGGAAACCGGTGTGTATGGTAATTTTCCTGAATTGAAACGTTATACGGCGCCATACCACTGTATGCACTGTGTGGACCCGTCCTGCGTCTCCGCATGCACGGTGGGAGCTTTGCAGCAAAACCAGGATGGGGTGGTTGTTTATGATTCGGACCGGTGTATTGGCTGCCGTTACTGCATGTATGCATGCCCATTTGAAGTTCCGAACTTTGAATGGGAGCAACGCCTGGCTTTAATCATCAAATGCGATCTCTGTTTTTCTCGCCTGGAGGAGGGGCGGCAGCCAGCCTGTGAGGCTACCTGCCCGACCCAGGCAATTCGATTTGGAAAGCATGCCCAGATGCTGAAGTTGGCTCATGATACCATCGCCGCTGAGCCACACCGCTATGTCGACCATGTCTTTGGTGAGTTTGAAAATGGAGGCACTTCCACGTTTTATATTTCTCCTGTTCCATTCGATCAACTCGGATTCCCCTCGACTGACCAGACCGAATCTCCAGCGCATTTCAACCGTCTGGTTACTGAAGGTACGCCAACGGTTGCTGTGGGAGTGGCGCTTGGAATGACAGGTATTTACCTGGCGATTAAACGCCAGGGTGAGGATAATGCCGCAGTTTTAGGTGAACATAGTGTGTCTCAAACAATGGAGAAGTAATTAATGCTGGTTATTAGAAGGATCAACAAGGAACTGCGAAGTATACCGTTTTTTGTATTTATTTTGGGAATACTGACCATTTTGGGTTTGAGCGCCGGCTTATACCGCCTGTATGCTGGACTGGGGGCCACGACTAACATGAGCAAGGTTTTTCCCTGGGGGATCTGGATCAGTTTTGACCTGACCACAGTTGCCCTTTCAGGCGGTGCATTCACCCTGGCAGCATTGGTGTATGTCTTCCATATGCACGATCTGCACCCGGCCACTCGACCGACCGTGCTTTTTGGTTTGCTGGGTTACGGCTCGGTACTGGTGATCTTATTCTTTGATCTGGGGCGTTGGGATCGATTCTGGCACTTCCTGGTTTATCCAAACATCAATTCGGCGCTGTTCGAAGTGAGTTGGTGTATCGCTATCTATTCGACAATTCTCTTTTACGAATTCAGCCCTGTCATTGTGGAGCGGTTTGGCAACCAAAGCCTGTTTGACACGATCAAGAAATTCACCGTGCCGATGGTAATTGCTGGGGTTACCTTATCCTCCATGCACCAATCCTCCTTGGGTACACTATTCATTGTCATGTCCCCGCGTTTGCACCCGCTGTGGTATTCCATGCTGCTGCCGGTGTTTTTCCTCTTATCCTCGATCCCGGCAGGTATCGCGCTCATCCTGATTGGCTCAATCACCAGTGACTACTTATTCGGCCGGACCCTCAGCCCAAGGGTGATTGAGAAATTGGGCTGGCTGATCCCCTGGGTATTGGGTTTTTATCTTGCACTGAAATTGGGAGAACTGTTGGTGACTGAGGAATTGGGCCTGTTATTTACCAGCGGAATTTACAGTGGATTGTTCTTGACTGAACTGGTAATCGGCGTCATCATCCCTATCATTCTCTTCTCCATCCGTGAGGTGCGCATGAGCCGCATGGGATCGCTGATTGGCGCACTCCTGATTGCGGCTGGGATTGTACTGAACCGTTTTAATGCTACCTGGTTTGCCCTCAAACCCCTGGATGGGGTGATCTATACACCTTCCTGGATGGAGGTAGCTCTTCTGATGGGTGTAGCCGCGGGAGTTTTACTGGTCTTTACGCTCATTTCGCATTACTTCCCAGTATTTGTCGAGACAGTTTCAACCAAAAAAGTATTGAAACCAGAAGAGAATTAGATATCATGGCTCAACAGTCTATCCAAATTGCCAGAGATAGGGATGTCAACATGTGAACATGCAATCGGTATCCTGTTTACAGGCTGAGATGTGTTTAGCGATTGGCCATCCATCCCGTATTGAAATTCTGCATGTCTTGCGTGATGGTCCAAAATGCGTTAATGATATTGCATTCTTGGTTGATTTGCATCAAACCACTGTGTCGCGCCATCTATCCATCTTGCGCAAGAGTGGAATGGTTGTGATGCAGCGTCAAGGACAGAATGTAATTTACTCCATCTCTAACCCAAAGATCGTGGAAATTATTGATTTGATGCTAGAGGTGCTGCTGACGAATGCCACGCGTCTTCAAAGAACCATGTCTCAGACAGCGGTTCCTGATATGGATGAAGTTGAAGCACCTGAGATCCGGATGAAATCATGAAATTCACCAGGTTACTGTTTACCCTCATCGGGTTTGCTGCATTTTTATGGAGCGGAGCCATCCAGATTGTGAGCGCGCAGAGTCCCGGACCTGAATCCGTGGTGCGAGCGGTGATGTTTTTCTCACCAACCTGCGGCCACTGCCACCATGTGATCAATGAGGTACTACCGCCTCTGTTTGAAAAATACGGCAGCCGGTTGTCCATCATTGGGATAGACGTCACTCAACCTGAAGGGGATAGGTTGTTCATGGAGGCGCTGCAGAAATTTCGCCTGGATAGCGCGGGTGTACCGTTCCTGGTGATTGGAGATAAGTATTTGATGGGCTCAGTGGATATCCCCGAGCAATTACCGGGGCTGGTTGAATTGTATTTGTCCCAGGGTGGGATTGACTTTCCCGAGATCCCCGGTCTAAGGGAGATCCTGTCTGAGGTCCAAACCACTGAACCAACCACCAGTGTGCCTCCAACCCAGGAAGGAGTATCTCCTGACACTGTGACACCCACCCAAACGAAACCTGCAGAAATCCAAAATTCTCCGACCCCCGCATTGACAGTTGATATCCCGAACTCTCCACCGCCTACGCCATCACTCGTCATTGATACTCCTGCCCCCCCTCCCTCTGCGACATCTTTTGAGACACTCCCTGTTACAACAACCGGTGAGGCTCCATCTACAGGGCTCTCAATGACCTCGATAGATCCGACCCCAGGCCTGAATCTGAGGTTGGGCAGCGAACAAAAAGAGAGTATGCGTACGAAGTTTTCTCGCGATCCCATTGGGAATTCACTGGCGGTGATTGTGCTGGTCTTAATGCTTGCATCGCTGCTGTGGATCGCCTTGTATTTCCGTCAGGCTCCGAGTAAAGAGACGCCGAATGATTGGGGATGGGTGATCCCTATCCTCAGTTTGATTGGCATGGCAGTGGCAGGCTACCTGGCGTACATAGAAACCCAGCAGGTCACGGCGGTTTGTGGTCCAGTGGGAGATTGCAACACAGTCCAACAAAGTGAGTACGCCAGGCTGATGGGCGTGATCCCTGTGGGCGTAATCGGCGTGCTGGGTTACGGGGTGATTCTGATTTGCTGGTTCATCCGCCAGTTTTCAAACAGAAAGTTGGCTAACCTGGCCTCCATCACCCTTTTGGGAGTAACAGCATTTGGAACACTCTTCTCCATTTACCTGACATTTCTCGAACCCTTTGTGATAGGGGCGACCTGCGCCTGGTGTCTGACCTCTGCACTCATTATGACCATATTGATGTTGCTTAGTCTTGCTCCTGCCAGGATAGCCGTAAATCAGATGAGAAACGGGGATAAACGCGCTCAAACATTAAACTAGTTCATTTTGTTGACTTGACACCCAAAATGGACTATAATATTAGTTGACACGTTGGAGAGTTAGATGTGTGAAGATACCAGATGCGAATTCTCCGAGTGAGGATCAGATGAAGGAAAGTGCCGAAAGTCGAGGCTGGCAGCCTCGCTTTAATACTAAAGAGGTAATTGGGGTTTGCCGAACCCCATTTGAATAAAATACGGAGTTAGACCAATGATAAACCTAGATTTTCGAAACAGAGGCGGCCAGCATGGCCGTAGTCAGCGAGGGGGGAGGCAAGATGGTGGTCGTGGTGGCCAGGGGCAAGGTGGGGGCGGCGGTGGTGGAAATAAACCTGGTTCTGGTCCTGGCGGTAACTGTATCTGCCCCCAATGCGGTCAAAAAGAACCGCATGTGGCTGGACAACGCTGCGTTGACCGCGTTTGCCCAAAATGCGGTACAAGGATGATCCGCGAGTAAACCGGTGAGAATTTCCCAAAATATCGATGCAACCCCCAAACTCATGGGGCCGGCAGAGGGGCAGGAAACTTATGGAGCTCCCGTCGAACGCTGGGGGTGGGGGTCTATCGGCGTCAACCTGTTATTGAGCCTTTTGAACCTGGGAATAGCCACTGCTTCGGGAAGCCTGGCAGTGGCGTCGGAGCTGGTTCATAACCTGGTCGATTTATTGTCTTCAGTCGGGGTCTTGATTGGCCTGAAAATTTCCCAGCGGAAGAGTAAATCTTTCCCATACGGCCTATATAAGGTTGAAAATGTGGTTTCCGTGATGTTGTCCGGGTTGATCTTTTTCACCGGATATGAGATTGCCCGTGAGGCCCTGTTCAGCAGCCGGGAGCAAACCACCGTCAATCTGTGGATGCTGGCAGGTGTATCGCTTTCGGCCATCATCCCCCTGATCTTCAGCCATTTTGAGCTGCGAGCCGGAAAAGCAGTGAACTCACCCAGCCTGGCCGCGGACGCGCTGGAATTCCGGACCCATATTTT
>CAIQIV010000559.1 GCA_903871905.1 uncultured Chloroflexota bacterium | reverse complement strand
CCCAGCACCTGCACCGATCCGGCCGCAGGCTGAATCATCCCCAACAGCATGCGGATCGTGGTCGTCTTGCCGGCGCCGTTCAACCCCAGGAAGGCATAAATCTCGCCGCGCTCGACGCGCAGCGACAGGTCATCGACCGCGATGACATCGTGGTAACGTTTGACCAATCCTGTAGTTTCAATTGCTGCGCTCATCAACTCCGTGCCCCTGAGATGACGCGCTAGCGATCATGAACATCCAGGATAGATATTTCGTCTTCAATTGGCTCGAGATGGGTATGGATCACAGCATCTCCAAGTAACCGGCGGACCTCACCTTCGAAATCTTCCGCCAGGTGGTGAGCATCATGCACAGACCATGTTCCCGGAACCAGGATATGCACAGAGATAAAGCGCCTGGAGGCCGCCTGGCGCGAACGCAGGGCGTGAAATTCAACGTTCTTTTCCCGGTACCTGTCCATCAGGCTGCGAACTTGTTCCAACTCATTCTCTGGCAGCCCCGCGTCCATCAACCCATTGACCGAACGGCGTACCAGTTGAAACCCGGTCAAAACGATATTCAACCCGACCACCAGCGCAATCAATGGGTCCAGGACCCACCAGCCCGTAAACGTCGCCAGGGCCAGGCCGCCGATCACACCGACCGACGTCCAGACATCGGTCATCAAGTGGTGCGCGTCGGCTTCCAGGGTGATTGAATCATACTGTTTGCCAGCGCGCATCAGGATGCGCGCAACCACAAAATTGACCGCTGATGCAGCGGCCGAGACGAGCAGGCCGATGCCCATCTGATCCAGCGGGCGCGGGTTAATCAGGCGACCAATGGCCGTCCAAATAATCGCTGCGGCCGCCGCCAGGATCAAGAACCCCTCCAGGGCGCTGGAGAAATATTCAGCCTTGGTATGACCAAATGTATGCTCATCATCGGGCGGCCTGGCGGCAATCGTCAGCATACCCAGCGCCATCACTGCACCCGCCAGGTTAACCAACGATTCGACCGCATCGGAGAGCAGGCTGACCGAACCGGTCAGCAGATAAGCCGTGGTTTTCATAGCAATCGTGGCCAGCGCTGCGCCAATCGATAGCCAGGCATAGCGTGTCAACGATTTTCTTGCGATGATTTTATTGCCTTGCATGAAACGGAACCTCGGTGGATTTTATGCCAGGTGCACGGCTCAGTTTTCCAGAATATGTCGCACACCTTGCTGGAACAGCGCAATGATATGTGGGTCTTCCAGATAGTAGTAAACTTCTTTGCCTTCGCGACGGGACTGGACCAGGCGCAGCTGGCGCAGGCTGCGCATATGGTGGGAAACCGCCGACTCCGAAACGCCCACCAGGGCAGCCAGGGCCGAGATATTCATCTCTTGTACTACGATTGCGGATAGAATGCGCACCCGGCTGGTATCGCTAAAAGCGCGGAACAACTCGGCAACATGAGCAGCAGTATGTTCATCAAGAATTGGCAGGTCCATAGATACACACAACAATTGAACAGTTATTCAGATATCCAATTATATCAGCGGTTGGGCATTCCCCAAAGCGTTCTACTTATCCAGCGTCCACTCCAGGTGGTGGTCGTAGAGCGTTGCCGGCCGCGGGACGCCCTTCTCATCCCAGCCCATCATTTCATAGTAGGTCTGGATGGCGGCCCGAAATGCATCCCGGTCCAGGCGCACACCCTGCTTCAGACCGCTGTCGATCGGCTCATCGAAGAAACGGTCGGGCAGCCCGTCATCGGCGGCGGTCAGGCCCTCACGCAGGTTATAGACGCGCAGCAGGTGGTTGCGGCGTTCGCCCCAGCGCATGATCTCGTGGGACGAGGT
>CAIQIV010000558.1 GCA_903871905.1 uncultured Chloroflexota bacterium | reverse complement strand
GGTTTTGCTGATAAAAAGGCGGATAACCTGCTGCTGGCCATCGAGCAGTCGAAAGAAAAACCGCTGTCCCGGCTGATCACTGCCCTGGGGATCCGGGGTGTGGGCGAGGTCATGGCTGCTGACCTGGCGCGTTACTATCCGGACCTGGCGGCGCTAAGCAGGGCCAGCAGTGAGGATTTACAGATGATCGATGGGTTTGGGCCGAATATTGCCTGTGCCATTGTGGACTGGTTTGCACAGCCCGCCAACCGGCAGGTGATTGAGAAACTCCACCATGCTGGGGTCTGGCCGGTGAACGTCAGCCGCAGCCTGGAGGCCAGTGGAGCACAGCCGCTGGCAGGTCTTACCTTCGTTGTCACGGGAACCCTGCCCGGTTTTTCTCGCGAAGAAGCCAAGGAGTTGATCCAATCACAGGGTGGAAAGGTTACCGATTCTGTGTCTAAGAAAACAAGCTATCTGGTGGTGGGGGAGAACGCAGGATCAAAGTTGGATAAGGCGCGCAGTTTGGGCGTGCCGATCCTGGATGAGGCAGGGCTGCGCCGGATTGTGGAGAATGGCGGTAGCAATGCTTGAGATGCGGCTCAAACCCGGTAGAGAAAAATCGGTGCTGCGCCGCCATCCGTGGGTATTTTCAGGCGCGGTAGCGCATGTCCATGGCGAACACGCTGCGGGGGAAACGACGCGCCTCTTGTCTCATGCTGGTGAATTTTTAGGCTGGGGCGCCTATAGTCCTATCTCGCAGATCCAGGCACGGATTTGGAACTGGGATGCGGATGAGCTCATTGATGAGGATTTCTTTTGTCGCCGGTTGAGAAAGATCCTTTCCCAGCGGAAGCTTCTATTTCAAAGCGAGTGCACGGATGCTTTGCGCCTGGTGTACGGCGAGTCGGATGGCCTGCCGGGACTGATCGTGGATAGTTATGCCGGCGTGCTGGTGGCTCAATTTCTGAGCTGTGGGCCAGAGGCCTGGCGGATCCAACTGGCGCAAATGCTGTTGGAATTAACCGGGGCAGACAGTGTCTATGAGCGCTCTGATGCAGATGTACGAAAGCTGGAAGGCCTGCCCATGCGCTGTGGACAGCTGTTAGGCAGCGATCCGCCGGCAGTACAGGTAATCCAGGAGAGCGGCTTGATCTATGGAGTGGATGTCCGCGCCGGGCATAAAACTGGCTTCTACCTGGATCAGCGCACAAATCGCAGGCGTGTCAGGAGCCTGGCGGCGGGGCGAGAAGTACTGGACTGTTTCTGTTATACGGGCGGTTTTACCCTGTCTGCCCTGGATGGAGGTGCCTCGAAGGTGTTGGCTGTGGATAGTTCGCCTGACGCCCTGGCCCAGGCGCAGAAGAACCTGTTGCTCAATCAGCTGGATGGTTCGCGAGTGGAATGGTTGCAGGAGGATGTGTTCAAAGCCCTGCGTGCTTTACGCGACCGGGGACGGCTGTTTGACATGATCATCCTTGACCCGCCCAAGTTTGCACCAACTGCGGCACAAGCGCAGAACGCGGCGCGTGGATATAAAGATATCAATTTACTGGCGTTCAAGCTGCTGCGTCCTGGAGGGCTCTTGGTGACCTACTCCTGTTCGGGAGGAGTAGGGGAGGATTTGTTTCAGAAAATTGTTGCCGGAGCCGCTCTGGATGCAAACGTGGATGGTTGTATCTTAGAACGGCTGTACCAGGGTCCTGACCATCCCGTGGCGCTGAGCTTCCCGGAAGGCCTGTATCTCAAGGGCCTGGTGGTTCAGGTAGCCTGATTTTGTGTATCAAAATGAATGATGGCATGGACGCAGAAATTTGTTACCAGGAACTTAACCAGGAATACCTTTCCAGCCGCGGGGATTCGATCGCTTTATTTGGGCTGGTACTCACCTTGGCTCGTGAATTCAGCATGGATTTTGTCTTGGGATGCCTGGAGAGATGCGTGGTGGAGAAGCGGCTGTCCTGGATGGAGAGGAATGCTCACCGCATCCGGCTCAGCGGAAACCTGGTCCAAGATGGTTGTACCCTTTTCTACAAGACCTACCTGGGTTTATCCATACCCCAAGATGGGATTATTCTGGAGACAACGGACGATCGCCTGGTCACTCGCTGGACCAATCCCTGTCCTACGCTGGATGCCTGCAGGCATTATGGGTTAGATACGCGGGAGATCTGCCGCAAAGTCTACCAACGCCCCGTACAGGAAATGCTGATGAAATTGGATTCTTGCTTGCGATTTGAGCGAAACTACCAATCAATC
>CAIQIV010000557.1 GCA_903871905.1 uncultured Chloroflexota bacterium | reverse complement strand
TTCGGTTTTTCGCTGAATAAGGCCGGCCTGACCAAGTACCACAAGATTGTCAATGTCTTTCGCTTTACTGACATGGCTGTTCTGCAGTTCATGATGACCGCCCTGGTGGTGGCCATGATTGGCCTGTACAGCCTGAAAGCATTTGGGCTGATCACCTTCCCCAACATCCCTGCCACGTATATTGCCGGGAACCTGGTCGGGGGGCTGCTCTTTGGAGTGGGGATGGCGCTGACCGGGTACTGACCGGGTACTTGCGCCGCCGGTGGCGGCGAAGGTAAATTGGACTATATCATCCCCGGTTTTCTCGGTTTTTTCGTAGGCGCGGTGCTCTACGGCCTGACCTACCCCACAATTTTTCCCGTCATTTCGGGCGTGGCCAACTATGGCAACATTATTCTCGCCGATCTATGGAACGTTAATTCCTTCCTGCTGATCCTGCTCTTTACGCTCACCTCGCTCCTCCTGTTCTACCTGATTGACCGGGCAGGGCTCAAACGGGCAGAGAAATAAGCCATCATGGGAGCAAATGCATGACCGAGATCATCTCCAGAAGAGACTTCATGAAGCTCAGCGCCGCAGCATCAGCAGCAGCGCTGGCTGTGGGAAGCTGCCTCCCGCCGCAGGTCGCACAGGCAGCACGCCAATCTGGCCTGCTCAACAGCAGCGGGGATGGCTTTATCCACAGTATGTGCGAGATGTGCGTCTGGCGCTGCGGGTTGGTGGCAAAAGTGAAAGACGGCCGGGTGGTGAAACTGGAAGGCAACCCCGAACACCCCCACTCACACGGCAAGCTGTGCCCGCGCGGCCAATCCGGCCTGATGAACACCTACGACCCCGACCGGGTGCTCACCCCGCTGATCCGGGTAGGCAAACGCGGCGAAGGCAAGTTCCGCAAGGCCAGCTGGGACGAGGCGTTGGACCTGGTCGCCGGTAAAATGCAGGCGATCAAAGACCAGTTTGGCCCGGAGGCAATGGTCTTCTCCTCCACCCACAACCTGAGCCAGCCGCTGTTTGAAAACCTGCTCTATGCTTACGGGTCGCCCAATTATGGCACACAGCGCAGCCTGTGCTTCAACGCCATGATCGTCGCCAACCTGATGACCTACGGCATGGAGGAACCAGAACGTTCTTATGAGAACGTCCAATACATCCTGTTAACCGGGCGCAACCTGATGGAGGCCATCTCGACCTCCGAGACCCGCGACCTGAGCCATGCAATAGACAACGGCGTCAAAGTGGTCTACCTGGACCCGCGCTTCACCAAGACCGCCGCCAAGGCCAGCGAATGGCTGCCCATCCGGCCCGGCACCGACCTGGCCTTCCACCTGGCGCTGCTGGCCATCCTCATCAACGAAAAGCTGTATGATGTAGCTTTTGTCAGCGAGCACACTGTAGGCTTTGAACAACTGGCCAAAGAAGTGTCTCGTTACACACCCGAGTGGGCCGCCCAGATCACCGGCATCAGCGCAGAGACAATCACACGTATCGCCCACGAGTTTGCCGCCGCGGGCAAACATGCCCTGGCGCATAACGGCTGGCGCACCTCAAATTTTGTCAACTCATTTGCCACCCAGCGCGCCATTACCGCCTTGAACACCATTGTCGGCAACTGGGGGACGATCCTGTTCCCCTCTGCAGGCGAGGAAAGCGGCGCACTGGGCGCCCCCTCCCAACCCCCCTACCCGCGCATTTCAGCCCTGCGCCTGGACGGCGTGCCGTGGAAGTTCCCCTTCGTGCCGCTCAAGTTGGGCACTTTCCAGGAACTGCGCGACGGCATCTGCAATGCCGACCCCTACCAGGCGCACGGCTGGTTCATCTCGCGCCAGAACCCGATCCTGTCCCTGCCAGACCGCAGCAAAACCCTGGAAGCCTTCAGCAAGATGGACTTCATCGTCACGGTGGACATCATCATGAATGACACCGCCTGGTTCTCAGACGTGGTGCTGCCTGAGGCCTCGTACCTGGAGCGCTATGACCCGCTCCTGCCTGTAGGAGACAAAGCCTTCCTGCGCCAGCCGGCCGTTGAGCCTCAAGGAGAATCCCGCTCAGCCCTGTGGATCTACAAACAGCTTGGCGAGCGGCTCGGGCTGGGCGATTACTTCCAATACACGGATGAGGAAGACTATCTGCGCCAGCAGCTTGCACCGGTTGGCGCCAGCCTGGAGGAGGCAAAGGTCAAAGGATATGTTGAAATGCCCAAGGAAGGCCCGGAAGGTCCAGGAGAGGTCGATTGGAACACCGCCAGTGGAAAAGTTGAGCTGTATTCTGAAACGCTTGCCAGGGCCGGCTTTGCTGGCTGCGCCACATGGGAAGAGCCGCCCCAACCGGCTAGCGACCAGTTCTACCTGCTGACCGGCAAGGTGGCGCAGGCTACCCAATTTGGCACCCAGAACAACCAGCTCCTGCACAAGTATTCCGACGAGCAGCGCCTGTGGATGAACACCCAGGCCGCCGCCAGTCTTGGCCTGGCGGATGGGGACTGGGTGGAAATCACCAGCCAGGCAGGCAAAGCCCACAGCCAGCTGCTGGTCACGCAGGCCATCCGTCCCGACTGCGTTTATCTCACCCCAGGCTACGGGCATCTTTCCAAGGGCCTGACCACTGCTTACGGCATCGGCACCTGCGACTCGGTTCTCCACGTCACCTACACCGACCCCATCAGCGGCAGCCAGGCACTCAGCCAGACCTTTGTATCGGTAAAGAAGGCTTAGAGGTGCTGTCATGATCCCCATCAAACATCATGCTTATCTGTTTGACGCCACCCGCTGCATCGACTGCCGCGCCTGCATGGTTGCCTGCAGCGTCGAAAACAACATTGCCATGAACAAAACCCGCATCTGGGTGGCCGGCATCGGTCTCAAAGGCGAATATCCCAACCTGGACCGCGCTTCAATGGTCTACCACTGCATGCACTGCGACCACCCGGACTGCATGTCGGCCTGCCCCGTTGGGGCTTACCACAAGCGCGAGGACGGACCGGTCATCTACAATCCCGACGTCTGCATCGGCTGCCGCTACTGCATGAATGCCTGTCCCTTTGGCGTGCCGCACTTTGACTATGACAAGGGCCTGATCGAAGGCGCTTTCATCGATAAATGCACCCTCTGCCCACAGCGCATTGATAATGGGCTGGAGCCGGCCTGCGTGGCCACCTGCCCTACCGATGCGCTGGCCTACGGGGAGCGCGACGAGCTGCTGAAAATCGCCCATGAGCGCCTCGCGGCGCACCCTGAGCGCTACATCAACCATGTCTATGGTGAAACGGAAAACGGCGGAACCTCTTACCTGGTCCTCTCGCATGTCCCCTTTACCGAGCTGGGGCTGCCCGAGCTAGGGCCAGTTCCCGTGAATGAAGTCAGTGAAAAGGTGATGGAGATGACCATCCCCTTTGCCCTGGGTTGGGGCGCTGTGCTGACCGGGGTGGCTGCTGGCGTTGCCTATTTTAAGAACAAGTCCGAGAAGCAGGCGCTGCCCGCAGCGGATGAAAAACCAGAGGTGACCCAATGAAATTCAATCTCACTATCCACCCGCGCCTGCGTATCGGCTGGCTGGCTGCCACCCTGCTGGCCCTGATGGGAATTGCCTTCATCATCGCCATGCTG
>CAIQIV010000556.1 GCA_903871905.1 uncultured Chloroflexota bacterium | reverse complement strand
CCAGACCCGCACTGGAACGGGCCTGATTCGCAAGAGATGGCAAGCCCGGCCCGGTCCCCAGGCGCATATTACCCTGTTCCAGAGCCCGCTGAAGCGAGAAAGTTTTGAATGGGTGCTGCAGAAATGCACCGAGGTCGGGGTGATGCGCTTTGTGCCCACATTGTATGCGCGCACCGTGGTCAACCGGCAGGAGGTCTCTGCCGCCCGCGGCGAGCGCTGGCAGCGCATCCTGGTAGAGGCCTGCGAACAGTGCCATGCTGCTCGCCTGCCAGTGTTAGAAAACAGCCTGGAATTCAAACACGCCCTGCGTATGGTCCAGCCTGGCGAGTTCTCGCTGATCCCATGGGAGGCAGAACAGGGGTTGAACCTGGGCAAGGCGCTGGCAGATTATCACCCGGGCAGTAGGCAGCCGCGCATCAACCTGTTTATCGGCCCCGAGGGTGGGCTGGCCGAAGAGGAGATCCATGCGGCACGACAGGCCGGACTGACCCCGGTCACCCTGGGGAGGCGCGTCCTGCGCTCTGAAACCGCCGCCGTGGTCAGCGCGGCGCTGATCCTGGCCCATTTTGAAGAAATGGTTTGAGGTGCCATGCTTTACCTGGTAGCCACCCCCATCGGTAATTTATCGGATATCTCGCTGCGCGCCCTGGAAGTGCTGCGCCAGGTAGACCTGGTGGCCAGCGAGGACACGCGCAAAACCGGCATGCTGCTCAAACATTACGAGATCAAGAAGCCCCTGGTTTCTTTTTACGAGCACAATGAACAAAAAGCGGGGGAAAAGATCATGGAATTCCTGGCGCAGGGAAAGAGCGTAGCCCTGGTGACCAGCGCCGGGACGCCGGGCATATCGGACCCAGGGTATACCCTGGTACGGCGGGCGGTGGCCGAAGGGGTTGAACTGACCATGATCCCCGGCGCGGCAGCCTTTGTCATGGCACTGGTGCTCTCCGGGCTGCCTTCCCATTCATTCATCTTCCGCGGCTTCCCGCCACGCAAACCGGGGGACCGCAGGCGCTTCCTGGGAGCAGACCGGGAGATGCCCTACACGCTGGTTTATTATGAAAGCCCACACCGGCTTGAGGCGTTTCTCAAGGATGCACTGGAGATACTTGGGGACCGCCCGGCGGCGCTGGCCAACGATTTGACCAAGATGTTCGAGCGCGTTTCCCGCGGCAGCCTGTCAGAAATCCTGACCACGGTCCAGGCAGAAGCGCCGCTCGGGGAATACTGCGTGGTGATTCAGGCGGCTGGCAGCCCCCAGAAAACGCCTTCGTAAACGCCGGTGACCGGCCCGGTCATGGAAATTTCATAGTCTGGAGAAATCTCCACCCGGATCAACCCACCGGGCATGTGGACCGCTACCGAGGCGTCGCACAATCCCAGGCGGTGAGCCACAGCGGCAGCGGCGCAGCTGCTGCTCCCGGAGGCCAGGGTGTACCCGGCGCCGCGCTCCCAGATTTCGATGCGTATGGAATTACGGTCACGCACCTCTAAAAACTGCACGTTGGTGCGATTGGGGAACAT
>CAIQIV010000555.1 GCA_903871905.1 uncultured Chloroflexota bacterium | reverse complement strand
TGCTCCCTGGGACGTTGGAAGCGGTCGCGACCTACACACCTGACTTGCTGGCAACTTCAGCACCCCCGGAAAGCTCTACCCCTTCTGCGGCTTATCCGGTGCCTGATACTCCCCAGGCGCAGTCAGGCTCGCCTGTCCCACCAGCTCAAGGCTCTTATCCGGGACCGACCCAACCTCCTGCAGCAGCTACAGCCGGCCCAATAGTTGATCTGACTGCCCTGGCTTATCCCAGCCCCAGCCCAGAAACGGCGGTTGTCACCCCGGTCCCGGCTTCGGCTTTGCCATCCACAGCTACCCCGACCGGCGCCAACCAGGCCCCTGCTCAGGCAGCTTCCCCGACGATTTCACCAACCGCAGCCCAGGCGGTGGCTGCCAACCCCAGCCCCCAGGTCAGCCAGGCTGTGACCCCGGCGCCGGCCACGTCGATCCCGACGCCTACCTCGACGACTGGCTCCCCTTCCCTTTCTTCAGCGACTGCTTCGCTGGTACCGCAGGGGACGGTTACCCCGGCAAAGGATGCCGGCTCAGCCACGCCTGCTCAGGGAGGCGTTACCGCCTCTCCGACGGCGTTTGTGGCATTCTTTCCCAGCGGCACCCCCACGGCGATTGGCACGTCGGCTGTGGCAGTGCCGACAGGCAAACAGGCCACCCTCACGGTGACCCCACAAGCCATCAGCCCAACCCCTCAGTGGACGGCGACCCCAGCTCCGGCGACGCTGCCGGCTGCCAGCCCTACTTTCAGCCCGGCCCCTGTCCTCCCCTCTGCGACGAGCGCGCCGCTTCCCACTCCGCTGCCTTCTGTAACGCCGCAGCCAACTTCACCTCCTCCGACGGCTATCATGACCCGCACCCCTGTGCCCACCCTGACCCCTCGGGTCACCAACACGCCCATGCCCTCTCCGACGCCTGGACGGGCTGTGGTACCTCCTGGGCAGAGCCCCTACGCGGGATGGATCACCTATGCTTATGGGCAGGACATCCGCAGGGAAATTTACTTGATGAACCCGACCACAGGGGAGACCAAGCAGCTGACGAGTAACCTGTTCCAGGATGATTCACCATCGTTTTCTCCGGATAACCTGGAGATTGTTTTTACATCGTATCGCGAGCCGGATGGATGGGAATTGTTTGTCCTGAACCTTGAAACAGAAGAAGAACGGCAGATCACTGCGTTTGAAGGGATCGTACGCTTCCCGGTCTGGTCACCCAAGGCAGGGGATGATCGCATCGTATTTGATGGAGTCCAGGGGCAGCTGAATCAACAGTTTACCAATCTTTGGATGGTTGAAGGCTCCGGGCGAGGGCTGGTCCAGGTAACTGACAGCGGTGCTGACTCAGGTGCAAACTGGTCGCCAGACGGGATGCGGCTGGTTTATTCTCACGCGGAAAAAGATACCAATGGAGATAAGCGCATCACTGCTTCGGATATGGGCAATATCTATATTCTGGACTTGCTCACAAACGAATCGCAGCGGATAACCTGGTCCTCGACGCGCAATGATTTTAACTTTTCATGGTCCCCGGACGCGGCGTGGATCGTTTACTGCAGTGTGCGCAATGATTCCAACCATGACGGCAGGTTGACGTTGGATGATTCACGCAATCTCTACATGATTAAACCGGATGGCAAAGAAGACCATATGATCGATGTGGGGGGGAGGGCGGTCTTTTGGCCCGGCTGGTCGCCGGATGGGAAAATGATCATCGTCTATGAGCCGCGCGGCAGCACAATCGGACGATTCTGGCTTTATGATACCGGTACAGGCAAGATCAATATCTTGACAAGTATCGGCCCTTATGGTCGTCCGCAATACTCAAAATAGCCAGGCGCCTACGATAATTGGCTGCGGATGATCACCCGGTCAGCGGCCGCGCGGTGCAGATCCTCTTGGGAGGGTTTCCCTGCTTGATCGACACCAATTTTCAGGTATTGGGAATAACCAGGTCTGCGCTGGATGATTTCCTGCAGGCCAGCGACCACATCCTTTTCTTGTTCATAGGCCGTGCTGATTGTGTTTATCTCTTTGCCTTGAAGCAGCAGCGTCACCTGCCTCCCCCCGCGTAAGTTTCTCCACCAGCTGCGCGTTTTGAGGCTGGTGGTCAGCAGCTCGTTCCCATTTCTTACAAAATTGACCGGCAGGGTGTACTGTTTTCCGCTCTTCTTACCGGTATAGCTGATGAGCATCATTTCAGTATCCACCATCCAGTGCAGTGGGGATCGTAACATCCAGATGATGACCGTATTAAACCACATGGCCTATCCTCCATAAAGAAAAAACCCGCATTCTCATGCGGGTTTCCTGATGGGCGCGGAGGGGCTCGAACCCACGAACCTCACGGATGTGAACCGTGCGCTCTGACCAACTGAGCTACGCGCCCTCACTAAGCGGCGGTATTATAACCGAAGTGTTTCGGGAAAGCAAGGATTCAAAAAAGGAAAAAAACCTTTTCTCCTTACGCCCGCTGGAAAGACTGCAGCCCGGTTTGCTCCTCCAGGGAAAGCACCTTGGTCAGGTCGAGCAGGATCACCAGTTTATCCGCAATTTTTGCAATGCCGATGATAAAGGTCGAGTCAACGGTGGTGACCATGGGCGGGGGGGGTTCAATGGTATCTTCTGGAACGCGGAGGACTTCTGTGACCGCGTCAACGATCATTCCGGTTGTGGTTTTCCCTACATTGACGACAATAATGCGTGTATCCTTATTGTGGTCAGCAGCTGGCAAACTGAAGCGTTTGCGCAAGTCTATCACAGGCAGCACCTTGCCTCGGAGGTTTGTGACCCCTTCAACAAAGGATGGTGCATGCGGGACAACGGTGATGGCCTGCATCTTAATGATGCTTTCAACCGCTGCAATATCGACTCCATAATGTTCATTGGCTAAGTCGAATACGACCAGTTGTTGTTCCATGGGTTCTCTCCTGAACTGAGAATGATGTTTCAACCCTTGCCGACCTTTGCAGGTGGAGCGTCAACGTGATTATAACATTACTGTTTTGGTTAAAAACTAATGAAATTGAAAGGTTATGGAAAATTGGTGAATTAATTTTTCAGCCGGCGCTGGTCTCCATCGCGGACGGTGATACCTTTTGTGTCCAGGAATTCCAGGAAAGCCAGGATATATTTCCGACTGGTGTTGAAATGGTCGCGGGCTTCAGCCGCAGTGATTGTGCCTTTCTGGGTGAGCAGCTGCCGGGTTTCTTTCTCCAATTTGTCATAATCCTGGCGGCGAAAGACAACTTCGTGGGATACATTGACCAGGATATCCAGATCAAGCATGGCCTGGTAGAGGTCATCTCCAACTTCAGCCTGGCATTCTTTAACGCTTGGAGGGGCGTAGGGAGACTGTTCGAAGCGGGCAAGCAGTTTCTGCACCTGGCGGTCCTGCTGAGGGCTAAAACGTATGGCGTGACCGGGCAGGTAAACCAAGTGCCCGCTTTCCACTAACTGCCCGTTGGAGACCAGCCTGCGCAGCATGGCATTGAACAGCTTGGGGGTTGAAGAAAGCATGCCCTTTTGGCGGCTTCTCAATTCTTCCCGCGGCATTCCTGCTCGCAGTGGGTAAGCAGCATGGTATTTTTCCACCTCTTGCAGGATTTTTATCCCCAGCTGGTCCCAGAAGCCTTTAAGGGTAAGCATTTCCTGCATTGATGGTTTGGTTTGAAGTGCATCTTCGATAGAGAGGACAATGCCATTCTGGATGAGAGAGAGAATCGTTTGTTGCGCCACCCCAAGATCCAGGTTGGATTTCGCGATAACATCTTTCATTGGCGCAACGCCAAGCGCATTGAATGCCAGGATGATCACTTCTTCCGGTGTACCCCTGGATAATGCCTCCAAATTCTCAAGTGTCTCACTGTGGAAACGTTTATGGCGTTTCCTGGGATTGGGGTCTACCACGGTACCGCCTCCCAGGGTTTCGCCAGGCGACGGGCGGCGCAAGATATAGTGATCTCCGCGCACCGCAATCACCGGTTCAACAGTTTCGATCTGTATCCAGCCTGCCTGGCCGGGCTCCAGGACTTCGTCCCCCAGCAAACGCACCCTGGCCAGCACTTCAGCCGTGCCGGCAAAAAGCTTAACTTCAGTAAAATGTTGGAGTGGAGCGCTGGCATCTGCCAGCAGCTTAAACCGTGCATCCAGGCGTCGTGTGGGCTGGTAGGTAGATGGATGGGTGACCACTTCTCCCCTCTTGACCAATTCGAGAGGAATACCGGAAATATTGACCGCGGTTCTGCTTCCTGGGATAGCAAATTCCTCTTTTTTCTTGTGCGACTGTAATCCGCGGATCCGGCCGTTCTGCCTGGATGGGAGTATCTCAACCTCGTCGCCGACGTGCAGCTGGCCATCGATAAGCGTACCAGTTACTACCGTTCCAAATCCAGCAATGGTGAACACCCGGTCGATTGGAAGGCGTGGGCGGTTCAGATCGGGGCGAACAGGCCGGGTCGCGAGCAGGCTGTCCAACCTGGACAGCAGATCATGGACCCCCTGCTTTGTGCGAGCCGAAACGCGCACTATTGGCGCCAGGGCAAGCTCGGTACCCTGGAGAACCTGTCGAACATCGGCTTCGACCAGGTCAAGCCATTCGGGCTCATCGACCAGGTCGATTTTGGTGAGGGCGATCACGCCGGCATTGATCTTGAGGATATCCAAAATAGCCAGGTGCTCACGGGTTTGAGGCATGACGCCTTCGTCAGCCGCAACGACAAACAAGGCTGCATCAATGCCGCCAACCCCTGCAAGCATATTCTCGATAAAATCCCGATGACCAGGGACGTCGACAATCCCCACCTCTTCGCCGCCTGGCAATGTAAGCCAGGCGAACCCCAGATCGATGGTCATTTCGCGTTCGCGCTCTTCTTTCAAGCGGTCGGGATGGGTCCCGGTAAGTGCTTGAACAAGGGTGGATTTCCCATGGTCAACATGTCCTGCTGTACCAATGACACGCATGCTGGCTCCTGATTGGTTTATCGAGCTCGGCCTACTGAACGTTCATATGTGGACGCCCAATCGTGTGCCAGGGCCAACAATGACTGCAAGCGCTTCTCGGTTTGTTCTGTGACCTGGTTGAGCAGGTCGCGGATTTCCTGGATGATATCCTCCAGGTATGTGATGCGCTCAAGCAGTTTTTCATACTGCTTATGAGTCTCATTACGCTGCTCTTCGAGGGTAATCGTGTAATTTGTCCACCGCTTCTGATCGTCCGCTTTGAAGGTGATCCATTCCTGGCGGAAGCGCTCTTCAGCCAGACGCTGAATTTCTGCAATCTCACTGATACGGCGTTCAACCTTTTGAATGGTTTCATCGACAACCTGCTGGGTCCGCTTAATGCTTCGGTCTGTTGCATCCATGTTCTGCAGATTGGTTTCGATGTCTTTGGTTTGCGCTTCAATTAACTCAAACCGAGCTTGCCAATCTTTCCAGACCCGTTCCCTTTCCACCTGCAGCAGAGTCTGGTTTTCCAGGAATGCTGCCTGTGCGTCACGGCGCTCGGTCTCAATCATCGATAATTCGTTAAGCCGGGTTTCAATTTTCCGCAGTGAGGTAGATGCCATTTCCTGTTTCCCGCGCTGTTCATCCACGCGCTTGCGAATGGCTGCAACTTCACCCTGCATATCAGTCAGGCGCTTGGCATCCTGCCTGCGGCTGTCGTCAACCAGCTTGAACGTGCGGGTATACTCTTCTTCACTGCGGCGGACACTATCAATCCGGGCGCGCACTTCATCTATCAACCGCCCTAAGCGCGCTTCTTCATCCACGCGCGATTTTAGGCTTCGCCGGATTTCAGATATTGGCTCAAGCTCTTTACGCAGTTCATTCAAACTCGCATCCAGGGCTCTCATTTCAACCCGGCGGATTTTTTCACTCTCTTCATCCCTTTTTTTGAATTGGCGTTCCAGATCCTCATAGTATTGCTTGGCTTCTATCCGCGTCTGGAGAAGGGTATCATCGAACGTGTCCATGCGTGAGATAAGGGCTGCCAGGCGGGTTGTTTCCCCGCCGATTTCCTTGATCTGGTGAGAGAGTGGAGAAAAATTTCCCTCCAGGGCCATCAGACGTTCTTCAAGCGACGCGAGGCGGGTCTTATCTTTTCTACGCTCTTCATCCAGCCAATCTACTTGTTTAATAATTTGATCAATTTCCATCGTGAAATCTCCTCGCATGGTTGCTTGCTAATATTCACAGAATTGCCCGGGATTATAGCACGTTTACTTTATGGAAAATTATGCCGTTTGCTGCGTTGGGTTTAGGGGACTCCTATCAGGGTGCCTATCCCAGACATAGCCGGGATAAACCAGTTTGGGAAAATCCCAAGCAGCACCAGAGCCAGGGTTAAAGTAAGGATGGCAGCCGCAATGGGCCGGGTTTCGCTAACCTTCCAGGATTGATCCCCTGGAGACATCAGCAAGACTGCCATGCAGCGGAAGGAACTGAAAAGTAGACCGCTGATCCCCAGCATCAGGGGGATGATGGCTGCTGAGGAAATTTGAGCCACGGTAGTCCATAGGGCCAGGTGGGGTGGGAATCCGGCTGTCAGTGGAAAGCCTGCCAGCGTAAATAAGGAAACCAGCACACCTATTGCCGCGAGAGGTAGCTGGCGTGCGATTCCCTGGATAGAACGAAACTCTAAATTCGGCACATTGATGCCAATAAAGCCCAGGCAGATACTTGCAAGAAGCATGGCAAGGCAGCGGGGAAGCAGGCTGGCATAGAAGATGCCGGAAAGCGCCGGGATTTGTGGTGCCTGCATATCCAGGCGGAATGCAATCATGGTGAAACCAATTTCCATCAGGACGGCAAATCCGAAAATGCGCCCGGCATGGCGTTGAAAGGCAGCCCACAAGCCGGACAACAACACCATAGTTGCTCCCAGGTAGAATATTCCATCCAAAACGCTGGGAATTTGTTTGATCCAGATGTAGCGGGTAAGAAATTGATGGGCGAAAATGGAGACCGCGGCGGGCAGAACAAAAAGGATGTAAGCCGCAGGGAAAAATTGCCCGGTTTCAGATATCATAGGAATCCAGGTGTGGAAGGGGAATACCGCCATCAAAAAGGCGAAGCCCAGTCCCAGGAGAATGGTGATCTGCATGACCTGGGCAGGATCGCCGGGAACAGCCTCAATTCCTGACAGCCTCCAACCTGAAAGCAAAATGAATGGAAAACCAATGGTGAACAGCACCAGGAAGCGAATGGTTCCCCGGTGCTCGCTGGATGGAGGTGGGGAAAGAACAGGTATGGACAGGATCATTGCTATTTCAATGAAAAGGGCGGCGTAGAGAAAGGGAAATACAGCCAGCGCAGAAATCAAGAGGGCGATAATACTTAATCCTAAAGGGATGAAGGTTGAGTCTGCCCGGATCAGCCTGGAGCCAGCAAACCACAGCCCTGTAGAGAGAAAAGTCAGGATCAGCAGAGGACGCATATTGTTCTGGATGATTAACTGCCTGCCCAGTACGAACATGGTTTCAGATATTTTGATTGAAGTCCTGATAGGCCATGTCCCCAGGGTTACGGCCTCCCCGATTGGAAGGATCCAGGCAAGCCACGCCAGGAAGATGCACAGGAGAACCGCGGCGACTGCCACCAGGTTTTTCCAACGGCGCAGCATATAAAGGGTGGCAGACGCCATTGCCGGAAGGATGATCCATATTAACGGGGCAGTCATTGATCCTCAACCATTCCAGGAGACAGGATCAGGTAAGCTCCTGCCAGAGCCAGGCTGAGGTTGATCGCAGCCAATAATCCTCCCAGGAGTGAGGAGCTTTCAACCGCAGAGTAAAAAATTATAAATCCAGATAAAATGGTGAGCAGGCCGATCGATGTGCGAAAAGCCGAGGTCGTAAAACCGAGCTGCAGCAGGCCAAAGGTGATTAATAGCAGCCCTCCCCAGGTCTGGAT
The DNA here is from genome assembly GCA_903871905.1 of uncultured Chloroflexota bacterium. Taxonomy (GTDB): domain Bacteria; phylum Chloroflexota; class Anaerolineae; order Anaerolineales; family UBA4823; genus CAIQIV01. Next base: position 1,605 of record CAIQIV010000555.1, on the reverse strand, counting down.
GGGATTTACCCCGGGCAGCCATCTCCCTAGCAGGGGAACGAGAGATGCCACGACCATGAGCGACAATAAAGCCGATATCAACCTGACTGTATTGAATGGGGTCAAGCCAAACCGGCGGAGCACCCCGGATGTGTGCCTGGCTGCAGGCGGCATGGAGATAGCTGCCATGCCCAGGACAGCCCCAGACATCCATCCGGAAATTAAAAAGGCAGAAACGAGCTCAAGAGGCCAATTGGGAACAAGCAGAACAGCAACGCCCAGGAATTGGAGCGTTAAAAGGATAATTGACAGCCTCCACTCTTGGACCAGAATTTGCAGGGTGGCTGTCGTGGCAATCAGGATCGCTGCCGGGGCCGACAGGTAGGAAATGAGGCTGTTAAGCTCCATAGGTAACCTGGATTAGAATCGAAAGGATCAGCACCAGTAGCAGCAGTGTCCATAAAAATCCAGCTTCCCCCTCGAGCACCCGGTCAATAAACCGGATTGCATACCCAACCGATCGATAGATATTCCAAAACAGCCGGTACAGCCAATTCAGCGAAAATAGCCTGCCAAGCCAGGCGAAATTGGCCATTTTCCAGCCAGGATGGAAAAATCTGTGTATTACCAGCATTGTGACCAGTATGGTGGCTGAGATCATCGCTGGGATGGTATCCCTTAAGCCAGGCCATTGAATGGGCTCACTGCTGGTGAGAACCGCAAGCGGAGAAAACATCCACTGAACCAGAGGAAGAGCTATTAAACCGATGGTATATAGGAGCCACTGCCAATTTTCCACCGGGCGAGAAAATATTCCTGATAAGGCGGCGTGTCTGAGGATTCCCAACAGAACGATGCTGTGGGATAGGATGAGGACCCAGGTAAATGGATCGACCAGAGGGGAGAACAGCATAACACCATTCCATGTGGGTGTGTAGGGTAGGGCACTAAAGCTAATGCAGTTCACAATAAATAAGATGGTTATCAGCCTGTTGCGGGTAGAAGCCAGGAATATTGCACTGCCCGAGGCAACCAAGGCGATCCCCCAAACCATGCTGGCATTGTACTGCCCCCGCAGTGCGGCAGCCAGGGATAATGATGCGACATTCAGCACCCAATACGGCCTGGCCTCCAGAGGATCGCTGGCCGAAAGCCAGGAAAATGCGCTGTATAGGATGGCGAAACAAACCAGCCCAAGCAATATTGATGAAAAGGGGGCTTGAATATGGATCAGGCTGATACGGTTGATCAGGATTACACTGGTCATAGCCGGCAGCATTCTGAGCAGGGTACCATGCCCACGACGCAGGGATTGGTCTTCGACGCGCGGCAGATGCAGGGGAATGATACCCAGGCGGAAGGCACAGGCCAGGACAAGTAAAATGTTACCGGCAATGCTAGCTGTCGTCGCGTCTGCAGCGTTGGTTTGTGTCACAGGCAGTTTTGTTCCCAATAACAGTGCGCAGATTGCCAGGAACGTTCCTGTGCTCCGCGTGCCAAACGCAATCACCGTTTGCTCGCTCTCCTCTGCAGATCTGCTCTGCAGCGCCAGGGAAGAGAATTGAGCGATGTCGATAGCCGCCCACCCCAGGATGATGGTAAGCAGGTTTCCAGAAAGCAGAGATA
>CAIQIV010000554.1 GCA_903871905.1 uncultured Chloroflexota bacterium | reverse complement strand
GATTCCAGGGCGCGGCGGTATCCGGATAAACGCAGGCGGCTTGACATGCGGGCCGGGTCGATTAATATATACCCAATCCGGGTATGTCCCAGACTCAGCAGGTACTCCACCGCTTTTTGAGCGCCCTCCTCTACATCTACAATCACTGAGTATGGGTAGGATATCTCACCACTCGGGTTGAACATCACCAGCGGCGCTTTATGGTCTGTTTGCTGGGCGATGATCCAGTCGTTCTGAGTAAAGCTGGTTAGAATGATTCCATCTACCTGTCGGGACCAGAATGAACGGATCATGCTTTTTTCCTGATCCAGGTTCATGTCATGGCTGCTAACAAAAACCTGGTAACCTGCGGTCCGAAGGATAGCCTCGATGGGCGGGACACACTTGATGACCCAGGTATCAGCAAAACTGCGGATGGCCAGGCCTACCGTGTAGGTGCGGCGCGTCTTGAGGCTCCGGGCAATCGGGCTGGGCGAATAATTCATTTCAGCAATGATGCTCAGAATCCGGGCCCTGGTTTCCGGGTTGATCTGGGGGTAGTTGTTCAGTGCGCGTGATACAGTAGAGGGCGATACACCGGCAAGCCGGGCGATTTCGCCAATATTGAGCTGGCGGTGGTCTGGATTATTCATGAGGTTCTCGCAGCTCGGTCAATCGATAGAGGGGATCAACCAGGGTTATATCCACACGATTATTGTACCATTGGTTATAGTCAGGAATGCTTCTTCTACTGGCAGCGGCTGTGGATAAAGGCGCCGGCTGCCTCCAGCGCTGCCTGAGCTTCCGGGAGGATGGCTGCCAGGTTCTGCCAGCCGTGGAACATATCCGGATACTCCAGGTTGGTCACATCCACACCGGCGGCGCTGGCGCGCCGGACAAAATTCCGGACGCTGTCGATCAGAATCTCGGCCGTACCGGTCAGCGCCAGCAGCGGAGGTAGCCCGATCAGGTTAGCCAGGGCGGGGGAGGCAAGGGGGTGATCAGGGCGCTCACCCTGGAGATACATTGCTCGGTATTCAGCAATGGACTGCGAATCGACCACGTCTGTGCTTGCATTCGCATCCAGCGATCCACCAGACCAGGTCATATCCGTCCAGGGGCTGAAGAGGATACCGCAGGCGGGCAGGGGGTCGCCGGCATCCCGTAGGGCCACCATGGCAGAAACGGCCAGGCCGCCTCCTGCTGATGAACCGGCGAATACGCAGGATTGGGGAGACAGTCCCTGCTGAACCATCCAACGCCAGGCGGTGAGGGCGTCCTCCACGGCAGCCGGGAAAGGGTTTTCTGGCGCCAGGCGGTAGTCGATTGAAAGGGCAGAAGCCTCGGAAGCGGCGCACAGGCGCGCCAACGGATCGCGCACCGCCGCTGCTTCGCCTTCCACAAAGCCTCCGCCGTGAAAAAACAGGATATAACGCCCGGAGAACTTTTGACCAACTCGCACCCATTCGGCGGGCACACCCCCGGCGTTCACTGGTTCAGCGGAGACACCGGGCAGGCAGGGCAAAGAGGCTCCGCGGGCAGCCATTTTTGTCCGCCGCTCGGCCAGCGAGGTGCCAGCGGGAACAATGAACGAGCCCATAAATTTTCTGGCATTATCCAGCTCGGTTGAAGACATTAATAAACCTCCCAATGGGACTTCCCCGGGCTTTAGCAAATGGTTACAAACCCTTTAACAGAGAACCACCGGGCGTGAGCACAACTAAGCAAGTTATCGGGCGAATAAATCGCCCGATAACCAATACCGGACTCATCGAAATTCTATCGATATTACTTTTGGGTGGCCCAATATTCGTCCAGGAGCTG
>CAIQIV010000553.1 GCA_903871905.1 uncultured Chloroflexota bacterium | reverse complement strand
GTTATTTATGATCTTACCTGATGGATGGAGGCTGCTATGGCAATTTCTGCTGGTATCCCGGCGCCCGATTTTGTTCTCCCCGATCACAATGGGGTTCCGTGCAAGCTCTCTGGCTTCCAGGGCACCCCGGTCGTTCTGTACTTTTATCCCAAGGACGACACCCCAGGCTGCACGACCGAGGCCTGCAGTTTTCGCAACGACTATGCGGAATACCAAAAGGCCGGGGTGGTGGTTCTCGGGGTCAGTCCTGACTCTCCCAAAAAGCATACGAAGTTTCGCGAGAAATATTCGCTGCCGTTTGTCCTGCTTGCGGATGAGGAGCATGCTGTGTGCCAGCTCTATGGAGTGTGGGGGCTGAAGAAATTCATGGGGCGGGAGTATGAGGGGGTGTTCCGTACAACGTTTATCATCGATGCGGATGGCATGATTATCAAGGTCTTTGAGAATGTCAAGCCGGAAGGTCACAGTGCGGAAATTCTCTCGCTTTTGAAGGGAATGCCGCCCGGTCAAGAAGATTGAATTTGCAATCGAATGGACAAAAATGAGTCAATTTCGAGATATTGAGGTATAATTCCCCGGGTAAGTTCAAAAACTCACAAATTTTTATGGAGGTTTATATGAAGAAAGCTTTTCATCTCCTGTGGCTCGTTGTACTTGTCAGCGCTTTGGTACTAACGGCATGTGGCGGCGGGGGGCAGGAAGCCTCAAGCGGTGGCGGAGCCAAAGTGGAGAGGCCGGCGCCCCCAGCTGATTATGCTAGCAAGACCAACCCGAAAGCCGGGGATGCGGCTGCAGCAGCCGAGGGCAAGAAGGTTTACGAAACAAACTGCGCTTCCTGTCATGGCAACACCGGTAAGGGTGATGGCGCTGCGGCAGCGTCTTTGAACCCCAAACCGCAGCCGTTGGCTACCACCGAAGGCGCCCTGAGCGACGGGTACATGATCTGGCGGATTGCCGAGGGCGGTGGGATGGCTCCGTTCAATTCAGCGATGCCAGCCTGGAAGAGCGTTCTCAGTGAAGATCAAATCTGGCAGGTTGTGGCTTATCTCCGCACCCTTCCCAAGTAAATTATTGAATTTTTTGTATCGGAACGCCGGCCTCAAGCCGGCGTTTTTAATTACGGATTGAAGTGATTTCCTGGTTTTTTGCAGGTGGGCCAGGCTGACAGCCGGCTTTGATAAAACCGGCCTGTTTCGGGTAAAATACACATATGGCGACCCTTGACCAGGATAGGAAGTGGAATCTGCAGATGCAGCCGGATGCTGGTCGTCACCAGCCGCTGGACCCTGGATCGACGGGTGACCGGTTTGGCCCTGCAGCCCGCATCCTGACGGAGCTTGCACGGCTGGAGGATGAAGCCGAGATCATCCAGCGCATCTCAAATTTTGCAGTTCAATGGACGGAGGCGCATACCATCTCTTATGTTTCGTTGGATGAGCGCAGCCAGCCCCTGGCTATTTTCAGCGAAGGGGAGATCCCTGCGCCATTTCTGAAGGACTGGCTGGAATACCTGGCTTCTCCAGGGATCCGCCAGCGCTGCCAGGACTGCGAAAAATATGGAAACAAGGTCACAGTCTGTCCTCTCATCTCCCGCATCCCAGCCGCCTCGGTCCACGCCGTCACCTGCGTTCCGTTGAGGCGCGGCAGCCGGTTGTACGGTATTTTGAATATGTACCTGGACCAGGATCAGGGTATCGAAGCGGATGACCTGGACCTCCTGCAACTGGTGGTTGATCAGGCTGGCCTGGCGATCGAGAACTCGCGCCTTCGCCGCCAGGAGATCAAAGCTCACCAGTACTTGCAGTCATTCATCGACAGGCAGGACCGGGACAACCAGGCATATTACCAGTATTTTGTGGAGAGCGTGTGCCAGGCGCTGGGAGCGGATTTTACGGTCCTGTGCATGCATCAGCCCCGGCAGCAGGGTGAGCTCCTGACCGTTCATGCGGGGGTTTTCCCCGCAGCAGCCCGAGGGTTGCTGGTTGAATTGGCGCAGGATAAAATGGCCTCGCCTGGGGGCTTTCAATCCCCCTGGCAGGGGGAAGCTGGGGGGTATCCTGTGATTGGGATGACCCTGGAAGCGCCGGGCGGGGAGGCCTGGGGGGCTGTGATGGCTGGCGGATGCGCAGGCTCCAGCAGTTTCTCCATCCACCAGCAGGCACTGCTGCAAAACTTTGCTGCCCTGGCTTCACAAGCCAGGCGCAATGCGCGTATGCTGGCAGAGTATGAGTACCGCACCGTCATGCAGGAGCGTATCCGCCTGGCCCGTGAGATTCATGATGGACTGGCTCAGACCCTGGGTTTTCTCAAACTGCAGCTGGCCCAAATGGGCGGCCAGTTACGCGGGGGAGAAGGCAAATTATTGGAGAAGAACATTGACCTGTGTTACAAGACGGTCAGCGAGGTTTTCATTGATGTGCGCCAGACGATCGATGATCTGCGTATCGATGTCGCCAGGGGCGGCGCATCCGGCTGGTTGGCGCGGGTGGCAGCAGAGTTCCAGGAAATGAGCAGCATTCCGGTCACCCTGACCATCCAGGCCGAGCAGCC
>CAIQIV010000552.1 GCA_903871905.1 uncultured Chloroflexota bacterium | reverse complement strand
TCAACAAGCGATCGCCTGTCTTTTCTCTACCTCCCCTACATCGTTGGATTGATTTATTTCATCACGGCTGCCTGGGTTTTCATCATCCGCCGGGAGCAGGAGACCAGCCGGGTATTTACGATCTTTGGGGCTTCAGTTGCGGTGGCAGTTGCCGGGACTTTTGACCTTTACACAACCCATTTTTTTAGCTACCTCTGGGCAGTTGCCGTGGCGCTGGCAGGCGCGTCCATGTTCAGCCTTGCCTTGCTGTTTCCCCAACCCGCCCCCCTGCTGGACCGCCATCCTTATCTCAAATACGTGAGCTACCTGATAGCCTTGCCTCTCGTCGTTTACACCTATGCGCGCCTCTATGATTTCGGTCAGCCGCTGGCCTATGTCGGCGCCTGGCGACTGGAATATATTTTTACCGGTTTGGCTGTTATCCTGGCGCTGGCAATCCTGCTCTGGCGGCGGTCACACCTGGTTTCACCGGTAGAGCGCGAGCAAATCCGCATGGTCCTGATCGGCGGACTGGTTTCTTTTGCCCCAATTACCACCTGGTTTTTGCTGGCGCCCTTCTGGAAAACCAACCTGCCCTTCTCACCTTACCTGCTGCTGACTTTTATTATCTTCCCCCTGGCAATAGGATACACCATCCAGCGCTACCGGCTGCTGCAAACCGATTACATCCTCAGCCGGTTCTTGCTCTACGGCTTGCTGACCGTCCTGGTTGCGCTGGGTTATGCGATGCTGGTTGCAGGCCTGGGATTGATTTTGGGCGAAATGCTGTCTCCCAATACCCCATTCCTGACCGGCATGATTTTCGTCCTCCTCGCGCTGGCGATCGCGCCGCTCCGGCGCGGGTTGGAAACCAGCATTAACCTCGTATTTTTCCGAGGAAACCAGGCACAGCAAGACCGCCTGCAAACTTTTGGCCGGGAGCTGACCAATATGGTAGATTTGACCTCGATTATCAAAACCCTGCAAGAATATATCAACGACACCATGCAGCCGCAGCGAATCGACATTTTCCTGTTCGACTCACTCAGCGAGCAGTACGTTGCATCTGCCGGTCCGGATGGGGCGCCTACCAGCGACCTGCGCTTCCTGGCCAGTGGGGCGCTGGCCCAAACCATGCACCAGCAAAAAGCCCCGATCTTCATTGCTGACCCGGCAGTCCCTCCCAGCAACCTGTCGCCAGAAAAAACGCGCCTCCAGCTCCTCGGCGCGCAGTTGATGATTCCCCTCCCAGGCAGGCTGCGCCTGGCTGGTTGGCTGGCCCTCGGGCAGCGCCTTTCGGGCGAACCCTATTCCCACCGGGATATCACCTTCCTCGAAGCGTTGGGAACCCAGGCTGCCCTCGCCATCGAACGCTCCCAGGTCGTCACCAATGCCGAAAACAAGGTCAACGAAATGAATGTCCTGGCGCGCATCGCCCAGGGGGTCAATATCACCCTCTCATTGAACGATGTGCTCGAATTGATCTATGCCCAAACGTCGCAAGTCATCCCTTCCGACGAATTTCGCATGGTGCTGACGGATACCGGAGAGGACACCCCTGAAGTGATGTTCTATGTCATCGGGGACGAGCGCCAAACTCACCTGGAAAACAAACCCCTGCCAGAAGGAAGTCCGCTCGAGGTGGAAGTCATCCGCCAGCACCGCCCCATCCTGACTGACGATTACCAGAAAGAGTGCATCAAGCGCAGCCTGTCGGCCGTTCAAACAAAGGTTTCCCCCTTCATCAGCGTCCCACTCAACGCCGGGGCAGAAACAATCGGGTCATTCAGCCTGGGAAAATATGACACATCATTCTTTCACTATACCCAGGAACAGCTCAAGCTGCTGCAGGCCATCGCCGACCAGGCTGCGGGCGCAATTGTCAAAACCCGCCTGCTGCAAGAGACCGAGCTGCGCGCTCGCCATTTGAGCACCCTGAATGATGTCACCCGCAAGCTGACCTCCACCCTCGACCTCGAACCCCTACTGCGCAACATCCTGGAAAGCGCGACGACCCTGCTCAACTGCGAAGCCGGCAGCCTGCTGCTGGTGGATCAACAGACTGATGAGCTGGTCTTTCGAGTTACGGTTGGTTCGGTTGGCCAGGACCTGATCAACCGCCGCCTGCCGCCAGGCAGCGGCATCGTCGGTGAAGCCGTTCTCAAGCGCGCCCCCGTGATTGTCAATGACGTGCGTTCTTCGCCTGGTTGGTTCTCAAAAACCGACGAGGACACGGGCTTTGTCACCCGCGCTCTGCTCGTCGTGCCGCTCATGGTTAAAGACACGGTGATTGGCGTCATTGAAGTGATCAACAAACGCGATGGGGAACCGTTTGTGAAAGATGACATCCAGCTTTTGCAGGCATTTGCCTCGCAGGCGGCGGTCGCAATCGAAAACGCCCGCCTCTACACCATGACTGATAAAGCACTGGCAGACCGGGTCGAAGAGCTTTCAGTCATGCAGCGAATTGACCGCGAATTGAACACCAGCCTCGACACCCGGCGCGCCATGCAGATCACCCTGGAATGGGCCATGCGCCAATCCGGCGCCGCCGCAGGCTGGGTGGGTGTAGTACATGAAAGCGGGGCCCGGGTCATGTCCAGCCAGGGATATACAACCGAGCTTGATTCCTTCCAACAGGATTACCTGCCCCTGGCGGATTTCAACCTGCTCAAAGTGGTCCAAACAGGCGCTCCCCACAACATCATTTACCAGCCAGGGGATAAGGTTCTGCTCCCCAACG
>CAIQIV010000551.1 GCA_903871905.1 uncultured Chloroflexota bacterium | reverse complement strand
GTTAACAACATCGATTCACGAACGGCCACGTAGGCAGTCATCAACTCGGGGCCAAGCAAAGAAATCAACAAATCCATTGCCTTTAATCTGATACTATTCGTTGTTATTTTCCTTCTCAGCTTCATCACCTTTGGTTTCGGCGCTATCTGCGCCCCCATCCTGTGGCTGGCGGTCTTCTGGCCTGCGGTCGATTCTTACAAAGGAAATTACACCCAGATCCCGGTGCTGACTGACTTCATGAAGAAACAAGGGTGGGTATAAACAAACCGCTTGACATTTACCCGAGACCAGCATAAAATATTTATAAGGGGAGCAGTATGGTCTACAATTGAATAGTACAGGATCGAGGAGAGACTTGCGAAAATCTACTGCAAGCACCGAAGGGGCAAACCTGGTAAGCATAGAAACCAGGCGAATCTCTCAGGTAAAAGAACTCATCCCTGGTGATCCTCTGGAAAGTCAGCCCACCTCATGAGAATTGTTCCTTGGAGGAAGTGGGAGGCACCGACGGGGCAAGCACTTGAATTCTTCAGTGCGAATCTCTCAGGTATTGAACAGAGGCGTATGCATTGATTGCATGCGCCTCTGTTTTTATTATCCAAATTTTCTTACAGGAGATTACATATGAATATCCCAGCGAATTTGAAGTACACCAGTAACGACGAGTGGATCCGCGTTGATGGCAATATCGGAACTGTAGGGATCTCAGATCATGCCCAGGAACAGCTCTCAGATATCGTTTATGTTGAGATAGTTGTGGCTGCGGGCGACGAAGTGAAACGCGGAGACACTTGCGCTTCCCTGGAGTCTGTAAAGGCTGCCGCCGATGTCTACCTCCCTGTTAGCGGAAAGATCATCGAGGTTAACGATGCCCTCCCAGAAACTCCAGAAAAGGTCAACAGCGATCCGTATGGAGAAGCATGGATGGTCAAAATTGAGCTCACTGATCCAGATGAATTGGGAGAACTGATGGATGCGGCGGTTTATGAAAACCATGCCAATAAGGAAGAGTAGGAATGTACATTCCGCATACAGATATTGACCGGAAGGAAATGCTGGAGGCGGTAGGGATCCAGAAAATGGATGACCTCTTCCAGCAGGTCCCTGAAAAACACCGTTTCCCCAAGCTCAATCTCCCCCCAGCACTGACGGAGATGGAGGCCCAGGCGGAACTGCTCAGCTACTCAGAGGCCAATGAAACCACCCGCGACATGGCATGCTTTCTTGGTGCCGGCGCATACAATCACTATATTCCCGCTGCGGTTGATTTTATCCTGCGCAGAGGCGAATTTTATACTGCATACACCCCATACCAACCTGAAGTCTCCCAAGGTACCCTGCAGGCTATTTTCGACTACCAGAGCCTGGTGGCAGCCCTTACGGAGATGGATGTCAGTAATGCATCCCATTATGATGGCGCGACGGCTGCCGCCGAAGCAGTCACCCTGGCTATCGCCCAATTCCGCGGGAAACGGAATAAGGTCATCCTATCCCCAGCCCTCAACCCACAATACCGGCAGGTAATCCAGACCTATAACCAGGGTACCGGGATTGAGGTGGTAGACCTGGCACGGCAGGCTGACCTGGGTGCAGGTCCGGAAGCACTGATCCCGCTCATTGACCAGCAAACAGCCCTGGTATTGGTACAGTATCCAGATTTCTTTGGGCGGATCTACGATTTAAAACCACTGGTTGAAGCAGCACACTCCCGCGGCGCCCTGCTGGGTGTGGCAGTAAATCCGATTGCACTAGGGCTGCTGACCCCACCTGGTCGGTTTGGAGCGGATATCGTAGTTGGAGAAGGGCAACCGCTGGGGATCCCATTATCCGCCGGCGGTCCTTACCTGGGGTTGTTCGCCACGCGCAAAGAATTGGTCCGCAAGATGGCTGGACGCCTGATTGGCGAAACTGTTGACAATCGAGGGCAGCGCGCATATGTGCTGACCCTTACGGCGCGTGAACAGCATATCCGCCGTGAAAAGGCGACCTCGAACATCTGCACCAACCAGGCATTAATGGCGCTCGCCTCAACGGTTTACATGGCGCTGCTGGGTAAGCATGGTTTTCAAGAAGTGGCTGAAGCCTGCTACCATAAAGCTCATTATGCTGCTGAAAGCATCTCCACCCTGGATGGATACCGCCTGTGGTCAAAAGACCCATTTTTCAATGAGTTTGTCGTAGAGTGCCCGGTATCCGTTGGAGAATTGAACCACCACCTGCTGGAGAACAGCATTATCGGAGGATATGACCTGGGGAAAGACTATCCCGGGATGGGAAACTGCATGTTGATTGCAGTGACCGAGATGAACTCAAAAGAGGATATTGATCTCCTGGTGGATATTCTGGCGGAGGTAGAAAATGACTGAGCCGCTGCTTTGCGAACTATCGATCCGGGACCGCCGGGCGGTGCGTTTTCCTAAACCCGATGTACCGCTGGCTCCTTTGCCAGAAAACTTAGTGCGAGATCACCTGCCTCTGCCAGAACTTTCTGAAGTGGATGTTATCCGTCACTTTACCCGCCTTTCCCAGTTGAACCACAGCATTGATACCGGGTTTTATCCTCTTGGTTCGTGCACCATGAAGTACAACCCAAAGATTAACGAGGAGATGGCCCGGCTCCCCGGGTTTGCGGCAGTCCATCCTTTGCAACCAGAAGAAGCCATGCAGGGCAGCCTGCTATTGATGTATGAGCTCCAGGAATGGCTGAAGGAAATCGGTGGTTTTGCAGGAGTTACACTTCAGCCGGCTGCAGGCGCCCAGGGTGAGCTGACAGGCGTTTTGATCATTTGTGCCTATCACCGGTCGCGCGGCGACTCCAGGCGGGTCAAGATCTTAATCCCGGATTCGGCGCATGGGACAAACCCTGCCACATCTGCAATGAGCGGCCTGCAGGTGATCCAGATCCCATCGGATACACAGGGCAACGTGGACCTGGAGGCATTGAAACAGCAGTGTGATGATACACTGGCTGGACTGATGCTGACCAATCCCAACACTCTGGGACTGTTTGATGAGAACGTAGAAGAAGTCATTCGAATTGTTCACGAGGCTGGGGGACTGGTGTATGGAGATGGGGCAAACATGAATGCCCTGCTGGGAATTGTGCGCCCGGGCGACCTGGGGATCGACGTGATGCACTTTAACCTGCACAAGACCTTTTCCACCCCGCATGGTGGGGGCGGTCCCGGCTCGGGGCCGGTTGGGGTTGCAGCCCACCTGGTAGATTTCCTGCCTGCGCCGATTATTGACATTGTTGATGAAGGCAGTGAAGAAGTACCTCCATTGTACGGCTTTGTTGATCCGGTGAGGACCATTGGCCGGGTAAAATCCTTCAATGGCCAATTTGGCATGTTTATCCGGGCTTACACATACATTCGCATGTATGGACCGGAAGGTCTGCGCAGCGTTGCAGAACACGCTGTGCTAAACGCCAATTATGTCATGGCCCGGCTGAAGAATGCCTATATGCTGCCTTACGACAAGGTGTGCATGCACGAATTCGTTTTAGAAGGCCATTGGCCCGATGCACCGGAGGTTCACGCCCTGGATATCTCCAAGCGCATGATGGATTACGGCCTGCATCCTCCGACCAATTACTTCCCGCTGATTGTCCCTGAAGCCTTGATGATTGAGCCAACCGAGACGGAAAGTAAACAGATGCTGGACGAATTTGTTGAGGTCATGCTCAAGATCGCTGAAGAAGCGCATACACAGCCGGAGCTTCTGAAGACTGCCCCACATAAGACACCGGTGGGGCGGCTGGATGAAGTTAAAGCTGCTCGCGACCTGGTCCTTTGTTGCGGCGTTTCCCCCCTCGAAGAAGAATAATCCGTCCATCGATGCATTACAGTGACCGGCGTCAGGTGCCATAGCCTGCCGCCGGTCATTGTTGTCCATGCGAGAATTCTTGGTATGGGAGTTGCACTGGTACTGTAGAAATTCAACCGGGATTAATGATAAAATTCTTATTGAGATTTATTGAAAGTAGAAAAGCAAACGTGTCTGGTGAATCATGTGAATTTCAGCTATTACCCGGGTCTCCGCGGGACACCGTGGAAATCCACCTGCCGGACAACCGGGTAATTTGTGGCAGACGGGGTGCCCCTGTGGGGGATTTTTTACGTGCGTTGGACGAAGAAATCAATGCCCCAATCGTCGGGGCAATCGTTAACCATGAGCTGCACGAACTGACCTACCCAATCAAGATCGATGCCATGGTCAAGCCTGTTACCATGGCTGACCCGGATGGGATGGTG
>CAIQIV010000550.1 GCA_903871905.1 uncultured Chloroflexota bacterium | reverse complement strand
GGATGAGTGGGGCAGGTGCAATATCCACAACCTGTATGCCGTGGGCGAAATTAGCTGCACGGGACTGCACGGGGCAAACCGCCTGGCTTCCACTTCGCTGCTTGAAGGGCTGGTATGGGGCGATCGTGCCGCCCGTTATATCGGGCAGGATCTGGACCAACATGGACGCCAGGACCTCCCCGGGCGGGATATGATTCCTTCCTGGGACGAGAGCGGCCTGGTGGCGGAGGCCGATTCGGCGTTGATCCAGGGCGATATGCAGACGATCCAGAATATCATGTGGCATTATGTTGGCCTGGCGCGCAACGCCGAGCGCCTGTCGCGCGCGATTCGCGAACTGCGCCACCTGTGGAATGAGATTGAAACGTTTTACCGCACAACCAAACTGAGTGATGGCCTGATTGGACTGCGCAACGCGGTTGAGGTGTCTTTGATCATCGCGCAGGCGGCGCTCCATAACCGGCAGAGCCGGGGCTGCCATTATCGCGAAGATTCGTAGCTGCTGGATTATGTGTAAATTGCGTGGGTTCCCACGTAATTTACACATAATCCATTTAATGAAACATCAAAATATAGCCATCTTCCAGCCCCGGCTCCAGCGGCTGGGCAGCGTAGTGCGCAGCCGGCTGGCCCAGCACCCGGTACTGTACCTCATCCTTTAATTGCAGCGTACTCACCACCCGCAGGCTCTCATCCGGCGGGCCATCCTGGGTCTTGATCGACCAGACCTGACCGCGCGCCCGGTCAATTAAATCAGCCGGCATGCCGTGGAAGAGCACCTTCCCCTGGCGGATAATCGCCAGGTCAGAGCAGCTGTGCCCAATATCCTCAATCACGTGAGTCGAAAGCAGCACGATCCCGCGCACGGCGATATCCGCCAGGAGATTGCGGATGCGCACCCGCTCCTCTGGGTCCAGCCCAACGGTGGGCTCATCCACGATCAACAGGCGCGGGCTGCCCAGCAAAGCCTGGGCAATCCCTACCCGGCGCTTCATCCCGCCGCTAAAGGTTCGCAGCGGGCGGCCGGCGGCCTCTGTCAGGCGCACCAGTTCCAGCAGTTCTTCAACCTGAAAACGCCGGGCGCGGGCATCGGTGATGCCTTTAAGCGTGCCGATATAGTCCAAAAATTCGCGCGCCGTCAGATGCGGGTAAAGGTTATACTCTTGAGGCAGATAGCCCAGCAGCGACTGCACCGCGCGCTTGCCCGGGCCGGTGTTCAGTTCGTGGTCGAACACCGTCACCCGACCGCTGCTTGGCGTCAGCAGCCCGGCGATGATGCGCATCAGGGTGGTTTTGCCCGCCCCATTGGGCCCTAACAGGCCAAACATCCCTTGTCCGATCGTCAAATCGATGCCGCGCAGGGCCTGGATGCCGCCGCCATAGTTTTTCGTGAGCTGTTCAATACATATCATGGGTTAATCCTCTTCCACCGCATCTGTCATCGGGCCGGGGTCTTCACCCGGCGCCAGGCCCAGGCCGCCAGGGCGATAAGGACAGTTTTAACAAACAGCACGCCATACAGCGACTGTAACCCCACAAGCGGATCAAATCCGCGCCGCAGGGGCGGTAAGAACTGTATGGCTTGCATCGAAGTAAACATCGACTGCTTCAGGAACTCAGGCGTGCCGGGCAGCAGGGTCTGCACCAGCGGCGCCGACTGAAGAAATTCCGGCACAAATAAGACGGCTACCACCAGCGCCAGGGCGCGCTGCCCGCTGTTTTGGGTGGCGCCCAGCATCACCCCCAGGGGGGTCACAAGCGCGAGCAGCAGCAGCCAGAGCGTGAAATTCGCCAGTACGGGAACCGGGTAGAAAGGCCCTATTTTCAGGAACCATATCCCCGCATAGGCAAGTGCTGCCAGCACCAGGGCCGATCCGCCCGCCAGGGCAATCCCCAGCACCTTGCCTGCCAGGTACGTGCCGTCATTCATGGGCAGGGCTTGCAGCAGTTCCGTCACGCCCACGCGGATGTCAGAAGGAACCTGACCGGCTACCAGCAGCGGCCATACCCACAGGATCAGCGGCAGCACGAAGGCGGCGCTCGCACTTACCAGATGTTCAGCGTAGATCACCTGGACTTGCTCAGGGGGCAGGAGCGATAGGGTCGCGGGCGCCAGCATGCTTTTCATCAGGTCAAAAACCACCCCCACCAGGAAAAGCGCCACCGGCGAAATCACAAATACCCGCATCATGCGCTGCCGCCAGGCTATCCGGAATTCGCAGCGCGCTATTCCCATTATTTGGGCCAGAGCCTGGGGGCGCACCGGCAGGGGAGTAAGCGCCGCTTTCCCGATCTTCTTGGGCGCGTCATTGGCAGCAGCATCCACCGGCCCTGGACGCTTGCGAATGCGGGCGTTAAGAAGCAGGTTCTCGCTATCCGCCAGGGTGCGCGCAGCCGCCAAAACCAGCACAATCCCGGCGCAGGACAGGAAAAGGCGGTTTAGCCAGAAATCTGAAGGCACCAGGTCGGCGGGCGTCGCCAGGATATGGATGGGCCACAGGAAAGGCTGGATCAGGTTGAGCGGGAAGGGCACCGGCACACCCGGCAGGAAAAACCGTCCGAACAACCCAAAGGCAATCCAAAAGACCAGGGTCACCAGCGTGCCAAAAACCGGCATGCGTGAGCGGATAGAGACGTAAAACCCTACTCCTGCCAGGAACAGGGCCGGCGGCGCCCAGGAAAACAGGGTCACAGCCAGGGCCAGGCGCGGCGAGAGATCCTCCTGCCATGCCGGCGCTGCATCCTGGCCTGCCACCAGCACAGCCACCCCAATCAGAGCGATCAGGGTATAGGCAGCACTCACCGCCGCCAGGCGCTCGACCACCAGCCAGGGCAGGGGGCGGGGAGCCGCCATGGCAATCTCCAGGGCCGGTTCATCCTCCGGTGAGAAGATCCCCGCCGCATGCATCCCCATCAGCAGCGGCACAAAGACCACCACCACATCCATCCGCATCCACTCTTCCACCTCCTGGCTCGCGAAGATGGACAGCACGACAATTCCCACCAGGGCGACCAGTGGCAGCAGACCCAGGTGGCGAAAAGCCGCCCGCCAGGCCGTCCAGCGTGGTTTTTTGCGCCAGGCATTCACCGCCCCGCCCAGGCTGGCCACGGCTGCCAGCGCCAGCGGAAGCGTGGCCAACTGGATTGGGGCGCGGGTCACTGTGGTGTGCAGGATAAAGCGGGGCGCGGGGATTTCAGAAAGGCACCCGGTTTGCAGGCTGCCGCCGGGGTCAGCATAGAAAGAGGTCATCAGGCGCAGCACGCATTCCCCGGTCACGCCGCCTTCCCCGGTGACATGGTGGCTGGCATAAGGCACCTCCACCACTGTGGCGCGGCTCAGGTAGCGGGCTGCCGCGCTGGCCCAGGCCGGGGGCGTGCTCGGATCATAGGCGCCGGAGAGCATCAGCACAGGCAGGTCGCCGCGCGGCAGTTCCGGTGAGGCAGCCGGTAACGGGCCCCACACCTGGCAGAGCTGCCAGTCCTTCACCCCAAAGCGGCCCCTCTGGAAGGGCTCAGCATAGGGAGCAAAGGCCGCGTTGATTGCTTCCGGTGAGGTAGAAGCCGCGAAATGGGGGCATCCCATGCTGATAAACACCGCCAGGTTAGGGAGGTCCTCCTGCCCGGCTTCCTGCACTGCCTGAATAAAAATGCGCGCAACCTCGTAAT
>CAIQIV010000549.1 GCA_903871905.1 uncultured Chloroflexota bacterium | reverse complement strand
CTCTTCATCAACGTCGGTTACCCGGCAGGACAGGTCCCAGATCATCTTGAGCTGTCTTTCCTCCAAAAGGCGCACCAGTTCCAACGCCCGCTGCTTGCCAGCCTTCCCGCTTAAAAAATTATCGTCCAAAAACGAGATCATTCGGGCGTCATGTTCTTTCACCAGGTATTCGATCTCGGCCAGAACGTTACCCGCCGACCGCATGCGGCAGGCTTTACCAGCCGGTATTCGATAAAAGGCCGGTACAGCACAAAAGGTGCAAAGGCTGGTGCACCCGCGCGAAGCCATGATCAAAAAAAGCCGGCTGCCCAGGTAGCGCGAGTTTTTATCCCTTTTTGGAAAAGGCAGGCTGTCCAGGTCAGGGATCAGCGGGCGGGGTGGATTGATCTTGACCTCGTTGACCTGTCTGTAAACCAGGCCTTTAATCTGCCCCCAGCGCTCTGGTCGCGCCAGGTTTTTCACCAGTTCCAACAGGGTCTCCTCGCCTTCAAACCTCACAATGGTATCGAGCGCTGGCGTCTGCTGCAATATCTCGCCGGAGTTGAAACTGGCGTAGTTGCCTCCAACGGTCATATGGGTCTGGCAGCCGCCTGCGCGTAGCCGGTTGGCAACCTCCATCATTCCCGCCAGGCCGGACCCAAACATGACAGAAAAACCAATCAGCCGGTATCCCGTCATCAGTCTGGCTGTCAGGTCCTCATTGCTCATCCCATCTAGGGTTGGTTCGAATATATCCACCTCATAGCCGGCTTGCTCCATATAGGCAGCCAGGTATTTGATTCCCAGGCTTTCTCCGATGCGGAAATTGCTGGCGTCATAAGGCGCAGCAACCAGCGCCAGGCGGTTTTTCGCTGGGGGTACGAATGTTAGGGTCCGGTCTGGCCTGGTTGTCCCGCGCTGCTCCCGAATCGGTCCATTTCGTTTTACAAAATAATCGACACAGAACAGGCAGCGATTGAACGTTTCATCCTGCCTGCCTCCATAGATTTCTTCCAACCGGGTTGTTTGGAGCTCGTAGGTCGTCTGCAGCCATCGCTTTAGCAAAGGCAGCAAGCCCTCTTCTCGTAACGAACCGATGGTCGATTTTTCATCAGGGATATCACAGCAAAAAGACAGGTCGCCGTTGGAGCTGATAAATATATATCTCAAGTCGATAACGGAACAAAAGTGAACCCCCCCGCTGTTCATCAGGCCGCTCCGGTAATCAAGAGGTACCGGGTAATTGGCTCGTAAGACATCCAGGCGGTGAGTGATCTGCTGGTGCTCCAGGTCTGACAGGACCATCTTTGCATTCCAGGGAGTTTTAATGGTGCCAACCACCGACAGGCGGGATGCGCCAGCATCCCGGGCGAGCGCCAGAGTATCCTCAAGCACATGTTTATTCGCCAGGCTCACGCATGTGTTGACATTGACAGGTATCCCCAATTGCCTGAATCGGCGGATTGCCTCCAGGGCATGGATAAACGCCCCAGAGCGCCCGCGGATGGTATCATGGACAGCAGGATTGGGTCCATCCAGGCTGATGGTGATATTG
>CAIQIV010000548.1 GCA_903871905.1 uncultured Chloroflexota bacterium | reverse complement strand
CCTGGCAGAGACTGCACCAACCCCAAGCCCAGCCCCCACCCAGGGCTCACCGGCAGTTGCTGGAGGGCAGCCTGTTGTGTATAAGATTGTCCCTGCCGAGTCGCAGGCATCTTATGAGGTGGGGGAGACATTTTTTAACCAAAACAACCGCTTTAACCTGGCGGTGGGTACAACTTCTGCGATCCAGGGAGAGATCACCGTGGATCCAGCAAACCCGGCGAATTCCAGCATTGGGACAATCACAGTGGATATCAGCCAGTTGAAATCGGACAGCGGCCGCCGGGATAATGTGATCCGGGAGCGCTACCTGGAGTCGGCCGCGTATCCTCAGGCAGTATTTAAGCCAACCGCGATCGAAGGGCTGCCGGCATCTTATACTCCTGGCCAGGAAGTGACCTTTAAAGTTACCGGTGGTTTAACCGTACATCAGATCACGCAACCCGTCACCTTTGATGTGACCCTCAAAGGCGATGCTCAGGCAATCATCGGTACGGCAGTCAGCGAAGTCCTCCTGAGTGCGTTCAAGGTCGGCCCAATTACCATTGCTGGTATCTTGGGGACTGAGGACAAAGCAAAGCTGGTATTTAAATTTGTAGCCAGGCCGTGAGGGACAAGCGCTGATATACCTGTCGAAGTTTCTGCCGGCTTTCCTGTATCCGCAAGCACTGGTATGCGTCCTGCTGTTGGCTTCTCTATTCCTGGGGCGTAAACCGAGGCTGCAAAAAAGCCTGGTGATCAGCGTTGTTGGTGTGCTTTGGGTGGGTGGAAACGCCTGGATATCGGCGGGTTTCCTGCGTTCGTTGGAATGGCGTTATCTGCCTCCCAAGAACCTCCCCAAAGCGGAGGTCATGGTCGTCCTGGGTGGAGGTCTGCTGTCAGGGGATTATCCCCGGTCCAGCCCGGAGGTAAGCGGCGCCGGCGACCGGGTGATCTATGCTGCTCAGCTGTACCACCAGGGAGCGTCGCCTCATATCCTGGTCAGTGGAGGAGAAGGGGTTTTATCGAACTCGGAAAATACCCAGGCAGAGGACATGGCAGGCCTGATGGAAAAACTGGGTGTTCCCCGCCAGGTGATCTGGTTGGAAAAGGCATCGCGAAACACCGAAGAGAATGCCGCCTTTTCCTGGGAGATCTTGGGAAGCAAGGGGATCAGGCGGATCATCCTGATCACTTCAGCCATGCATATGCCACGCGCTGTGCTGTTGTTCGAGCGGCAGGGGTTCGAGGTAATACCGGCTCCAACCGATTTTTCCATCACCCAGCGCTCCTGGAAGAGCCTGTTTGAGCCAGCGCCGGTGAATTTTCTTTTCAATCTCATTCCGAATGTGTCTAACATGGCACAAACGACTTCGGTTTTGAAGGAGTATCTTGGTCTTTTCTATTATCAGATGATGAGGAGGTAAGGTGAAAACACCCTTTCATGAAAAACACATCCTGCTGGGGGTGACGGGCTCGATCGCCGCTTATAAAGCTGCAGACCTGGCGTCGAAGCTTGCGCAGGCAGAGGCGGCAGTAGATGTGATCCTCACACCTGCGGCGGTCCAATTTGTTGCTCCGCTGACTTTTCAATCGGTGACGGGCAGGCACTGCTATACGGATGCAGACCTTTGGGGTACCGAAGGTCATGTCCAGCACATTGGGTTGGCCAGGCAGGCCGATCTGCTGGTCATTGCGCCAGCCTCAGCCAATACGCTGGCCCGCCTGGCTCACGGACTGGCAGATAATCTGCTGACGGTGACGGCCCTGGCGGCTCGCTGTGAGCTGTTGGTAGCTCCTGCTATGGATGGAGGCATGTATGCTCATCCAGCTACCCAGGGCAACCTGGGGATTTTAAAGGAGCGCGGGGTGACGGTGGTTGGCCCGGCCGAAGGTCACCTGGCATCTGGGTTAACCGGAATTGGGAGGATGGTTGATACTGGTGAGCTGATGGGGCAGATCCGGTTGCTGCTGGCGCGTGGTGGCCCGCTGTTTGGGAAGAAGATCGTGGTTACCGCTGGAGGAACCCAGGAGCCGATCGACCCGGTACGCGCGGTCACCAACCGGTCTTCTGGGAAGCAGGGGTTTGCCCTGGCCCAGGCTGCATTGGATATGGGAGCTGAGGTGACGTTGATCGCCGGTGTGTCCTCTCTACCCGCGCCGGTTGGCGCGGAGCGTTTGGATGTGCGCACTGCTGAGCAAATGTTGAATGCAGTGCTTGCGCGAGTATCGGGGGCCGACGCATTGGTGATGGCGGCAGCTGTGGCAGATTTTCGCCCGACTCACCCGGCAGAATATAAGATAAAGAAAGAAAACGGGATCCCTGAGATCCGCCTGGAGCGCACTCCGGATATCCTGGCCAGGGTCGCGGCAGAACGCACTCGTGGCCCCAGGCTGGTGATCGGATTTGCGGCCGAATCGCAAGACTTGCTGGTGAATGCCAGGAGCAAACTGGAAGCCAAGAAACTGGACATGATCGTTGCCAACGATATCAGTGCCGCAGACGCCGGTTTTGCGGTGGATACCAACCGGGTGACATTCCTGTTTGCCGATGGGCGGGTGATTGAGCTGCCCCTGATGACAAAATTAGAGGTGGCTTACGCAGTTATGGATGAGGTGGCCAGGCGGCTGACGGCAGGAAAACCATGAGCTCTTTGCAGGTATTGATCCATCTCTGCCAGCGTACAGCATGGGAAAACAGCCAGGCTGCCGGAGAATATCGTGCGGCCTCGCTGGAGACCGAAGGGTTTATTCACTGCTCCCGGCCTGAGCAAATCCTGGCGGTAGCGAATACATTTTACCGGGGGCAGGTTGATCTGGTGTTGTTATGGATCGATCCTGGGAAGGTGCAGCCTGAGATCCGCTGGGAAGAAGCTGATAACCAGGTATTTCCTCATATCTATGGGCCGCTCAACCTGAACGCGGTCCTGGAAGTCAGTGCATTGAAACAGGATGAGCACGGGATCTTTCGTAAGTTGGATTGGCCGGATATAATTATGCCATACATGGGTGAGTGAGAGGGACGTATATTCTTCGATAGCTCGCAAAAACCCGGATGTCTGGCTGTCCGGAAGTTGGAAAGGAGTAAATAATGACCGTATTGAAGGTAGGGCAGGTCGCCCCAGATTTTGAGCTGAAAAGCCATCTGGGTACAACCGTTCGCTTGAGCGATTATCGCGGCAAGCGCAACGTCGTCATGGTATTCTTCCCGCTGGCCTGGACACCTGTCTGAACGAGCCAGATCCCATCGTACCAGGCAAATCTTGCCCGGTTTGATGGGGTCCAGACCCAGGTTCTGGGTCTCAGTGTAGACAGTAAAGACTGCTTGCGGGCGTGGGGTGAAAGCCTGGGCGGGATCACCTACCCATTATTGAGCGATTTTTGGCCGCATGGGAAGGTCGCCGAGGATTATGGTGTGCTGCGGGCCGAAGGATATTCGGAGCGGGCGATTTTTATCGTGGATAAGCAGGGAATCATCCGTTACGTCGATGTGCACGATATTGATGAGCAGCCGGATAATGAACTTTTATTCCGCATCCTGGGTGAACTGGAGCCGGTGCTGGCCGCTGCTTGGGCAAAAGAGACTGCGAAAAAAGAAGTACCTCAGTCGGCTGAGCCATTAGCGCCCGGAGTATATCTTTATTGCACATCCTGGTGCCCGGATTGCAAGAGAGCGCGCGTCTGGCTTGCGGATCGGGGTGTCAATTACCAGGAGATCAACGTGACCTATGATCGCCCATCCGCAGCGCGCCTGCGCGGCTGGGCTCGCGGCAACGAGACAACACCTACATTTGATGTCCGGGGAACCATCATCATAGGCTTTGATAAGGTAAGGCTGGCCGAAGCGCTGAATGTGGCGCCCTGATTTTTAGGATTTTTCTTAAACCCTGGAGGTGTGGCTGGCTCAACCAGTCATACCTCTTTTTTTGCCTCGCCAAATCCACCGCCACCAGGGGTGCAGATGAGCAGGCGGTCGCCGGCCTGCAGGTCAAAGGACCCTTTTCCTGGTAGAGGCTGGGCTTCTCCCTGTCGGATCAGCAGATTCCAGCCAGTTTTGCCGGGTTCTCCTCCCTGCAACCCATAAGGGGCAAAAAGCCGGCGCTCGCTGATTAAAGTGATCTGAGCATCTGCCAACAGCAGGAATTCGCGGCAGATACCGTCTCCACCTTGAAATGCGCCGGCTCCCCCGGAGCCGCGCCGGATGGCGTAGCGCGTGACTTGCAGCGGATAGGCGTATTCCAGGGCCTCTACCGGTGTGTTGAGTGTATTGGTCATGTGGGAGTGTAGGGCAGAGAGCCCATTTGCCCCAGGGTGGGCGCCCATACCGCCGCCAATTGTCTCGTAGTAAGTGAAAGACCGGTCGTTGAGCGGATTGCGACCGCCGATGGTCAGGTTGTTCATGGTTCCCTGGCTGGCGGCTGGAACACGATCAGGGCATGCCTGGGCCAGGGCGCCCAGCAGCACATCGACGATGCGCTGGGATGTTTCCACATTCCCGCCGGCGACCGGGGCAGGGGGGAGCGCGTTGACAATGCTTCCTGCTGGAGCGATTACCTCCAGCGGCTCCAGGCAGCCGCTGTTGTGAGGAGCATCAATCCCCAGCAGGCAGCGAAAAACATACGATACCGCTGAGAGGGTGATTGCCAGGACTGCATTGACGCTGCCGGCCTGCTGGGGAGCAGAGCCGGTGAAGTCAACGCGCGCGGTTTCCCCCCTAACGGTAATTGTGGTGGTGATTGGGATGGGAATATCTGCAATTCCATCGCTGTCCAGGTAATCGGTGAAGGAATAAACCCCATCAGGAATGGATCCCAGCAATCGGCGCGTCATGCGCCCGGTATAGGTCTGAAGTGCCTGCATTTGCTGGTGGATTAATTCCAGGCCATAGCGCTGCACCATCTCTTGTAAGCGCTGCATGCCGCGGCGGTTGGCAGCGATTTGCGCCCACAGGTCACCCTGGCGCTCATCCGGCGTGCGGACGTTGGCCAGGATGAGCGAGAGAAGATCATGGGAAAGTGCACCACGTTGAACAATTTTGATCGGAGGAATAATTAAACCTTCCTGGAAAATCTCACGCGCCACTGGCATGGAACCTGGCGACATCCCGCCTACATCTGCGTGGTGTGCCCGGCAGGCGACATACCCTACCAGGGGGGATGGGTATGCTTCACCTGGTGAGAAAACCGGCGCCACCAGGGTAATGTCGGGCAAGTGAGTGCCCCCGCGGTAGGGATCGTTGAGCAGGATCATATCGCCTGGACATAGTTCGGGCAGGGGGAAAGCCTGCGCAGCGGCGAGAACCGACAGCGGCATAGATCCCAGGTGTACTGGGATGTGGGCAGCCTGTGCGATCATGGCGCCCTGTGCGTCAAACACGGCACAAGAGTAATCCCTGCGCTCCTTGATGTTAGCTGAGTAGCTGGACTTGCGCAGCACAACCCCCATTTCTTCTGCAACAGCGGCGAAAAGGTGTTTAAAGATTTCTAACTGGATCGGGTCTGAGGAGGCCATTTTCTATTTCAAACTGGGCCTGGCCCCACGGTGATCAGCAGATTTGCGTACGCATCCACCCGGGCGCGATCCGTTTTATTGAGGAGTACCGTGGTGTCAGCCCGAATAATGATGGCTGGGCCGGTGAGGTGGTTGCCGGGCTGCAGCAGTTCACCCCGGAAAAATGGGACCGGCATGAGTGCTCCAGCGATGAAAACCGGCCGGTGTCTAAGGTATGCACCTGAGGGGTCTTTACCGCCAGTGGGGAGTGGGTGCATTACGGGAGGGCTCACATGCCCCACAGCTCGTACCCGCAGGTTGACAATTTCGAGCGGGGCTTCAGGTCGAGAATAACCATAGGTCTCCTGGTGAAGATGGTGGAAATCTTCCTGCAGGTGTGCGCTGAGAGGAATGCTGAGTTCATAGGACTGTCCCAGGTAGCGCATGTCGACCTGATAGAAGTACGAGATATCCTGAATAGAAATCCCATCCTTTTCCAGGTCAAGCCGCCCACGTTCTGCCAGGCGCTCCAGTCCGGCAGAAATTTCACCAGAAGTGGTGGTACCTGGAAGCATCACCGTTTGCATATAATCTCGTGCGGCATCTGCGGCTAACATGCCGAAGGCGGACAGCGTTGAGGCCATGGGCGGAACAAGAACGGATGCAATACCCGCGCGGCGCGCCAGGTCCGCTGCGTGCAGGCCGCCTGCGCCGCCGAAGCACACCAGTATGTAGCCACCTGGTTTCTCATTGGTGGAATTTTGCACCGGGCTTACCGGGTTTTGGGGGCGAGGGTCAATGCCACGTTCAACAGAGATGACCCGCAAGGCACGCTCCATATGTGCATTGACCACATCGATGACACCCTGGGCTGTCTGGTAGGTATTCAGGCCGATAGAGTCTCCCAGGCTTTGGACGGCGCGGCTGGCATTTTCGCTGTCAAGCATAATCTGGCCGCCCAGGAAGTAATCCGGAGCAAGCCGGCCCAGGACCAGATTGGCATCGGTTACGGTTGGCTGGTTTCCCCGGCCGTAGCAAGCCGGACCAGGGTCAGCACCTGCGGACTGCGGGCCAACACGCAGTGCGCCACCAGCGTCGACATAAGCCAGGGACCCACCGCCTGCTCCAATGGTGTGGATGTCCAGGACCGGGATGCGGATGGGAAAACCACCAACCTGCGCTTCGTTGGTCCAGCGCGGTGCCTGGTTGACCAGGGAAACGTCGGTAGAAGTGCCTCCCATGTCGAAGGTGACCAGTTGCAGAGGGCTTTGCGGGTACGCCAGCCTGGCGATGTACTGCGCACCCATTACCCCGCCTGCTGGTCCAGAAAGAACACAGCGCACCCCCTGGCGCCGGGCTTCATCCAGGTTCATTACCCCTCCGTTAGACTGCATGACGCGCAGATGGGTTTGCATCGCATCCAGGCCTTGGAGTTTTGCTGCAACTTGACCCAGGTAGCGCTCCAGCACAGGCGATACAAATGCGTTTACGGCTGTTGTGCTGGCCCGTTCATATTCCCGGTACTCAGGCAGTATTTCGCTGGAAACGGAGACAAAAAATCCTGCCCGCCGCAGTGCCTGGGCGATGCGCACCTCGTGGGCAGGGTGTAAAAAAGAGAACAACAGGCAGATTGCCACCGATTCAGCCTGGCAGTCGTGCAGTTTTGCGACCAGCGCAGATATCTCGTGATCTGCCAGTGGATCAAGAACATGGCCCCGGCTGTCTACTCGCTCGCTGACCTCGAAACGCAAATCAGCCGGCACCAGGGACGGGATTGGTTCAGGCAAGAGTTGGTAGAGCAACGGCCGATTCTGGCGTCCTATCTCCAGCAGGTCGGCAAAGCCCTGGGTGGCGACCAACGCAGTGCGAGCACCTTTCCGTTCCAAGAGGGCATTGGTGGCGACAGTTGACCCATGCAAGATCTGGAGGTGGGTACCTGAGAACCGGCTCTGGAGGCGTAGTCTCTCCATGCCTTGCACCACAGCCTCAGCGGGGTTGCCGGGCGTGGATGGCAGCTTGAAAGTGAAGAACTCCCCGGTTTCAGGTGAGTAAAGAGCAAAATCGGTGAAAGTTCCACCGATGTCGATGCCGATGCGAAGCTCCACTGCATCAGGCTTTCAGAATAAAATGTCCGGCTATTCCACCCACTGGATTTGACCGGTTTGCGCGTTGTCATAACCCGGGAGGGATTGGATAGCCGCCTGCCCGGGGGTGGATATGAGCCAGCTGACCAGGTCCTGGATCGGGCGGCTGTTAAAAACGCTTTCACTGATCACCAGGTCGTATCGTTCACGCGTCAGGCGTACGAAACCCAATCCAAAGGCATGTGCGGAGGCTTCCAGCCCCAGCCCAACATGGGCCCGTCTTTCTGCAACGCAGAGGGCTGTCTCAGAATGGGTCAGTGCCTCATCCTGGTAGCCCAGTATTTGGTTAGGCTGCAAGCCGGTCCGGCGCAGGTGAACATCAAACCAGACGCGGGTTCCTGAACCAGCCTGCCTGTTAATGAAGCGCAGTTCGCTCTGGCAAAGGTCATCTATACTGCGGAGGTTGGATGGATTGCCTGGAGGTACGATGAAACCAAGCCAGCGATGAGCCAGGGTAACCAGGGCAACGCGTTTTCCTGGAAGCAGGCGGCGGACAAAAGCGAGGTTGTAATCGTCGGTTTCCTCATCCCACAGGTGAGAACCCGCAATATCTGCTTTTCCTTCAGTTAAGGCAATCAGGCCTCCCAGGCTGCCAACAAAGGTTGGGGCAAGGATTGCCTGTGATGAGATATCTTCAAAATGCGAGGCAATCCAGGTGAGGGCAAGATCATGGCTGCCGGAAAAGCGCAGGGTGTGCACGGGGGGGGCAGGCAATTTCACCTCCATTGCCCGCCAGCGGTCCATAGCGCGCTGCACAGCGTCATCAATTTCTGCGAGAGAATATCCGCCCGTGAGGGATTCGAGCAAAAATGCCTCGGCGCGGTGCACCAAGGAGGCGCGCCGCAGGGGGGTATGGTCGGGCAGGCGTGGCGCATGCACAATATGAGTCCCCTGTCCAGCCCGGCTGGTTACCAGCCCACTGAGAGCCAGTTCCTGGTATGCACGCTGGATCGTTCCGATCGTGCAATTCCAGTGTCCCGCCATGCTGCGTACCGGTTCCAGGCGATCGCCCGGTTTCAGTTTGCCATCCCGGATATCACTGCGGACTGCCTCGGCAATTTGTAAATAAAGCGGTAGATCGTCCATATCCATAGTATATGGAATATTGATTTATTTGCAAGCAGGTTCAGGGTAGATTTGGAAATTCCTGGTGGATGGCAACTGCTGGTATATAGTGATCCGACTTAAGGTAAAATTGAGGGGGGCGCCAGCCTGGCGAAAGAATGTGTCATCCATCATTGGAGCAAGAATGGCGGCAATCATTCAGCAAATGGTAATATCTGAAGCGCGAAAGAGCATGCGACCGTTTGATCCACGCCGTGATTTGTTAGGCGTTGCAGATTTGATTGAGCTGTGTTTTGCGGGTACCATGGATGAGGATGGTCAACGCTATCTGGAGCAAATGCGATCTGCCGCACATGATCCTGCTTACCTGCGTTGGGCAGGCCTGGCGTCTGATCTATCGGGTGTGCCGATGACGGGCTTTGTATGGGAACAAGATGGCAGATTGGTGGGCAATTTGACCCTGATCCCATACCATATACAAGGGCGAAGGCAGTATCTGATCGCTAACGTGGCTGTACACCCGGACTACCGCCGCCGGGGGATTGCCCGGGCGCTGACGGTGAAAGGAATTGAATTTGCACGCCAGCGGAGTATGCCCTCGGTTTGGCTGCATGTGCGTGAAGATAATCCAAATGCTATCCAGCTCTATCTTTCATTGGGATTTGAAGAGCGGGCACGCCGGACGAGCTGGATATCTATGCCTGAAGTGACCCAGCAGCTTCTGCCGCGAGGGGTGGTGATTGTGGAAAGGACGGGGAGTTATTGGAACCAGCACCGCCAATGGCTGCAGGGAACTTACCCTCCGGAATTGACCTGGCACTTACCCTTTGACATGGATGTTTTCCGTCCTGGACTCCTGGGGACGATTTACCGTTTCTTTAAGAATACACTGATCCAACAGGTTGCTGCGCTCAAAGGTGAGCATTTACTGGGTCTCTTAACCTGGCAGTCCAATCCTTACCAGTCAAACACACTCTGGTTGGCTCCGGCGCCTGAGTATGAAGATGAGGCGGTTTTGAGCCTGCTTTTGCACGCCAGGAACCATTTTTCCTTCTACCGTCGTTTTAATCTGGACTACCCGGCGCATCGTGCTGAGACTTCGATCCGGGCTGCTGGTTTTGCACAGAACCAGACCTTGATCTGGATGGCGCTCACTTTCTGAAAGCCGGTTTTGACCGGTTGATAAAGACTGGTCTGCCTGCCAAACATTAATAACCATAAAGATGTCAGACAATTTGCGGGATCTAGGCTGG
>CAIQIV010000547.1 GCA_903871905.1 uncultured Chloroflexota bacterium | reverse complement strand
TCGGGAGGAAGCCTGGCGCGGCGCATTGGCGCGTATGGGATGCTGACCGGCTGGGACGAGGGCAACCAGGTGCAGGGGGTGGTGAGCACCACGGTTGGGGCGCACGGCGCCACCGGGGATTACGCCTTTCTGTATTACAGCGGAGGGACCAACGTCCCTTGGGGCGGGCGCGGCCTGCTCGCCGGGACAGACTTTGCCGCTGCCTCGCAGAGCGCGGTGGATGTTTCCGGTCCGGGGTGGTATCACTGGGACGTGACGGCGCTGGCGCGCGCCTGGGTGCGCGGCGAGCAGCCGGACGATGGGCTGACGCTGCGCGACCTGAGCGGGTACCAGGATGGCAACTGTGACTGGCGGGATTTTGTCTCGGCGCAGGAGGGCACGGACAGCAGCCGGCGGCCGAAGCTGAGCGTGGTGTACAACCCGGATGTGCCGTATGCCAATGCCGGGCCGGACCAGGAAAACCTGGAGTGGGACGGCGGGGCAATCATCCTGGATGGCTCGGCCAGCCACGACCGCCCCGGCGGAGACGATGGCAGCCTGGTTTACACCTGGCGCATCCTGCAGCCGGCGTATGGCTCGGAATTGAGCGGGGGGATCGGCGCCAGCCAGGTGCTTTCGTTCACCCCGGACGCCGCCGGGGAATGGGACATCCAGCTCACGGTGACCAACACCCTGGGGGAGAGCGCCCAGGATGAGGTGCACCTGCACCTGCTGCGCCTGTCCGCCGATCACCCCCGCATTTACCTGACGGAAGAGAAACTGGCAGTACTGCGCTCCCGGGCGGTACCCTCCAACCCGCGCTGGACACAACTCCTGGCGCGGGCGGATTCCCCGGGAGGCGAGATGCAGGCCAAGGCGCTGGTCTCCCAGGTCAACGGCCAGGCCAGCTACTGCAATGCGGCGATCGAGGCGGCGCTGGCTGCAGCCGGTGAGGCCGGTGATTGGGCAACCAAGGCGGGGGATATCGCATTGGTGTATGATTGGTGCCACGCCCAGCTTTCTGCTGACCAGAAAACCACGCTGGTCAGCTACTTTAACACCTGGGGGGATAAAAAGCCCAAGGGCGAGGACCTGCCCGGCTGGGGAAACTACTGGCCGGGTTATGGCTACTCCTATGGGCTGATCGGGCTGGCTTCCTACGGCGACAACCCGCGCTCCGGGGAATGGCTGGACGAGTACCGCATCAGCCGCTACCGGGATTATGACCTGCCCCTGCTGGAACGCATTGCCCCCGGCGGAGGCTGGCCGGAAGGGATGATTTATGACTGGCTGGCTAACTGGCCGCGGGTGCGGGCGGTGGAGGCCTGGCGCACGGCGACCGGGGAGAACCTGTTCCAGAGCACGGCGTGGTTCCGCAACCGCCTGGAATACCAACTGCTGCACCGCTGGCCGGGGCTGTCCCAGCAGTGGGGAAATTTCTTCCACCCGTATCTCTCCACCGGCGATACCGAGCGCCAGCGCGGCAGCATTGCCAACTACGAGCGCAGCATGGGGCTGATCCTGGTGGAGCGTTTCAGCGGCGAGGCGGCGGCGCGCCAGCTGCAGGCGTACCTGTCGGCAGCGCCGGCAGACAACTCCATGGGTTTTCTGTATCACGAAGAGTTCCTGTGGTACAACCCCGACCAGGCGGTTGAAGCGCCGGCGCCGCTGGCCCATTATGACCCCTCCCAGGGTACGATCCTGATGCGCTCGGGCTGGCCGGACGGGGCCGCCGACCAGGACCCGTGTGCGACCTACGTCACCTTCCAGAGCGGCGACCACTTCACCTACCACCAGCACTACGACCAGAACAGCTTCACCCTGTTTCGCTGTGACGACCTGGCGCTGGACAGCGGGGTGTACAGCGGCAACGGACTGTCGTATCACGATGTCAACTACTACGTGCGCACCATCGCCCACAACACCCTGGCGGTCTTCAACCCGGGCGAGGATTTCTCCAGCTCCCGCCCGGACGCGGCGTCCAATGACGGCGGGCAGCGCAGCATGTACCCTGCCAGCCGCTACCCGCTGGGGGTGGAGGATTTCGACCAGCACGCGAAGTACTATGACACGGGAGACCTGCTGCGCTATGAGCATACCGCCCGCTACACCTATGCCCTGGGTGACGCCACCAAGGCCTATAATAACCCGGCATACAACCAGGCGATGGATACCGGGCTGAGCGGCAACACGGCCAAGGTGAGCCGTTTCCAGCGGGAATTTGTCTACCTGCGCGGCGGGGGGGATGGAAGCGGGCAGGGCGATGCGCTGGTGATCTTTGACCGGGTGGGGGTCACCTCCCCGGCTTACAGCGGGGCGAACACGAAGCTGCTGTTCCATGTGCTGAACGAGCCGCAGGTGAACGGCACACCCACGGTGGTTTCCGCGGGGGAGACGCTGTACAGCGGCTCAGACCAGGCCGCGGAAGTGGCGGGGAATGCAAAATTGTTCATGAAAACCCTGCTGCCGGTGGAGCACAACCTGCGCGTGGTAGGCGGGCGCGGGGTAAAAGCGTTTTGGGTGAACGGGGCTAACTATGATTGGAACTGGAGCCCCAGCGAGCCGCAGCCGCGCCCGGTGAACGATTATGAAGGCACGCCGTACGGCGAGTGGCGCATGGAGCTGGAACCGGCGGATACGGCGCTGGACCACAACTTTCTCAACGTGCTTCACCCGGCGGTGAGCAGCACGCTCCAGGCGCCGGTCACGCAGTTGATCGCCGGTGAGAAGCTGAGCGGGGCGTTCATCGCCGATCCAGCGCTCAACCGGGCGGTGCTGTTCTCGGCGGCGGTGGACGGGGG
>CAIQIV010000546.1 GCA_903871905.1 uncultured Chloroflexota bacterium | reverse complement strand
GCATGCACCACGTACAGGTACAGCTTGCCCGGCACCAGCCCCTGCCCATCTTCATAGGTTGTGGAAGTTGTGGTGGTGATGATGCGGAAAGCTTCTTCATCTGATTGCTTGCGCGCCACCTGGTAATACGCCAGGCCAGGATTATCCAGTTCGGTCCAGTTCAGCATCAAGCTGGCCTCACCAGAATCGACCTTGAGAATGATCCCCTCGTATCCGGGCGCATACCAGGCGCGCGCTGCATTCGACGCCGCCAGCTTCCCTTCTGTGGCGTCCAGGGCGAAAACCATATAATAATAAACCGTGTAAGGTACCAGGTCCTGGGTATCGGTGAACACCGTCCCAACCGTGGTGGTGATCAGCATGGGCTGGCTGTTCATATCTTTTCGCCATACCTGGTAGCTGTCCAGGTCCGGGCTGCTGGCAGGCGTCCATTCCAGCCGGATCCCCTCATTCTCCGGGGCCGCTTCCAGGTGCAGCTGCTCGACTGGCCCGCTGGAGGGGGTGATCAACAGCGTCCTGGCAGAAGTGTGCCCATCCGACCAATCACGCGAGCCGCCGGTGAGCAGGATTCGGCCGTCTTTAAGCAGCGTGGCAGCCATGCCCTTGGGGGTAAATTCGAATGGAGGCAGGTAGAAGCCTGCAGGAGCATTGACCGCACCGGTCTCCAGGTCCACCGTATACAGGCGCAGCCCGCCCAGCGTTGATGCGGACTGGGGGGTTTTGCTGGTAACCAGGCTCATGACCTGGGCCAGCAGGTAAGCCTTGTTAGCATCCACATCAACAATCGGCTGGTCGACGACGCGTATTCCGGAGATAGCCGGAAGCTCCGGAGTGGTCCCAAACCGCTGGAACTCTTTTGTTTCCGGGTTATAGGTGAACAGGGCAAACTGCATGCCGCCTTCCACCCGCTTCCACGCCCCCAGCAGATATTTACCGTCCGCAAGCTTCTGGCTCTCCAGCAGCCGCGGCGGTGCAACCGTTCCCCAGCCGGAAATGACGGTGTTCAACACCGCACCCTGCGCGGGGAGCAGCTCATTCTGATACAGGGAGAACTGGTTGGTCTCGGGATCATACTGCTCGACCGGGAGGATGAACTCATCTGGATTAGCTTTATACACACCCCCCACGACCAGCGCCTTTCCATCCTTAGCAGGCAGGACCAATGGGAAAGCCCGGTAGTACTGCGTGCCATTTTCAGTCGATTGAAAAGTCCCCGCCTCGGGATCGTACACTTCTCCATAAGTGTATGCGTCGTTATAGTACCACCAAGACCCGGCGACCAGCACTTTGCCATTCTCCAGGCTGGCCGCCCCAGCCCCAGAGCGGTAGCGCACCATTTCACCCGTCTCGCTGAAGGTGTGGGTGGCGGGGTCAAAAATCTCGGTGCTGGCGTATCCCGGGCCATTATCATCGGATGCGCCGCCTGCTACCAGGAAACGCCCATCTGCCAGTTGGGCAAAAGCCGGGGCGTCATGCGCATGCAGCATCGACATCTGCTCAAACCCGGGCTGGCTGTCCCAGCTTTCAGAGGCAGGATCCCAAATCTCGGCAGTATCCAGGGCCTGGAATTCCTCGCCATGCCCGCCAAAAACTGCCACCTCGCCGCCCTCCAGGGTCGCGATGCGGTGGCGCATGCGGGCCGTAACCAGGTCGGGACCTGGAGCAAAGACAGCCCCTGCATCCACGGGTGGAAGTTCATTCTGCACTGCACCGCTCGCCTGTGCGGGAAGCGGCTGATAAAAGCTGGTCACAACAATGAGGATCAGCAGAAAAGTAAATAACTTTTTATCCTGGCCGCAGCTGTGAAGTTTCATGTTGTTTCTCCTTGAAAGCAGCAAAAAGGCTTCATCAATAATCGATAATTCTATTGTACACATTTCAATTAAATTTTCAAAAGTACATTAGTACCAATTAAAGTTTGCGCTCCCTGTTCATGAAAACAGGGAGCGCGCAGCAGACCGAAAATTTGGGACTACTGGGTGATGCGGAAAATGGATCCTGCGGTGGCGCCGCGCACTTCAGGGAAATAAAACTCCCAGGCACGCGCCGGCAGCAGCCGGTATTCCCCTGGTTGGTTGAGCAGCAGGGTATACGTCAGCTCATAAGTTCCCGCTGGCAGGTAATCCGCCATCCAGGTGATATGCGTGTCATAGACCTGGGCGGGATGGAACAACCAGGTCCCCCACCCCATAGCCCGAGAATTTTGATCCAGAACTTCAAGCTGCGCTCCAGGTGCGCCTCCCTCGCCCATTTCGCTGGTCTTCAGGTTCGGGTCCTGGATCTCAGCTCCTGCGGGGATGTAATCTTCCAATGCTACGTAATAGGCGTCCCTGGGGAGAGACAGCGCCAGGCGCACCGTCACCTTCTGACCCGCCTGTGCTTCCTGCAGTGCCTGGCAGCCGCTTTCCAGGCAGCTCTCCTGGCCTGAGGTCGCTGGCCGGAAGGGATAAATTGCCCGCTCCACGGACATGCCCTGCCTGATGGCAGGTGCGTTCTCCGCCGGCAGGCTCAAATTGAGGGCAGCCGTATAATACAGGCGGCCCTGCCCGCCATCACGCCGGATCACCAGGGCATTCGGGTTGTCCGGGTAAAGGCTTGACATCGGCGCCGACGCGGTGACCGGGTTTAGCGCCTCACTGCCCGCCGCATGCCCTTCAGCCAGCGGAGCGTTGTTCAGGCTGGCGGAGAAGTTAAAGTCGCCCGCCAGCTCGCCGGTCGCCTCCATCACATCCGCCAGGGCGATCAGCGCCCAGGCAGTGGTATAGGTAGAATCCCAGCTTCCATCCGCCTGGCGGTTGGACATCAGGCTGCGCACAGCTTCTGCCAGTAAGGGTGAGCGCGGGTCGGCCTGTGCCAGCGCATACAGCACCATGGCGCTGTTGGTCTGGGTGCTCACCATGCTGCGCTCACTCCCCACCCGGCTGTCTTCACCCAGCTCCCACAGGGCGCCTGTTGCAGAACGGGTGGCAGCAGCCGAAAGGTCCGAGATCAGCGTTTGTGCTCGCCCGTCTCCAGGCGCGGCCTGTTCGAGAGCCAGGGCCAGGAAAGCCTGTCCCCAGGGGTTCAATTCATCCCGGCGCTGGTAAAGGACATCCAGCAGAGCAGGCAGCACATCCTCCCCCTGCCCGCTGAGCACATACGTTTCAAACGCCAGGCGGTCCAGCTCCCAGCTCTCCATCTCCTGCCCAATACCCGAGGGGTCCGGCAGGCTGCTCTTTAAATACTCGATGCCACGCTCGAGCGCCGCGACATCTGGCGCCACACCCGCCTGTTGGGCACGCAGCAAACCGTACAGCACATAGGCAGAGATATAGGGGTCACTGATGCTGCGGCTGACCTCGGGAGGGAGGATCCTGTGCTGCGGCCACCAGCTCCATCCC
Source organism: uncultured Chloroflexota bacterium (assembly GCA_903871905.1). Lineage (GTDB taxonomy): Bacteria > Chloroflexota > Anaerolineae > Anaerolineales > UBA4823 > CAIQIV01. The sequence continues at coordinate 11,209 of CAIQIV010000546.1, read as the reverse complement.
CCATCCGGGTTTTGGTCTGCCGCCAGGCGCTCCAAACCCTGGTACAGAGTGCGGTCCAGGCGGGCTTTCAGAACATCCGCCTGGCGGTTGAACTTCTGCATCACCCGGTAAGTCTCCATGTTCGGTAAAAAGCGCGACAGGGTCTGTTCTGTGCACTCATAGGGATAATGCTCCAGCACATCCAGCGAGTCCATGACTGCTGCAGCCAGCGAGGGGGCCAGATCCAGGGCCAGCCCGCCTTCTTGAACATCAGCTTCTGGGGGCAGGCTGACCAGTTCCAGGCTCTCCCCCGCCTGGTCCATCACACCCGAAGTGCGAAAAGCCTGGGGGGTAAGGTACTTGAGCACCGGCAGGGCACCCATTGCTGGTCGAGCCATATCCTGCAGGCTGCCGGCCTGCACTGCAAATACCAGGTCTATGCTGCCGATCTGCTGCGCGGTCCCCCACCATTCAACCGGCGCGCGCCCGCCTGCAGGTACACTGACCTGTTGGGTTTGCTGCGCTGGCTGATCCAGGCTGAAACCGGTGGACTGCAAGGTAACTTCCGCCTGCAGCGCATCTGCCGTGTTGTTCTGCACCACCGCGGACAGCCGGACATGGTCGCCCGCGACCAGGAAGCGCGGCGTTACCGGGCGGATCAGCAAATCCTTCGTTGCCAGGATGTCCAGCCTGGCCTGCCCCACCCGGCTGTCCGTGGTAATCCCACGTACATCGACTACCCAGGTGGTCAGGGTATCCGGCAATGGTACACTGACCCGCGCCCTGCCATCTGGCCCAGTGGTTACAACCGCGCTCCAATAAGCCGTGTCCGGGAAACGGTCACGCACCACGGTGCTCTGCAGCTCGGCTCCCCCCCCGCCGCCTCTCCCGGCAGGCAGAGCCATCAGCCGGTTTCCATATGCCGCCAGCGATTGGCTGGTGCGCACACTCAGCGGCTGGGGATTATAAAACGCCGGCAGGATATCCGGAGCGTTCGGCTCTGCCAGGGCCAGGGCGGCCTGGTCCACCACCGCCAGGGAGAACTCGCCTTCCACCGGCGCTCCGGCCTGGTCTGTCACCAGCAGGTCCAAAATAACCGGTTCTCCCGGTCCGACCTGCTGCCGATCACTGCTCAGGACGGCATTCAAGCTGAACTCCAGCGGTTTTACCCGTACCTCCTGGTAACCCTGGCGAAAATCCGGGTTACCCAGGGAATTTTTCCCCAGCAGGGTTATGGATAGATACACATTCGGTGCATCTGCGCTCCCCAGCGGCAGGGAATACACCATGCCCTGGGCATCCAACACCAGGGTCTGGTAGCGCATCACCCTGCCGCGCTCGACGGTTACCAACGCAGAAACGCTGGTTGAAAAGGGATTAGGGATAAAGATTTCGGCGGTCTCTCCAGCCTGGAAAGCGCCATCCACCGGGGTGTTATTCAGGGTCAGCCGCAGGCGCTGGTTCGGCAGGTTCGGCCAGGCTGCTGTGCCAGGTCCCCCCACCCACAGCAGGATCTCGCTGCGCGGTCCGGCAGGCTGCGCCGGGTCAAAGACGCTCAGTTGATAGTTCCCGGGCTCCTCCGGAGTGAAAGCCAGGCGCGCCTGGCCCTGGTCGCTGGTGACGAAGTCCGTACTGGCTACCCGCGCAACCTGCGGTTTCAGCACCTTTCCTCCTTCCGGGTAGCCCTGGTCCGCATCTGCTTCAACCCAGGTCACCTTGCTGAACTCGGCGCGTAAAGCCAGGGCGCCCGCCGGCTGGTTCTGCCAGTTGACACTCAGCACGTCAAAACCGGCCTGTCCGACAGGCTGCTCGCCGGCCTTTAAAACCCACTGATCTGGGCGTAAGCCGATATAAAATTCGCCAGCATGAACGTTCACCTGGTCGCGCGCCGATACCGGCAGGCCGCTCTCATCTTTTACGGTAGCCTCCAGTGTAAAAATATACGGCTGCCCGGGTTTAAGGGCAGTCACTGCCGCATCAGCTGCTGTGGGCAGCGACAGGGCAAAGGTCCCATCGGCAGCAGTGCGGCCATCCCCTTCTTGCAATACCATCCCCAGCCCCTCCCCAATCCTGCGCGGGTAAGGGAAAGGGTCCAGCCAGCCGTTGTCAACCGGCCCGACCTGATAACCAGGAATGACGAAGTCAAACGGCCGGGCATATAACGCCCAGTGCAGCGCGGCGTCACCCGCCGGAGCGCCAAAGAAATAGTTCGCCTGGATCCTGGCCTCCAGCATTTCACCCATCTGCTGGTCGGCGCCGGTCATATCGACGATCACGTTGATTTCCGGTTTCCGATAGTTTGCTACCTGAAAACTCGCTGCCTGCGCCAGGGATGTATCCAGGGACAGCGCACTGTTCAGGGTATAAATCCCCGGAGCAGCATCCGCTGGCAGAGCATATTCGCCGTGCGCCGTTCCAAAGGCAGACAATGGCAGATTAAAAGTGGCAGCGCTTTTGCCCATCCCATCGGTCAGGGTGATGGGCAGGCTGGCAGCCACAGGCAGATGGTAGCGCCCGTTGTCGGCCTGGCGTATGACACCCCTGAAATATACTGTCTGCCCAGGACGGTAGACCGGGCGCTCGGTATAGAGATAAACCTTTGTCTCCGGCGGCGCATAATCAGCCGGGATCCCGAAATCCCACGAAGCGATGCCCTGGCTCCAGCCGCTGCTTGCCAGGGAGAACAGTTCCTCACCCGGTTGGCCAATCACCGAGTAAACCCGGCTGTAAGGATCCTGCCCCAGCCGGATGGCCTGCTGCAGCACCCCATCTGCCCCGGTCTGTCCGGAGGCCAGCTGGCTGCCATCCTCCCGGATCAGGCTGACCGGCAAATTAGCCGCGGCTGCGCCGCTGCGCAGGTCCACTGCCCACACCAGGGCATCCGTGGTGCTCAACTTAAACGTCTGTTGGAGGCTGCTGACCACCAGCAGGAATGGGCTGGCATAAATGCGCGTGTCGGGGAAGTTGAAGCGCAGGAAGTAGATACCCGGCGCCAGGGGGGCCTGGTCCTGGGAAAGGTAAACCGATATGCGCTGCGCCTGGTCAGCAGGCAGCGTCACCGCCTGCTCCCAGCTCTGCTCATCTACTGGCCTGTAACTCTGCCTGAGGTCATAGCCTTCCGAGCCAGCCAGGCGGGTGAACTCATCCAGGGAGATACGGCCAATAGCCAGAGGCACGCTGGAAATGTTGGTTGCCAGGGCGGTCAGACTGGCATCCTGCGGCGTCAGGAAAAGCACGTCCGATCCGGTAAGGACGTTAAAAGCCGGGTCCAGGGGCGCGGTCTGAAAGCTGAGCAGGTACTCCTGACCCAGAACGGTCCCCCAGCGATCAGGCAGTTCAGGAGCAATGCGCAGGCTGTACGCAGTCCCCGGGGCAAAATCGGCGTACAGGTGCAGGGTGCGCCCATCGCCCTCCAGCGAATGCCCGGAAATGGTCAGCGCCGGGGAAAAGCTGAAATAATTCAGCACATCATTTTCCTGGACTGGGGATGTAAACGATACGGCAACATCGGCATAGACCGGTTTTGTTCCTCCCTGCACCGGATCTGTCTGCAGCACGCTGAACGCCGGAACCGTTTGCAAAACCGTGCTCAGGGTGCTGGTCAGCGGCGTTCCGCCCCGTCCTTGCGCCTGGCTGTTCAGGAGCAGCGTATAGTCTGTATCCCTCACCAACGGCGCACCTGGAGTAAAGGTGATCACTGTACCCTGGTCACTCCAGGCAAATACTCCTGCCAGCGCTGCTCCGCCCTTGGGAGTCAGGCTGAAATTACTTTCCACGCTGGCCTGGTCCATCGGCTGGCTGAAAGACAGCACAACTGAACTGTCCAGCGGCACAAAACGGCTGTCAGGCGGCGGAAGCAGCGAGACCAGGCGCGGTCGCGCCGTGGTGAAGGTCCAAATCTCCACCTCTTGCAGCGGGGCGCCATCTGTGCCCTGCAAAGCGGGATTCATCATCACCTGGTACTCCTGCCCGCCTGCCAGGGGTGGATCAGGGTGGAAGCTGTAGGTGCTGGTATTGAGCCATTCTCCTTTGCCGGACGGCTCACCGGGCGCATCACCAGCCAGCTTCAGGCTGAACGCCTGGGGTAGAGAGGCGGGATCAGCACCCAGGGGGACAACCGGGCGGTTAAACGCTGCCACCACTGCACCTGAGGGATCAACTTCCTGCGCCCCTGCCTCCGGCAGCTCCTGGGTAAGAACCAGGTAACCCGTAGTGCGGTAAGCCAGGCGGACTGGCTGTGCCAGGGGGATCCCCGCCGCTGTTTTTGCAGATGACAGGCTGATCACCAGGTCCATGTCTGGCGCCAACTGGGCCCGGGGATGAAGTGATAGCGTGGCATCGTTTATCCAGGTGAAGTCACCCTGCAGCGGCGCCTGGCCCACCTCTGCCCTCAACCCGCTTTCCACGGAGGCCCGATCCATCGCCTGGTTGAAAAACAGGGTGAGCGGTCCCTGTAGTGGGACCTCTGCGCCCTGCGGAGGGTGGCTTTCAATCACTGCTGGAGGCAGAGGCAGTGGAGTACCCGTCGGCCTGGCAGGTGCAGGTTGCGTGGCAGACGGCGCCGCCGGGCCGCCGGTTGGAGTTGGCGTCACCCGCCCGGGCATCGAACATGCCAGGCTGAGGATTACCAGCGCAAAAGGTAAGGCAAGATAGGATCGCCGGAAATGTGTTCGTTTTACAACTTGATTCATGATCTTCCTACTCCAATCAGCTAAATGCTGGCAGCTAGAAGCTGGAGGCTTTACCATCCTGGTCGCCACGCCCGGGCAGGCCTCCTTCGCCGAAGTGTCCTGGAGAAGCACTGCTGCTCCTATGAGACGCCAGAAAGGTCCCTCCGGTTCCTGGATCAATGCTCATCTTACTGGAACATTAAAAATACGACATACGTCTAATGATCCGGTAAGGCCATTTTGGTACAATACAGTGAAAGTTGGCCGTAAAGAGATCGAGTTCCATTATACATGCATTCGATCTGGTCCTCTTCTTGCATTCTTAAAGGTAATTATGACTGCTTATCCAACCACACCAAAGACCCAAACCCGGCCGGCGCGCCAATCAGCCCCTGTGATTCCCCAGGCGATGTTGGCGATCAGCGGTGCAGGGCTTTTATTTACCTTTACACTGCTTGTCTCCCTCCTGGCATTTAATATGCGCTATGCCGGGCAAATCTACCCTGGCGTATCGGTCGGTGGCGTTGACTTATCGGGACTGCAGGTTGAAGAAGCCGCGGCGCGGCTGACACAGCGCATCCAATACCCTCTGACTGGGAAAGTGGCTTTCCAGGAGGGTAACCGGATCTGGGTTGCCCGGCCAGTTGACCTGGGTTTCAGCCTGGATGCGCGGGCCAGCGCCCAGGCAGCCTATGAGCTGGGGCGCAGAGGTGACCCGATCTCGCGCCTGGTCCTAAAATTTGAGGCATGGTACCTTGGAAAAGACCTCTCCCCTCGCTTCGTCTATAACCAGCAGCTGGCGCAGAGTTTCCTGGCAAATATCGCCGCCCAGGTGTACGTGCCGGTACTTGAAGCCTCGTTGGCGATCAATGGCGTCCAGGTAACCGCCGCTCCCGGGCAGGTAGGCCGCGAGCTGGACCAGGAGGCAGCCATGAGCGCCCTGGAGTTCCAGATCCGCTCCATGACCGATGGTATTGTCTTGTTAAAGGTGATCGAGAAGCCGCCCGCTCTCCTGGACGCCAGCCAGGCAGCTGAGACAGCCCGCAGGATCCTCAGCGCCCCGCTGGTGATCAGCCTGCCTGGACCGCAGCAGGGCGACCCGGGACCCTGGACCATTGACCCCCAACAGTTGGCGTTGATGACGCGCATCAACCGGGTTGAAAGCCCCCAGGGTACCAGCGTCCAGGTCGGCCTGGACCCCGAGGCGCTGCGCACCTATGTCACCGCGCTGGCACCGAACGTGGCCCGGTTGCCGCAAAACGGGCGCTTTTCCTTCGATGCCCAGACCCGGCAGATCGTTCCGCTGCAGCCATCGGTCATCGGGCGCGACCTCGACATTGAGGCCAGCCTGCAGGCCATTCATGAAAAGCTGGCCCAGGGTGAGCACGCGGTCCAGCTGGCGGTGAAAATAACCCAGCCGGAAATGGGAAACGATGCCAGCGCAGAAAAACTGGGCATCACCCAGGTAGTCAGCCAGCAAACCACCTATTTCTACGGTTCCAGCGCCGAACGCATTCAGAACATCACCACTGCCGCCGCGCGCTTCAATGGTGTGCTGGTTGCTCCAGGCGCAACTTTTTCCATGGCCGACGTGATGGGCGATGTCAGCCTGGATAACGGTTATGCCGAGGCGCTGATCATCTATGGCGACCGCACCATTAAAGGGGTAGGGGGGGGTGTCTGCCAGGTGAGCACCACGCTTTTCCGCACCGTGTTCTTCGGCGGATTTCCCGTGGTCGAGCGCTACTCGCACGCTTACCGTGTATCTTACTATGAAGAAAATGCCACCGGCGCCATCGATACCAGCATGGTTGGGTTGGATGCCACCGTTTTTGTGCCAGTGGTGGATTTCAAGTTCAAGAACGACAGCGACTACTGGATCCTGATGGAAACTGCTGTCAATGTTCCTGCCCGTACCCTGACCTGGACCTTCTACTCGACTTCAGATGGGCGCAAGGTAGATTGGCAGTCCAGCGGGCTGCAAAATATTGTGGCGCCGGACGATCCCGATTACCAGGAAAATCCTGAGCTGGCAGCCGGGGTGATCAAACAGGTTGAATGGGAAGTAGACGGCGCGGATGTAACGATCAGCCGGACCGTAACCAGGAACGACCAGGTCTATTTCACCGATCAGTTTTCCACCCACTACACCCCCTGGCGCTCGGTCTTCCAGTACGGCCCCGGTACCAAGCTGCCAGGCCTGATGATCCGCCCATAGAAGACAGAAAATAAGGTAAAATCGGGAGGCAAGCTGGGAGGCCACCCAATGCCGTTCCCTAATTTTCCAACTGGAGATGTTTCATGATCAGTCAAGACTTGCTTGAAATCCTGCGCTGCCCGGCATGTGTCCGGGAAAAAGATGGGCTGTTGGAGTATTACCAGGGAAGCTGGTTGATCTGCCAGGACTGTGGACGCAAATACCCGATCCGTGACGATATCCCGGTCATGCTGATCGATGAGGGTGATAAGTGGGTGGCCACTGCCAGGGAAAGCCTGCCGGTTCCGCCGCCGGAAGAATAAAAATACGCAGCCAATGGAAAGTTTACCTGACCCAGGCTTCTGGCTGGCTGCTGAGCTGACAAGCGGCGATGATACTCGCGCCGAAGCGGCGGTAGAGCACCTCGGACAGGTGCGTGAAACCCTGCCTGCCAGCGCTCTCAGCCAGATCATGACCACCCTGTGTGACCTCAACCTATCCACCGATGTTGACTCGCGCTGGTGGTCAGCGCGTGCCCTGGCCGCAATGCATGATCCCCAGGTGGTGCCGCTCTTGATCGGGTGCCTGCAGGACAGCGATCCCGGGGTGCGCCAATGCGCCGCCCTGGGGCTGCGCCTGCACCCGGACCCACGCTCCGTTCCCGCCCTGCTTGCCGCCCTGGCCGATCCGGATCCAATGTGCATATCGCTGGCGGCGGATGCGCTGGGGGATATTGGTGAGCCTGCAGTACTCGGCCTGGTGCAGGTAATGCAGGAGGCGCCGCTGGCCAGCCGCCTGGAGGCGGTGCGCGCCCTGGCCAAGATCGGTGATCAGCGCTCGATTCCCATCTTATTCCAGGCTCTGTCTGACCCTTCCCCGCTCATTGAGCACTGGGCGTCTGAAGGGCTGGAACGCATGGGCGTCGGGATGGTGCTCTTTGACCCCTCAACCTGAATCTTAGCGCGGCGAAGTGGCGCACTGCTTCAAGCCGGCGGGACAATCCAGACCCACACCCACCACAGCACCATCATCAACACCCCGCAGCCAAAACGCACAAAAACCGACAGTCCCCAGCCGGTCGCCATGCCGCGCAGCGCATTCCACGCCTTTCTCCAGTCTCGAACACGACCGTATTCCAGGAGCAGCACGGCTGCCGGCGCAGCAATAATCCCACCAAAGGGGGGAAACATGATGGTGCCGGCCACCCCTGCCAGCATAGCCACCCCAATCGAAATCCAGGAGCTGCCTCCCTGGCGGGCGCCAGCCCCCATGAAGACGTTATCTACCAGGCCGCCCACCAGCATCAAGATGGTGATCGCCGCAAAGATCGCCACCCCGGCAGTGTTGAATCCCACAATTACCCCATAACCCAGGGCTGCCAGCCATATGATCAGCAGCCCCGGGTAGACAGGCACAATTAACCCAATCAGGCCGGCGAACATCGCCGCCTGCACCGCCACCAACAGGGTCAGGCGAAGCCACTCAGGCATGGGCAGTTGGCTAGGGGCGAATGACGTCGAGCCCGCCCATCCAGGGGCGCAGCACTTCGGGTACCACCACGGAACCGTCCGCCTGCTGGTAATTCTCCAGCACAGCGATCAGCGTACGCGGCATGCCCAACCCTGACCCATTCAAGGTATGCACAAAACGCGCCTTACCGCCATCTGCCGGGCGGTACTTGATATTAGCCCGCCGCGCCTGGAAATCCCCTACGTTCGAGACCGAGGACACTTCCAGCCATTCGCCGCACCCTGGCGCCCAGACCTCAATATCATAGGTGATGCGCGAGCCAAAACCGATATCACCGGTGCACAGCTGCAGCACGCGGTAGGTAAAGCCCAGCTCCGCGCAGGTCTGCTCAGCATCGGCAACCATCTTCTGGTGCTCAACATCTGATTCCTCAGGCTTGCTGAACATGTACATTTCAACTTTGTCAAACTGGTGACCGCGCTTGATGCCGCGCACATCGCGCCCGGCGCTCATCTTCTCCCGGCGGAAGCAGGGAGTATACGCCGCATAATGCAGCGGCAGGCTCGCCTCATCCAAAATCTCATCCATGTGCAGCCCGGTCAGCGGTACCTCTGCGGTCGGGACCATCCACAGATCCTCCTCATGGTCGCGATACAGGTTGTCCTGGAACTTGGGAAGCTGCCCGGCGCTGAACAAGGTCTGCCCCTTAACCATGAAGGGGGTGTATTTCTCGGTATATCCTTGGCGAATATGCAGATCCAGCATCCAGGCGATCAGCGCACGCTGCAGCCGGGCTCCTGCGCCGCTGAGCACATAGAAGCGCGAGCCGGTGATCTTGACCCCCTGCTCAAAGTTAATTATCCCGAGCGCCGGCCCCAGGTCCCAATGCGCTTTCGGCTCAAAGCCAAACTCAGGGATCTCGCCTACAGTTTTGACCACCACGTTGTCGTGTTCGTCCTTGCCCACCGGGGTGCGCGGGTCAGGGATGTTGGGGATGATTGCCAGTGACTGGTTCATCTTCTCCTCAACCTCACGCAGTTGAGCGTCTAACTCACCGATGCGATCGCCGACCAGGCGCATAGCATCCACCTTCCCCTGGCGTTCGGCAGGATCCTTGGTCCGCCCGATCTCCTTGGAGACCGCATTGCGCTCGGCCTTGAGTTTTTCAACTTCCTGGATCAGCGCCCGGCGCTGGGCGTCGAGTTCCAGCACGCTGTCGACCGGAACAGGATCAAGCTGGCGGTCCTGCATCGATTTGCGCACCACCTCGGGTTGTTCACGAATAAAAGCCAGATCTAACATATTTGCCTCCAGTGCATTCATAGCCACAAAATAAAACCGCCCCTACATCCCGCAGGACGAGGGGCGCTCGTGGTGCCACCTGCTTTTGCCGCCGCGCCCGCAGGCATAGCAGCCTCAATCCTCGCGCTAACGGGCGAACCCGATCCCCTTTACGACCACGATCCTTTAATCGCAGCCCCTGCAGGGGAAACCGGCCCAAACCGGGCCAGCGGAGTGGATTTTGCCGCTCACTTCCGCTGCCTCGCACCATCCGGCAGCTCTCTGCAATCAGAAGCGGCTACTTGTCTCCGCGTCAGTCGTTCTCTATCTGTCCTGGCATTATACCCAAGGATAGAAGGCTGTCAAGCCCAGGGTTGGCCTATGGATCAGGTTATCATGCCTGACACCTGGCTCCCGGCCAGCAGTTCTCTACTGCGCTCGGGGACAAATACCAGGTCCATCTGCCAGCCTCCCCCGGCCTGCCGCTGCAGGCGCCAGGCGCCGGCAGTGGGGATCAGCGTGCGGTGGTCAAACAGGCGGTGGCGGTCAATCTCGCTTTCCGACATCCCCAGGCCTGCCAGGAGCGCCATGACCGGCGCCCCGTGAGTGATCAGGGCAGCCGGCCCGCCATCCTGGCTGAGCTGTCCGGCCTCCTCCAGCACCGAACCCATGCGTTTGAAAACCTGCTCGTCCGTCTCACCTGGCTGCGTTTCGTGTAAGCCCTGGCGGGTTTGCAGCGCCGCGCCAGTGTAGCCGCGGACAATCTGAGCCGTCTGCTGGCAGCGTTGAAACGGGCTGGCCAGCAGGTGGCGTATTCCCCGGCTCTGCATGAAAATCCCCAGTTCGTGAACCTCGTCCTGCCCCCACTGCGCCAGCGGAGGCCCGGGCAGCAGGTGATACGTCTTATAGTCCACCCGGCTCCAATCCGGGCTGCCGTGGCGGATCAGGTAGATGATTAGCGGTTTGTGTATGGTTGAGGTAGTATTGTTCGACATGGCAGGCATTATACAATAAGAAATCCCCGGCCAGGGTAAGGCTCCGCCGGGGTCTGGAAATGCTTTTCTGCTCTTCCGGTCAGGAAATCCCCTTGCCGTTCAGATACGAGCCGTATTTTTTATCTTCCACCTGGATGTGGTGTGCCAACCAATCCTTCAGAAAATTGAGCACCTCGATGCTCAATACCATCTTTCCCTGCTGATACTGCTCCCGGTATCCCTTCACCTTTTTTGTGAAACCATCATGCTCGCCCTTTTGTGTAAGCAGAGCCGGGTATCCATGCGTGGTCAGGAGCTTCTCTTCAGCCGAGAAATGAAATGTCGAGTAATCGACCAATTCGTAAAGGATCGGTCCCAGTTCCTGCGAGCCTTTACCGCTGCGCATGGCATCGTGCAGGCGGTTGATCATCTCCACCAGCTTCTGGTGTTGAGCGTCCATCTCTTTGACGCCCACGGAAAAGGATGCATTCCAGGTGAAAAATGGCATATCCGTGTCTCCTTTTTAGGGGTTTATAGGTTGCATTCTGAAACAAACACATTATCTTATCGGCAGGTTACTACACGACTTTAGAAGACCGAATGATTTGCTGGAGATAGCTGATAAAGCACAATGCTTT
>CAIQIV010000545.1 GCA_903871905.1 uncultured Chloroflexota bacterium | reverse complement strand
GGTGTTGGTTTAACGGCTGGCAGTATGGTCCAGGCCAGCCTGTGGCTTGGGTCTACTTCGGGTTTCCTATCAAAACCAGCGGGCCTTTCTCGCCCAGGGTGGCCGGGCGTCCCAGGGGCATCCACTTGGTCTGGAACACCTGGAACAGGCGGGACTTGTCCCACTGCCCACCGCCCAGGATATCGTTGCCCTTGGCATCCGGTGAGGCGCGGCGCGAGCCAGCCAGGATGCCATGGAAATCGCTCAGGTTCATCATGGCGAAGGAAACCGGCAGGTCCGGTCCATGGCAGGTGGTGCAGGCCAGCGCCCCAGGGAACCAGACATTCGGCTGGGTGAACAGGATGGAGATATCAGCAAAGGTGGCGGTACAGGAGCGGCCCAGGGCATCGGTGTATTCAAAGGGCTCTTTTTCCGGCATCTGGGCTTTCACCCAGGCCTGGATGGCGTCCACGGCATAGACCAGGCAGTAGTCCTTCGAGGTGCGGTCGGCCAGCATGCCCGGGCCGGCAGGCGGCGCAGGCGTGGCGTAAGGCATGGTCGGCACAGGTGTGCGCTGGCCAACCGGCTCCATCCCGCTGCAAGATGCCAGCAGGATGCCCACCAGCAGGAGGATGATGGTGAAAACAAGTATGCGTCTCATTATTTCCTCCCGGTTCCTATTTCTGCAGGCTGCGAACATAGTTCACCACGTCCCAACGGCTGCCCATCACCAGGCTTTCACGGAAGGGCGGCATGTACCCGGGCACGCCCCGGCTGATCACCAGGAAGATAGCGCCATCATCCAGGGTCTTGACATTGGGAGCGGACAGGTTGGCGGGCTTGCGGTTGAGCGAGGCAGCCATCTGGCCGTCCCCCATCCCCTGCGCCCCGTGACAGATTGAGCAGAAAATTTCATAATCCGCCTTGCCACGATCCAGGGAGGCCTGGTCGGCAGTCACAGGGTTTTGGGGTGAACCGACATCCGGGACGTAAGCCGCGCCCTGCACTGGCACCGAGCGGGGAGGAAGCTGCTGCGGGTCTTCCATTGGGCGGAAAGACGGCTGCATCTCCATGGTGCTGAGCCAGTCCACCTTGATCACCTCATAGGTGAGCAGCAGGCCTGCCAACGCCGGGATGACCAGCACAACCAGGGTGATCACAACGCGTTTGATCAGAGCTGTACTCATAGCTTTTTCGCCTCCGAAGGCTGCACTTTTTCGGCGCCCAGCTTCACCAGCGTCTTTTGAAGCTCATCCAGCCGGTTCGTGGGGCAGTTAAACATGAGCGCAATCTTGCCATCGCTGACCTCCGGCATATAATGCACAGCGCCAAAACGTGGAAAAGCGTTTTCCCAGAACACACCCAGGAAAGAGAAAATCAGCAGCCCCAGCATGGTGATCTCAAAGGTCAGGACAGCAGTGGTCGGCACCGGCAGCAAGGGCTGGCCGCCGACATAGATCGGGTAGAGCAGCGGGGTACCCCAGTTCAGGGCAATGGAGACAACGAAACCTGCAATGGCGCCAATCCCGCCGAACAAAGGCACATTGCTTTTCCTTGGACGGCGTCCCAGGACTGCCTCGCTGTACGGGACACAGGAGATCATCTCCATCTGATCCTCTGCAATCCCAAGCTGGCGCAGCGTGGTGATCGCTTCCGCCGCGGGCTCCAGGTCATCAAAAATGGCCACATAAGTATCTGTACTTGCCATCTCTCACACTCCTCACTCGATCTCGGCCTTGGATGGCACTTCCGCCTTGCCGAAGCGTACCAGGGAGTGCGCCATCTGCCCTTCCTGGACTTCCCAGACCGGGATCAGGGGGATCAGGCGCGACGCCAGGGCATACAGCAGCAGGAAAAGGGCGATGGACCCGGCGCTGATCAACAGCTCAATGCGCGGGACGTAGAAACCCCAATCGAAGGGGAAGCTGTTGCGGCTGAGGGTGACGGGCACAATCAGGATGCGCTCAATATACATGCCAAAGTTGACCAGCAGGCAGATGATGAACATCAGCCAGGGCGTGCGGCGGATCTTCTTATTCCACAGGGTGAGCCAGGGGATGGCGATGTTGAACACCAGCATGACATACCACATCCAGGAGACCCGCCCCTTGAGGATATAATCCTCGACAAAGTGCTCTGCCTGGTCGCCGCCGTACCAATTGACCATAAACTCATTGAAGTAGAAGTACAGCCACACCATGGAGAAGACCAGCACCAGCTTTCCCAGCGAGTCGAAGACCTCGTCGCGGATAAAGTACTTCATATTCTTCATGGTGGTGCGGATGATGAACAGCACCATCACCACTGCTGAAACACCCGAGAAGATGGCGCCGGCTACGAAGAACGGGCCAAAGATGGTCGAGTGCCAACCGGGGGTCATCGACACGGCAAAGTCCCAGGAGACGATGGTGTGCACCGAGAACATGACCGGGATGATCGCCCAGGCAAAAATGTTGATCGCCTTGCGCAGGTGCAGCCACTCGAGCTCGGTGCCGCGCCAGCCAAAGGACAGGATGCGGTAGACCTGGTAGCGCCAGCCGGTGGAGCGGTCGCGGGCCATCGCCAGGTCTGGGATCAAGGGCAGGTACAGGTACATGGTGCTGCCCAGCAGGTAGGTGGTGATGGCGATCAGGTCCCAGGCCAGCGGCGAGCGGAAATTCGGCCAGAGCTGGCGCTGGTTCGGGTACGGGATCATCCAGTAGAAGACCCACACGCGCCCCAGGTGGATCAGGGGGTACATGCCCGCTGCAGCCAGGCCAAAGGTGGTCATCAGCTCGGCAGCCCGGGTGAAGGGACGGCGG
>CAIQIV010000544.1 GCA_903871905.1 uncultured Chloroflexota bacterium | reverse complement strand
GCCCGCTGGGGCACTTCAGCCTTGATGTCAGCGCTGATGGCGAGCCGTGCCTGCTCGATCAGCTGGCTTCCCCTGAGCCCGAGCCAACTTCCAGCGGGGCTGAGCAGCAGCCGGCTCTGGAGCAGCTGGTCGAGCAGCTGCCTGCCGCCCAGGCCACGGCCCTGCGGCTCACGGTCCTGGAGGGCCTGTCGCTGCGGGCTGCGGCTGAGCGGCTGGAGATCAGCGCCATGTCGGTGCAGCGGGCTCAGAAGAAGGCCCTTGCCGCCCTGCGTCAGCAACTGGTGGGGGCGGGCTGAGGCCCCCACGGGATTCCTGCCAGGCCCGTGGCAAGAGCCAGACGACCCGCCGCCTTCTGGCTCCATGAACCCCCTGCTGCGGCTGCTCGGTGCAGCCGCGTCAAACGGCCTGCTAACCGGTCAGATCGTCTTCTCGACCGCGTTTGTCGGCGCCTGTGAGCTGCCGAACTGGATCCAGGCGCCCCGCCAGGTGAATGCCTGCCTGGAGCGCTGGATGACGGTCAGCGCCCTGTTCTTCCCCTCCGGCATGCAGACCGCAGCGGCAAACAACCAGCCGGCGCTGGCGCCCGGCCGGCGGGGGATGTTCCGATGAGCCGCTCCATCCCAGCTGGCGACTACGTCGAGCACTTCAATCCAGACCTCCCCCACCACCGGGCCTGGTTGCAGGCGGTGCTGGAGCAGCTGGTGGCCCATGAGCCCCAGGCCCTGGAGAAAGGCGGCACCCTGCGGCGCCTCTGGACTGCCCAGCAGGCTGCCGCCGAAGCGGCGCCGGCTCCGGTGCCCGACAGCCCCGCCGCCGTCGCGGTGGCCCTCCCCCTGGTGAGGGAGTTAGAGGGCTGCCGGCTCACCGCCTACCCCGATCCCGAGACCGGCGGCGAGCCCTGGACGATCGGCTGGGGCAGCACCCGCGATCTGCAGGGGCGGCCCTTCCGTCCAGAAGATCACATCAGCCAGGAGCAAGCTGATGCTCTGCTGCGCAGCCGGCTTGAGAACGACTGGCGGCGGCTGAGCGACTGCATCCCCATCTACAAGGCGCTGTCTGTGAACCGTCAGGCGGCGCTGCTGTCGTTCACCTACAACTGCGGCCCCCGCTGGTTTGGCGCCCAGGGGTTTGACACCCTCAGCTCGGCCCTGCGCACCGGCGAGCTGGAGGCAGTGCCCGCTGCCTTGATGCTCTACGTGAACCCAGGTGGCCCCAGCGAGGCCGGACTCCGGCGCCGCCGCAAGGCAGAGGGGGCCATCTGGAGCGCCTCACCCGATCAGGGGAGCAAGCCATCACCCGAACGGGTCACACCCAGCCAGGTGAGCAGCCCTCCCCCAGACGGGGGAGAGGGAGTCAGCCATCCCAACCCGCTGGTGGGTGTGCCCCGCTTTCAGCAGCGCGACTCAGTCCAGCTGGCCCAGCGCGACCGCACCTGCTTCTCCTCCAGCTGCGCCATGCTCCTGGAGGCCATCAAGCCCGGCACGCTCAAGGGCGCCAATGGAGACGACCAGTACCTGACGGTGGTGCAGCGCTTTGGTGACACCACCGATGCCAACGCCCAGGTTCATGCCCTTGCCCACTTCGGCGTCACGGCCCGGCTCGTGCAGAACGCGGACTTCCAGCTGATCGAGCAGCAGATCAACCGCGGCATCCCCGTCCCCTGCGGCTACCTTCACCGCGGCCCGGTCGATCGACCCACCGGCTCAGGCCACTGGCTAATCGTGATTGGCCACACCCCAACCCAGGTGGTGGTGAACGACCCCTGGGGGGAGCCGGATCTCATCCATGGCAACACCCTCAACGCCAGCGGCATGGGCTTGCGCTTCTCGCGCCTGAACTTCGGCAAGCGCTGGATGGTGGAGCCCATCGGAGGCGGTGCCTACCGATATGCCCCGGGCAGGGGCTGGGCTGTGGTGGTGGATAGCTTCCGCTGAGGCGATCGGCTGCGCTTTGAGGTCGGTGCCGCAGGCCCTTCCATGCTCCGCGCCTGGGCAAGGGTTTCACCAGCCAGCCGGGCTGGACGTTGGGCTCCGCTGCGCTGCGCCATTCACTGGTGGCTGGCCCTTGCCTGGCGGCGCGGCTGCAGGGCGGGTCCTGCGTCGCCCCTCCTGTGGCTGCTGCCGAGTCCCACCGTGCCTCCCTGTCCTTTCCGTCTGACAACGGCAAAACCGGCCCGATCGCTGTCTCCAGCACCAGCCGCCTCACCTGCCCCTCCAGCTGCCCCCTGGCTGGGGATCAGGGTTGCTACGCCGAGGCGGGCTTTCACACCCGGCTGCACTGGGATCGGCTCAGCCGCGGCGAGAGCGGCTTCCCGGCAGCGGCCTTCATCAAGCAGGTGCTGGCACTGCCGGCCGGGATCCTGTTCCGCCATTGCG
>CAIQIV010000543.1 GCA_903871905.1 uncultured Chloroflexota bacterium | reverse complement strand
TGCGGCTTTCGCGCTCCAGGTTGGTGGAGACGACCACCACGCCCTGGGCATCCACCAGGAATATCTCGCTGACCTGGGAGGACTGGTCGACAAAGCGCTGCAGCCGGCGGCGCACCAGGTTCTTATACCAGGGGTAGGCCAGGCCCTGGTTGGACAGGCGCAGCATGTTGGTCACAAAGTTGGGGGCGTAATCCGCCTGGGAGGCGGTGCGCAGCTCCTGCTGCAGGGAGGCCATCCAGCCGCTGATGGCCAGCTCCTTGCGGGCGGCGACCGATTCCAGGCGGTCGATGGACTGGCTGCGGCCGTTGTAGTAGTTCACCAGCAGCGAGCCGATGCTGACCCCGATCACCGGAAGCAGGGCGACCAGCACAAAGCTCACCAGCAGGCGCACGCGGATCATGGATTTTCCTATCCCCGGCTTCCGAAGTCTTGTGCAGCAAGGCGGCGAAGACTTCGAAAGCCGGGGGGTGGGAAAGGTTACAGCAGCTTCTTCATCGCCGAGAGCAGCAGCTCGACGTTTTCTTTGCGCGACGAGTAGCCCATCAGGCCGATGCGCCAGGCTTTGCCCTTGAAGGCGCCCAGGCCGCCGGCGATCTCGATGTTGTACTGCTCCAGCAGGCGCTTGCGCACGTCGGCCTCGTTGACGCCCTCGGGGGCGGCTACGGTGGTCAGGGTGGGCAGGCGGTACTCGCGGGGCACGATCAGCTGGAGGCCCATGTCCTCCAACCCATCCCAGAGCAGCTCGGCGTGGGCTTTGTGGCGGGCGAAGCGCGCTTCCAGGCCCTCTTCCTGTACCAGGCGCAGCGCCTCGCGCAGGGCGAAGTTCATGGTGATGGGGGCGGTGTGGTGGTAGGTGCGCTCGTCGCCCCAGTAGTGCTCAAGCATGGTCAGGTCCAGGTACCAGTTGGCGACCTTGCTCTTGCGATCGCGCAGCAGCTGGCGCACGCGCGGGCCGACGGTGAGCGGGGACAGGCCGGGCGGGCAGCTCAGGCACTTCTGGGTGCCGGAGTAGGCGATGTCAATATCCCACTCGTCGATCTTGACCGGTATGCCGCCCAGGGAGGTGACGCAGTCCATCAACAGCAGGGCGCCGTGGCGGTGGACGATCTCCGCCATTTCCCCCATGGGGGTCAGGGCGCCGGTGGAGGTCTCGGCCATCACCAGGGCGACCACCTTGGCCGGGGTGGCTTTGAGGGCAGCTTCCACCTCAGCGGGCAGCACCGGCTGGCCCCAGGGCTTCTCCAGGCGCACAACCTTGCCGCCGTAGCGCCCGGCCATGTCGCACAGGCGCTCGCCAAAATAGCCGTTGACGCCGACGATGATCGTGTCGCCGGGCTCGAGCAGGTTGGCCACGGCGGCCTCCATGCCGGCGCTGCCGGTGCCCGAGACGGGGATGGTCATCTCGTTTTCAGTCTGGAAGACGAAGCGCTGCAGCTCCTGCACCTCCTTCATCAGGTGAATAAATTCCGGGTCCAGGTGGCCCAGCAGGGGGTGAGCCATGGCGCGCAGCACGCGCGGGTGCACCATGCTGGGGCCGGGCCCCAGCAGGATGCGCTCTGGTGTGTTCAGGTCAGCATACGTTTTCATTTTGAATTTCTCCTTCTTTTGGTTTCAGGTCAGGCAAGGCGCACGCCCTGGCGGAGCAGGGCCTGCTGCACATGCTCGACATTGACAGCCCGCAGGCTGGTGTTTTCCTGGATAGACACTGCGGCGGCCACGCCGGCCCCCTGCCCGGTGACCGTGCAGCACATCATGTTGCGCGTGGCGGCGTGCGAGACCTTGTCCCCGGCCACGCAGCGCCCGGCTACCAGCAGGTTCTCCACCTGCAGGGGCAGCAGGGAGCGGTAGGGGAGCTGGAAATAGCGCCCGGTGGTGGGCAGGATCAGCAGCCCGTAGCCGTCGATAAACTCGGGGAAGATGCCGATGCTGTCGGCGAAGGCGGCCTGGCCGCGCACGTCGTCCCCGGTCAGGTTGTACTCGCCGATGATCTTGCGCGTGTCGCGCACGCCCAGGGTCATGCCAAAGCTGCGCAGTTTTGCCTGTTCAAAGCCGGGAACGTAGCGCTGCAGGGCCTTAATCGCCATGCGCGCCTGGTAGCGCCCTTCGATCTCCGCCCGGGTCAGGTGGCGCACGTCGGTGCCGTCCACCCCGGACATGTGGATCATGTTCAGGTAGGTGGCCTCGCCCGTGTCGTGGAGTGTGCTCCAGCTCCCAGAGATACCCTTGAGGTGGGCGGGGATGAAGCCCTCGCGGCGCGCCTGCTCGAAGGGCTCTTCCAGGTAGGGGCTGAACAGGTCGTCCTCTTTGCCGCTGGTCTCCATCTCCCAGTTCTTGCCCCAGTCCTTGTAGGTGACCGGGTTCTCCTGGACGTACTGCAGGAAGCGCTGCTTATGCACCCCGGAGCAGGAGAAGACGGTGGTGGCGCCGATCATCTCGTCCACGGGTGTTTTGCGGCAGGGGGCGCCGGCGCGGAAGGCGATGTCGGCGTCGCCGGTGGCGTCGATCACCCGCTTTGCCAGCACCGCCTGGCGTCCGGATTTGCTCTCGGTGATCACCCCCTGGATGGCGCCGCCTTCCAGGATGGGCGCCACGGCGGCGCAGTGCAGCAGGGGCTGCACGCCGGCTTTGGTGATCATCTCATCGGCCACAAACTTGAAGCTCTCGGCGTCCAGCGCCTGGCTGTCCGACTGCGGCTCCTTCTGCGTGCCGCCGTAGGATTGCGCCAGGCGCTCAAACTCGATGCCGATGCCTTCCACGTCGGTGGTGCCTGCATGGCGGTACCAGGCGATGCTCTCCACCCCGACCTGGGTGATGTTGCCGCCAAAGCAGCCAAAGCGGTCGAGCAGGATCACCTGCACGCCCTGGCGGGCGGCGCTGATGGCGGCGGACAGCCCGCCAGGCCCGCTGCCGACAACCAGCAGCTCGGTCTCGGCCAGGACGGGGAGGGTGCGGGCGGGTTCGGTGATGGTTTTCATCATGGATTGATTCCCAACTGAATTATATCTGTTTCTGCCAGACTTCCGTAATCCTAAAGAAGAGAGAAAACCAAGAAGACACAAAGAACACAAAGGTAAAAAGTTCCTTCTTCAGGTTTCTTTGTGTCCTTTGTGTCTTTGTGGTTCAATTCTTGGCTCACACCCGGTGGCAGGCGACGAAGTGGCCGGGCTGGACTTCCCGGTACAGCGGAACGACGGCCTTGCACTCGTCCACCGCCAGTTCGCAGCGCGGGTGGAAGACGCAGCCGGAGGGCGGTTTGGCCGGGGAGGGCGGCTCGCCCTTGAGGATGATGCGCGTGCGCTTTGCCTCCAGCTTCGGGTTGGGGATGGGCACGGCGGAGATCAGCGATTGGGTGTAGGGGTGCAGCGGCTGGTCAAACAGGGCGTCCCGCCCGGCCAGCTCGGCGATCTTGCCCAGGTACATCACCGCCACGCGGTGTGAGATGTGCTTGACCATGCTCAGGTCGTGAGCGATGAACAGGTAGGTCACGCCGAGCTGCTCCTGCAGGTTCTGCAGCAGGTTGACCACCTGGGCCTGGATGGAGACATCCAGCGCCGAGATGGGCTCGTCGCACACCACGAAATCGGGCTTGAGCGACAGGGCGCGGGCGATCATGATGCGCTGGCGCTGCCCGCCGGAGAATTCATGGGGGAAGCGGCGCATGTAGGCCGGCTCCAGGCCGACCAGCTTGAGCAGCTCGGCGATGCGCTCCTGGAGCTCGGTGCCGCGTGCCAGGCCGTGAATTACCAGCGGCTCGCCGATAATCGTGCTCACCTGGTGGCGTGGGTTGAGC
>CAIQIV010000542.1 GCA_903871905.1 uncultured Chloroflexota bacterium | reverse complement strand
GCCCGCTGGGTGGAGCATATCAACCGCGCCTACGCCAGCCTGTTCACCTGTTTCGTGGCGCATGCCAACCGGGTAGGGTACGAGGATGGCCTGCACTTCTGGGGCGGCTCCACGGTCTTCGACCCCAACGGGGAGCTGCTGGCCCAGGGCCCCTACCAGCAGGAGACGCTGACCTATGCCCGGCTGGACCTCAACCAGCTCCACCGTACCCGGGCGCGCCTGCCCCTGCTGCGCGACGAGCGCACCGCCCTGGTGCGCCAGGAAATGGGGCGCATCCTGGATGCCCGCCAGGGGGGCGAGCGCTGATACCCCGGTGACCCGGGAGGTTCTGTACCTGTGAGACTGCCGCGCTGGTCGGTGGCGCCGGATGGCGTCACCCCCGTTCAACGAAAAAATTTCCGCAATGTCCAGATAGATGGGATCGCCATCGGGATGGCGAGCGCCGCCAGCCCGTTCCTGCCCGTCTTCCTTGCCCGCCTGGGGGCCACAAACTTACAGGTTGGCCTGCTGAGCGCCATGCCGGCCATTACCGGCCTGTTCTTCGCCCTGATCATCGGGCGCTTCCTGCAGACACGGCGCACGGTGGTGCCCTGGTTCAGCGCCGCCCGCCTGCTGGTCATCTCCTCTTATGCCCTGACCGGCCTGGCCACTTTCGTGGTCCCCGAAGAGTACCTGGTGCCTGCCATCCTGGCGATCTGGGCGCTGGCCACGCTGCCCCAGACGGTGCTCAACGTGACCTTTAACGTGGTGATGAATGCCGTAGCCGGGCCAGAGCACCGCTATGACCTGATGAGCCGCCGCTGGACCGTGCTGGGCGCCAGCACGGCGGTGACGGTGGCCGTGGTGGGACAGGCCCTCGACCTGATCCGCTTCCCCTTGAATTACCAGGTGGTGTTTATCGGGCTCTCACTGGGTGGGCTGGTCAGCTTCTATTTCTCCAGCCACCTGGAGCTGCCCGATAAGGACCCGCCTCCGGTGCCCAAGGGCCAATCCCTGCGCCAGACGCTGACCAGCTACCGTCAGCTCATCTTCAGTCAGAAACCCTTCGTGCGCTTTTCCATCCAGCGCTTCGTCTTCCTGTCCGGCAGCCAGCTGGCGCTGCCCCTCTTCCCGCTGTATTTCGTGCGTGAGGTGCAGGCCAGCGATACCTGGATCGGCTATATCAACACCGCCCAGACCTTCGTGGTGTTGTTTGCCTACACCTGGTGGACGCGCCAGAGCCGGCGGCGCGGCTCGCGCTTTGTGCTGCTGTGCACCACGCTGGGCCTGGCGCTGTACCCGGCCCTGGTCTCGCAGACGCACCAGGTGCAGGTGATTGTGGTCTTCGCCGGGCTGGCGGGCATCTTCCAGGCCGGTTTGGACCTGGTCTTTTTCGACGAGCTGATGAAGACCGTACCGGCGGATTACACCGCCACCTTCGTCTCCCTGGCGCAGAGCATGCTCTACGTGTCCACCATCTTTGCCCCCCTGGTGGGCACCTGGCTGGCGACGTTTCTAGGCCTGGGCGGGGCTCTGCTGGTCAGCGCCGCCGTGCGCTTCACCGGGTTCCTGCTGTTCGCATTCTGGGTGGAGCGCCCGGTCCAGATTCCGGCAGCCTGAGCCGGCTGGACCGGCGTATTTTGTAAGAATCATATAAGAAATACCCACTTAATCTGTACAATACTTTGACAACAAGTCCGGGTTGTGTTATAGTCTGCCTCACTAGAAAAGGAGGTTGACGATGAATTCGAGCTTGAGAATCGGTACCATCTGGGGGTTCCCGGTGAGCCTTCACCTGAGCTGGTTCTTGATCTTTGCCCTGGTGACCTGGTCGCTTTCCAGCAGCTATTTCCCGGCGGAGTATCCAGGGCTGTCCATGGGCGTGACGGTGCTCTTGGGTGTGGTGACCAGCATTTTATTCTTCCTGTCGGTGCTGGCGCATGAGCTGGGCCATGCCTTATTTGCCCTGCGCAACCGCATCCCGGTGAAAGGCATCACCCTGTTCATCTTTGGCGGGGTGGCGCAGATCGGGGAGGAGCCCCGCTCCCCAGGGGCGGAATTCCGCATTGCCCTGGCCGGTCCGCTGGTCAGCCTGGCGTTGAGCGGGGTATTTGCCCTGGCCTGGCTACTGGACCGGGCGGTCCCTTACCTCGCCGCTCCCAGCGAATACCTGGTGCGCATTAACCTGATGCTGGCGCTGTTCAATCTGATCCCCGGCTTTCCGCTGGACGGCGGGCGCCTGCTGCGCGCCGTGATCTGGAAGCTGAGTGGCAATCTGCTGCGCGCCACCCAGGTGGCCTCCATCTCCGGGCAGGTGGTGGCTTTCGGTTTTATCGGCCTGGGCATCCTGGCCATCGTGAATGGGCGGGTGATGGACGGCCTGTGGCAGATCCTGATTGGCTGGTTCCTGCAGAATGCCGCGGCTTCGGCTTACGCTCAGGTGGCCTTTGAGCACAGCCTGCGCGGCCTGAAAGTTGACCAGGCCATGAGCTGCGAGTGTGATACCATTCCGGCGCGCACCCCGCTTGTCCAGGTCATCGAAGAAAAAATCCTGGCTGGGGGCAGGCAGTGTTTCCTTGTCGCCAATGGAGAGCAGATCCAGGGCCTGCTGACCGTTGAGCAGCTGGTGACCCTGCCGCAGTCAAAGTGGCGCTGGATGACCGCCGGGCAGGTGATGTCGCCGCTGGGCCGCCTGCTCAATGTCCGGCCGGACAGTGACCTGCTGGCGGCAGTCCAGTTGATGGAAAGCTCCAACCTGGCTTTGCTGCCGGTGTTGGACCACGAGCGGGCGCTGGTTGGCGTGCTGTCCCGCCAGAAGGTGGCAGAGTACCTGCGCCTAAAATCGCAGCTTGGAATGTGAGCGCCGGTTGAACCCATAGGAGACCCAACAGCATGACTGACTGGTACAAGCTGGAGACTGCCCAGGCGCTGGAAAGCCTGCGGGCCGATGCACTGTCCGGGCTGCGGGAGGAAGACGCCAGCCAGCGGCTGGCCGAGTATGGGCCAAACGAGCTGGTGGAAGGCGCCTCCCGCACGCCGCTGCGCATTTTGTGGGAGCAGTTTACCGCCACGATGGTGCTGATCTTGCTGGGTGCTGGCCTGCTGTCAGCGCTGTTGGGCGAGTACAAGGATGCTCTCTCCATTGGGGCGATTGTTCTGCTCTTCGGCCTGCTGGGCTTTTTCCAGGAATACCGTGCCGAAAAAGCCATCGCCGCTTTGAAGCGCATGTCGGTTCCCCTGGTGCGCGTCCTGCGTGGAGGGGCTGTCCATGAGGTCAGCGCCCGTTTGCTGGTCCCCGGCGACATCCTGTGGGTGGAGGCGGGCAGCATTGTCCCGGCGGATGTGCGCTGGCTGGAGGTCAACCAGCTGCGCATCCAGGAGGCGGCGCTGACTGGTGAATCGGAGGCGGTGGAGAAGACCTTCCCTGCGCTGGAGGGGGTGGATCTTCCCCTGGGCGACCGCACCAACATGGGCTACATGGGCACGCTGGTGACTGCCGGGCGCGGTAAGGGCCTGGTGGTGCAGACCGGTATGGGGTCCGAGCTGGGGCACATCGCCTCCATGCTGCAGAAGGTAGGCGAGGAGAGCACCCCGCTGCAGCGCCGCCTGGATTCCTTGGGAAAGCTGCTGGCGGTGGCCGGTGTGGCCATCGGTGGACTGATCCTGCTGCTTGGCCTGCAGCGCGGCGAGACGCTGCGCGAGATGCTGCTCACCGCCGTCAGCGTGGCGGTCGCTATTATCCCCGAGGGCCTGCCGGCGGTGGTGACCATCACCCTGGCGCTGGGGGCGCAGCGCATGCTAAAAAGGAATGCCCTGATCCGCAAGCTCCCCGCGGTCGAGACGCTGGGCTCGGTGACGGTGATCTGCTCGGATAAGACCGGCACGCTGACCGAAAACCGCATGACAGTGGTGGTGCTGGATGTGGCCGGTCACCGCCTGGACCTGGAGGAGGTCATGCGCCGCGGCATGCCAGTCCTGGAGCCCGGCGACTTGCCTCCGCTTGGCCTGGGAGACACTCCCCGCTCCATCGGCTTCCTGCTGGCGGCTGGGGCACTGTGTAATGACGCGGTTGTGCGGCCTGGCGCCCACCCTGGCAGCTTGAAGACCATCGGCGACCCGACCGAAGCCGCCCTGTTGGTAGCGGCAGCCATCCAGGGTATTGATAAGGAGGAGTTGTCGGTTTCCCTGCCGCGCCGGGCGGAGCTGCCTTTTGATTCGGATCGCAAGCGCATGACCACCGTCCATGACCTGTCCAGCCTGGCAGCCCGGGAGATGGTCCAGCGGTTAAGCCTTGAAGCTGCCGCAGGTTATCTCTCGGTCACCAAGGGCGCGGTGGACGGCCTGTTAGAGGTTAGCGACCGGGTGTGGGTGGATGGGAGCATCCAGCCTTTGAGCGGTGAATGGCGCAGCCGCATTGAGCAGGCCAACACCCGGCTGGCTGCTCGCGGGGTGCGCGTCCTGGGCGTGGCCTTCCGCCTGCTGGACAGCCTGCCATCTAAGGAGCAGCAGGCCTCCCTGGAGGAGGACCTGGTGTTCATCGGTCTGTTTGGCTTGATCGACCCGCCGCGGCCCGAGGTGCGCCTGGCGGTTGAGACCTGCAAGGCAGCGGGTATCCGTCCGGTGATGATCACTGGCGATCACCCCCTGACCGCAGCCGAGATCGGCCGCCAGCTCGGTTTTGTCTCGGCTGCACCGCCTCTGACCGGGCAGGACCTGGGGCGTATGGAGGATGAGGCGCTGCGCCAGGCTGTGCAGCAGGTTTCTGTGTTCGCCCGTGTTTCCCCGGAGCACAAGCTGCGCATTGTGCAGGCGCTGCAAAGCCAGGGGCATATCGTCGCCATGACCGGGGATGGGGTGAATGACGCCCCGGCCCTGCGCAGGGCGGATATCGGGGTTGCGATGGGGATCACTGGCACGGATGTGGCCAAGGAGGCAGCAGACATGGTGCTGCAGGATGACAACTTTGCCACCATCGTCAACGCCGTGGAGGAAGGCCGCACCATTTACGACAACCTGCTGAAGTTTGTGCGCTATTCGCTGGCTGGTAACATCGGGAAAGTGCTGGTCATGCTGCTGGCGCCGCTGTTGGCCATGCCGCTGCCGCTGGCGCCGCTGCAGCTGCTGTGGCTCAACCTGCTGACAGACGGCCTGCTTGGCCTGGGCTTTGGCGTCGAGCCGCCGGAAAAGAACATCATGCGCCGCGCGCCATACCATCCTCAGCAGCCCATTATCAACCGCCGCAGCGGCGTTTCCATCAGCCTGGTCGGCCTGGCTATCGGCCTGGCAGCCCTGGCCCTGGGCTACGCCGCATTCCGGCAGGACCCGGCTGGCAGCTGGCAGACACTCATTTTTTCCACCCTGGCCTTCAGCCAGCTCTGGCAGGCACTGTCGGCTCGCTCCTCCCGCCAGCCCTTCTTTCGACTGTCCACTGCCAGCAACCCCCTGGGGACCGTCCTGGCGCTGCTGGTCCTGTCCTTGCAGCTTGCGGTAATCTACGTGCCGTTCTTGCAGTCTTTCTTCGGCACTCAGCCCTTGAGCTTCCTTGAGATTTTAATTAGCCTGGCGGCGAGCAGCCTGGTGCTGGTGGTGATGGAGCTGGTTAAGTGGTATGAGCGCCGCCAGGAGAAGTCGCGTTCCGCAGGCAATGGGTAACCACTGCCTTTCTTTATTTGACGATCAGCTTCCCGATCATCCCTGCCTCCACGTGCCCGGCGATCCCGCACACCACCTGGTACTCACCGGGTTCAGCGGGGGCGGTGAATTTTTCGGTCTTTGATTGCCCGGCGTCGACCTCGGCCTCCCAGTAGATCTTGGGCTCATCGTCATCATCAAAGGGAAGTGTCACCTGTTCCCCTTTCTTGAAGATGACAATCTCATGCTGCAGCTGTCCTTTATTGGCGAGCTCAGCAGTGATCTCTTTCCCTGCCGCGACCGTCCATTCGGTGGGGGTAAATTTGATATCCTCCATCGAGACGCTCATGGTTGTTGGCGCGCTTGACCCGCCGCAGGCGGTGAGCAGGATGCCAGCCAGTAATATGACCAGCGCCAGGACAAGGCTCGGGCGAATGAACTGTTTCATCTTTTCCAAACTCCTCCAAGAAATGATTGGGTGAGGTTCCACACCGGGCATGAGTATAGCTGATGCTGGTAAAAAATACAAGAGTATAAAGATATTATTTATTATAATAATCTAAATTATACCTGGGCTGATCAGGAGAAGAACAATGGGTTGGGCTGCCTGGTCCCTCGGGCTTAAATATAGCAGGCGGGCAGGGATGACCGGTCCCGCCCGCCTGTTTCCGTAGTGAAATAGACAGGGTTATGCTGGCGTGGCCACCTTGGGCAGGTTCGCCATCGACTTGCGGATCGCCTCTTCTGGATACTCGTAATCCTCGAGCTTGCCGCTCAGGTAGGACTGGTAGGAGGGCATGTCGAAGTCGCCGCGCCCGGAGAGGTTGAACAGGATCACCCGCTTCTCCCCCTTCTCCTTGGCATCCAGGGCCTCATCGATGGCGGCGCGAATGGCATGGGCGCTTTCCGGCGCCGGGATGGTGCCCTCTGCCTGGGCAAACATCACCGCTGCCTGGAAAGTAGCCAGCTGCGGCACTGCCACGGCTTCGATCAGCCCGGCATCATACAGGGCGCTGACGCTGGGGGCCATGCCGTGATAGCGCAGTCCGCCGGCGTGGATGGGGGCGGGCATGAAATCGTGGCCCAGGGTGTGCATTTTAACGATCGGCGCCATCTTGGCCGTGTCGCCGTAGTCAAAGGTATACATGCCCTTGGTGAGCGAGGGCGTGGCGGTGGGCTCAACTGCCACGATGCGGGCGCGCTGGCCTTCGCGCAGGTTCTGGCGCAGGAAGGGGTAGGCAATGCCGCCGAAGTTCGAACCGCCGCCGACGCAGCCCAGCACCACGTCCGGGTATTCGCCTGCCATGTCCATCTGCTTCAGCGCTTCCTCGCCGATCACCGACTGGTGCAGCAGGACGTGGTTGAGCACCGAGCCCAGGCTGTACTTCTTGGCGCCGCCGGAGGTGGCGGCAACTTCCACTGCTTCCGAGATGGCGATGCCCAGCGAGCCGTTGTTCTCGGGGTCGGCAGCGAGGACAGAGCGCCCGTACATGGTGCGGTCGGTCGGGCTGGCAAACACCTGCGCCCCAAAGGTTTCCATCATGTAGCGCCGGTAAGGCTTCTGGTTGTAGGAGACCTTCACCATGTAGACTTCCAGGTCGATATCGAAGAAGTTGCAGGCCAGGGCCAGGGCTGCGCCCCACTGCCCGGCGCCGGTCTCGGTGGTCAGCGCCTTGGTGCCGGCGGCCTTGTTAAAGAATGCCTGCGGGATGGAAGTGTTGGCCTTGTGGCTGCCAACCGGCGAGGTGCCCTCGTGCTTGTAGTAGATATGTGCAGGCGTGCCCAGCATCTTTTCCAGCCGGCGAGCGCGCAGCAGGGGGGTGGGACGGTAAAGCTTGTAGATGTCGCGCACTTCATCCGGGATCTCAATAAACCGGTCTGAGCTGACCTCCTGCATGATCAGTTCCATGGGGAAGAGCACGGACAGGAAGTCGGGGGTGACAGGTTCCAGGGTCTGGGGGTTGAGCACCGGGGCGGGCGGTACGGGCATGTCGGCCAGGATGTTGTACCAAAACTTCGGCACGTCGGATTCGGACAGGTTGAAGCGGGTCTGGTTATTCATGGTAAAGGTTCCTTTCTTCAAAAAATCAAAGTTGATAACGGTTGGTGGTTAAACAAAACGTGCGTCCATCCCACTGGGGACGAACGCACAGGTCCGTGGTGCCACCCCGGTTAAGCTGTCTCATTGG
>CAIQIV010000541.1 GCA_903871905.1 uncultured Chloroflexota bacterium | reverse complement strand
GGTAACGATCAACACGCGCTTGACCAGGCCACGAATTTTCAGTTCCTTGATCAGCAAGCCGGCCATAATCGTCTTGCCCGCGCCGGGGTCGTCGGCCAGCAGGAAGCGCAGCGGCTGGCGCGGCAGCATCGCCTCGTACACCGCGGTGATCTGGTGCGGCAGCGGCTCGATCAGCGAGGTGTGCACCGCCAGCAGCGGGTCAAACAGGTGCGCCAGGCGGATGCGGTGGGCTTCGGAGACCAGGCGGAAGGCGGCGCCGTCGCCGTCAAAGCTCCACGGCCGGCCTAGCTCCACCAGCTCCAACAGCGGCTCGCTGTCGCGGAAGAGCAGCTGGTTGTACAGCCGGCCTTCCGGGGTTTTGTAGGTCAGTTCCAGGGCGTCGGAGCCGAACCACTGAGTGCTGACCACCGTCACCAGGCCATTGGGCAAGATGCCGCGGATCGCAGCGTTGGGTTGAAGGTCTTCAAGGCGCATGGATGTTTCCCTTTGGTCGAAACCCCATCACGATTGGCCCCCAGGGTCGGAGGTGATCAATATCCAGGAGAAAAGATGAGAATCGCTGCTCATCACCGGGATATTATACCCACAGGTCAAGAAAAATGGCCGGATCTGGCGGGAAAGAAATTGGCCTTTCAGATTTGAAAGGAGGTCATGACGTCGTCTGGAAGATAAAATCCAGCCTCCTCACCTGTTCATATGGGTGAGGAGGCTCACTTATTTGAATCGGTTAACCAGTCAAGATAATATGGCGATTTACTTATGAATCACCAGGGGAATATATGTGACTGAACTCAGGCTGACTGAGCCATTCCGCCGCTCAATGACACCTTGCACCACCGAACGTACATAATCACGTCCATAGTGATCATTCAAACGAGCTTCTGCAATATTAATTGGTGAATTTCCGCTGATTGTTTCAGGTAATCTTAACGTAATCTGGACCAAGTCGCCTTGGCCACTGACTGGGGTATCTTTTGCCAGAGATATCCGCACTGCCCCAGATTTACCCTCATAAAATGATATTGGAGAACCATCTGCAACTCCCACTGCGGTCACATTCAGGATCTCCAGACCATTTTTCTTATCAAATGCCAGGATCCAATCTCCACCCGCCCAATTATTCAGATTATCAGCACGCAAGGTGGTCACAACAATCTGACCAGGCTTCCCACGGATGTCACCTAATGCGAGAACAGTGGGTGTAGTTGGCCGTCGAAGGACCAAGCCAGCCGGTGGCAGCGGCCAGGACCCGTTGGCTGCATAAAATAAGACCATGCTGACATCCGCCGCGCTAATCACCCCATCCCCATTGACGTCGGCTGTATAGCGCTGCTTATTGGTGGGTTCTCGCTGCCCGGAGGCGATCTGCAGCGCTAACAAAGCATCCGCCGCTGCAACCACCCCGTTATCATCCACATCTCCCAGCATCCCTACTGATTCTACAAATAGAGTACCATCACTCAGAGAGAGAGGAATATCCACCGGATTATTGAACTCATCCAGAGTTTGAATGGACGATCCCCCCTGAAGGGCAATAAAATCAACCAAATTGAGTGGAGAGCTTGAACCAGAGATACCTTTTACCCTAAAATTCAACCAGAACAACGAACCGTCGCCATATAGAAGCTTCGAAGGACTTGCAATTGTTGAGATTCTCACCCGCCCCGTTGTATTATTCCGGTTCGACAACCAGGCGAAATTTGCCGTCATCGCAGTATTTGAAACTGCAGTGCACTCCAAAACTGCAGGATCAAAATCCAACCAAATATCGGCACTAGCGACACTTATACCGGTAGCGTTTCGGGCATTGATTGGAACAATCACCGTATCGCCTGCTTTTGCGTAAGTGTCCGGCGCCCACAAATCTAAAACACCGAACTTGGCACAAGCTGTATTTGATGAATCGACCACCTCCACAGAACGCATGGCATCTACTTTGTAGCAATAGGTCATCCCTTTTACCAAACTGGTTTGATCGAGATAAAAGGTGTCTGCCACAATTCCAATCACCATCCCATCCGTGATACCCGTGGATCGACTGATTCGGTAGAGATTCACACTCGGGTCGCTAGATGCATCCCAATTTAGTTGGATCTGGCTGTATCCTGGATCCGCGGTGAGATGAATGGTTGAACTGACGGGGGAGGCCACAAAGTTTATACTGCTCTGACTAGGCCCTACAGCAACTTGCTGATTGATCGGAGAGAATGTAAATCCATCCTTAGCTGGTGAAATGGTATAGGACCCCGAGACAAGATTTGAGAAGGTATAGAAACCGCTGGCCAGGGTTGTTTCTGTCCCACCTGCCCCATTTGACAGTACAGTACCGGATACTGGACTGCCGGCTTGATCTACTATTTGACCAGAGATAGAGTAATAAACCTGGTTCTCCTCAAAATCCACCTGTTGCTGATCCGGGCCGACATTGACCTGGCGGCTGGCGGGTGTAAATGGATGGTCTCCTAAAACAGGGATTATTGTGTAAGCACCTGGCGCTAATCCATTTATGGCGTATTGTCCATTTGCATCTGTGGTCACAGTGTATAAGCCATTTGCTGTGATGCTTACCCCAATAACCGGATTCCCTAGACCATCCACGATCTGACCCAAAATGGAGTGATTCTTCCAACCCGCAACGGTAAATTCAAAAACCTGGCTTAAATCCCCATCCGACAACCCCCCAATCGTATAAATTTTGCCATCGGTTGACCCTACCATGGCCGCGTAGCTCATCAAAGCCGGGCGGTTCGTGCGCGAGGTCCAGCTATTTGCTGCAGGATCATATTCTTCTGTCTCACTATGACTACCCGAGTTATAGCCACCTATTGCATAAATCTTATCGTTTGACCCGGCAGCAACGCTTCGAAAGCCATAATCCATGGACATTGGGGCAGCCGGTGTCCAGGTATTGGTCTTCGGATTGTATATCTCCATGTTTTTATTGATACCATATGCATCTACCCCGCCGCCAACTACATAGATTTTATCGTCCGAGGTGACCGCCACCCCTGGCGCAAGACGCCCTGCAGACATGCCTGCAACCGTTGACCAGGTATTCGTTCCGGGATCAAATACTTCAACCGTATTCAACTGCGAATAAGACAAGGACGTGTCACTTCCCCCGATTGCATAGATTTTCCCATCAGAGGTAGCAGCCACACCCAAAGTGTACCGGGCAGTAGGCATTCCTGGTCGGCTTGTCCAAGTATCCGTCTCCGGATCATACTCTTCTAAAGTAGACAGCATATTACAACTTGCCAGATAAATACAAGGTGCTCCTCCAACCGCATACACCTTCCCATTCGCGGCTACGACACCTAAACCAAAGCGCGCGGTAGGCATACTGGAGCGAGGTGTCCAGGTATTCGTGACTGGATCGTATTCTTCATTTGTCCCTACTGCTTCACCGTTTTGAGTTGAGCCATCCCGACCACCAATGGCATAGATTTTTCCGTTGGCAGCCATTGCTGCCCCCAGGTCATACCGGGGGGTGGGCAGGCTGGCGAGAGCACGCCAGGTATATAACTGCAAATCAAAATTAACCCCCGTCTGATCAGGGCCTATGGTTACCTGCTGAGACGCCGGTGTGAAGGAGTTCCCTGTTTTCGAGGCGGAGATTGGGTAAGTCCCAGATGAAAGACCAGAGAGGGAATAATTCCCATCCCTGTCCGTCACTGCGGAAACCCCAGCCCCAGCCGTTATCATTACCCCCTGCAGCCCCACGCCATTAGAGGCTACCTGTCCTGAAATTGAATAAG
The DNA here is from genome assembly GCA_903871905.1 of uncultured Chloroflexota bacterium. Classification (GTDB taxonomy): domain Bacteria; phylum Chloroflexota; class Anaerolineae; order Anaerolineales; family UBA4823; genus CAIQIV01. Next base: position 5,153 of record CAIQIV010000541.1, on the reverse strand, counting down.
TGCCCAGGGAAAATTCCTCCACCGTTGCCAGGTAGAAATCATTCCGACCTCCAACAACAAAGATACTATTACCGGCGGCTACGGCTGCAAGTTGGGAGCGGTTGGTGGGCATGCTAGTTTCTGTTGACCAGGTATTGGCTACCGGATCATAAACCTCAACCTTAGACAGATAACTTCCATTATGACCGCCAATAACATAGATCTTTCCATTCTCCACTGCCGCAGCCAGATACCTGCGTGGAGTAGGCATATTTGCGCGAGGGGTCCAGATATTCGTGACTGGATCATACTCATGAACGGAGGATAGATAATTGCTGCCATAGCCTCCTATAGCATAAATTTTTCCAGACACAACAGCAGCAGCAAGATACCCTTTTACTTCTGGCAAGCTGGCTCGCATGGACCAGGTGTTGGTTCCTGGATCATAGCACTCTACACTGGACAGGCCATCTCCTCCAATTGCGTAGACCTTCCCATCCACAACCGCCGCTGCCGCACCAATCCTGACCGAAGACATACTGGCGCGCGCAGTCCATGAATTTGCAGCAGGATCATACTCCTCAACTGTGGCAAGTTCGGTGCCATTCCATCCACCCAGAACGTAAATTTTTCCCGCAACTGCCGCTGCTGCGTGATAATATCGTTGGGTTGGCATGCTTGCGCGAGCAATCCAGCTATTCGTGGCAGGGTTAAACTCTTCTACTGAAGTAAAGCCACTGTCCCCACCGATCGCATAGATTTTTCCATTTACAACCTCAGCCGCCAAACCATATCTGGCGGTGGGCATACTTGCCCGCGCTGTCCATACTCCCCCTTGGACTTCTTTTGCCACCTTGCGGGTTGAACTGGCTAACGGATCCAACCCTTCTTGCAAAGGGATGGCTGCTTTTCCATACTTGATCGGAACAAACTGTGTGAACAATAGACATAGGGAGACCATCAGCGGAAAGAACTTTGTGTTGCTGAGCAATCCTTTATGTTTCACTACTTCTCCTCCTTGGTACTTTGTAGTTTGCTTTGTAACAGCTTCAATTGTCTTATAATACACCCAAACTTCAGAACTGTCATTGCTATAGGACTAAACCTTGCAACATTTTAATATTTCGCAATATTGTTACTCATGGTTCGGTTACGGTGGGTGTGTTTGTCATACGTTTTGCTAGCAGCATTCCCCATGAGTAAGTCATTTCCAAATTGACATCTGACAAAAATAGATCTATGATCAAATCAAGATGCGCACCCTCGCTGCATGGATCATGATCCTTATCTGTGGGATGGTCGGGTTTTCGACTTATCATGCCGCCGCCCATAAGCTCGTTTCTAAAAATGAGCCCCAGGGTTTAGCCCCTGGCGAAAACGGGGAAGAATACCTCGAGTACTTGGAAGCAGACTTCACCCATAACATCGAAGAAAAAGATGAGTATGTCTTCGATACTACTGTGGGCGTCACACTGGCAATCGCCAAGTCGCCAACAGAGACTTTCGAAACCCTTCCGGTTGGACCATGTTCCTTAACCGCCAAACCCCTTCAATATTTCCTCGGTCAAGTGTTTTGGGGAGTTTTTCCCTGGGAACTTGGCATAAATACGATCGATGAGCAAGAATATGCTTCTTGCGAAATTCGTGAGGAAAATTCAAACAAGTTTATGCGTCTCGAAGTTTTCTCAACTCAGGAACCAGGCGTTGCATCGGTGCATGTCGCCGGTTGGTGGAGCAGCCCTGCTGGGGGAATGTCCATTATGAACTCTCCATCTCACCATCTAGAGTTTGATGGCGCCTGGCATACCTATCCTTACTATAGAGACATCTACACCGGCAGATTAAGCTTGGGTGATTGGAATATGAAAACGTGTTCTTGGGTCCTTGAAGGTGATCGGGATTCCATTGGCCACTTCAAGCTAGATACCACCGGCTGCGGTCCTTACTTATACGGAGTAACGATCGATATCCAATTTCCAGTTTTGATGGAACCGTCAATGGGATGGAAAGGTTCTTTTGATTTGGACAATATCGCCTTGACTTACGATGGTCCAACTACATCCGGCAATCTCACCATGAAGGAACATGTTTTTGATTTGCCTGTTGAGCTTAGGAAACTATCCATCGATGCAGTATTACCGGGTGACTCTATGGTAGAGGTGTCAATCTATGCCGCTCAATCGAATGAATCCGGTTGGGAAAAAATTGGTGTGTATCCTTTCACTGCCAACAACCTCACAATACAATTCCCGGATGGATTAAAAGCTCAAAAGGTAAAATATGGAATGAGTGGGAGCGATGGCATTCGTTTGATCCCCGATGATAACCGTAACGTCCCTTTCTTACGCAGCTTAACCTTGAGCGTCGAATCCCCTCAGCCGATTATTTTGATCCACGGATGGCAGGGGCTCTCTTTGGGAAATTCTCGAAATTGCAATGAGGGGATTGGCCGGTTAGACGAACCTGGTGTGGTGAACACTTTTGGCGAAATGGCTTCCTGGTTTAAGGATGATTACGATGTCTGGATCGCCCATTATGACACCAGTTTCGTCTTTACGCCATCTTATCAGCAGAACGCGGTTTGCTTGCAGGGACAAATTGCAAAGGTCCGGGAAAAGACGGGGCGCCGGTCGATCTTGGTGGCGCACAGTATGGGAGGTCTGGTCGGCAGGGCATGTCTTGGATTAATTGACTGTAAACGAAATGTATCCGATCTATATACCATTGGCTCACCTCATGCAGGAGTAAATCTTGAAATATTCATCCGCGTCTGGGATGCGCTTTTTGGCAAAGGTTATTCACAAATTTACTGTCAAAGTCAACCTGGGGCGTGTCAATTCGATCCATATTACATGATTGTCCATTTTAACATAGAGTATCCCACCCAAAACGAAATTTCTTATACCTTTCTCGGTGGTGATAATACCCCGTTTCCTTCCGGTATCCTGTTATTTCCCACCGAAGGATTGAACGATGGTATCGTGGGCAAAGAGAGCGCCGTTGGTCGGACCAACTTCGGAGGCGATAATGTGATTCATGGCCCAGATCCAGGCAGATATTGGACGCACGAGACTCACTTAAGATTCTTGGGGACGCCATCCTATTTTGACCCATTTCAAGGGAAAGAGAGTCAGGCCTTTCGCTGTTTATATTCGCTGATGGAAAAGAAACAACCCACCGACTGCGAACCGGTTTCCGATTTGAAGCCCTCCATCGCTTCTGATGCAGAATACCTGGAGGGCACAACCATCGATATCTCAGGGACAATTTTTCCGGGGCAGGTTGTCTCTCATACTCTACAAATTGACACTCAGGAGAATTCTCTCTTTTACATATCCTGGCTCACCGGCACATTGAATTTCACCCTTACTCGCCCTGATGGCATAATCATTTCTCCGCTGTTCGCTAAAGCCAATCCGGGTGTAACCGTTTACATCGAAAACCAATCCGGGGATGACATGCCTCCATTTGCCTCATATGCCTTCACAGACACCCTTCCAGGCGTGTATACCCTCACCCTGTCATCTGGTACTACGCCTGACTTGGGTAGTGCTTATATTGGATTTGCAGCCCTGGAAACCGACCGGTTTTTCTGGGCCACGACCGATAAAATTGAATATCAGGTGGGAGATACTGCTACGATTACAGCGACCTTGAAGACCCTAACCGGCGGAATTGTCGGAGCAAATGTGCAAGCAGAACTATTTGGACTTGATGGCGCACTCGAGACAATGCCATTGAGAGACCTGTCTAATGGAAGGTATTCCCTGCAATTTGCTATTCCCAATCACCCAGGATCATGGTGGCTGAAACTCACTGCAATCGGTGATGATGCAGATATCCCCTTTACCCGTCAGACAAGTGCTATGATAAGAATTATTCCTGACTGGGCGGATATCTGGGGAGCATATCGCGACTACCTACTGGATGAGGATGGCGACGGCATTTCTGACACTCTCACGATCGATATTGGACTTATCATCACTCAGACCAGCGATTATATCCTGACTGGAGACTTGATAACGAATGGACAGGTGATCGCGCATGCTGCAGAATTGCTCCAAGGCATCCATGGAGTCCAAATACGCCAACTCAAATTTGAAGGTTCGGACATTTACCGTTCTCAAGTCAATGGCCCCTTCTACCTTATGAACGTACGACTCAGTGAAATACGATCCACTAGCCTCTCCGCTAACACTGCCTGGTATCTCTGGACCACGAAACCCTACAGTTGGCTCGACTTTGGTTCCAGAAGGATATTTCTCCCGATCTTAAACCGGCAGAATTAACCTCAGCACACAGGTCTCTTGTGCTCAAACGACGTTTCTCCATTGGCGCTCGGAAGAACCCCTGCCGCCGCGCGGAAATTTCGGGTGATTGGCGGCATGAAATGCTTTATAATGTGAAGAATTTTTCGCCCGGCGAGCCCGGCGCTCCGCCGGCGCATTGGAGTGGAGTTTTCGATGCCCAGACATCTCCCGATCGAGTCGGCCAAGGTCCTCAATCTTTACCTGTTGGTCTCGCAGTATCCCATGTTGGGCGGGCGCATCCGCCAGAAGATGCGGCTTGAGCTGTTTCAGCGCGGCATCATCAGCACCGAGCGTTTCGAGCAGGAGGTGATCGAGCGCGCCGTGCAGTCCCAGGAGCTGGAAGGACTGCACGATCCGTATGGACAGGAGTCGGCGGAGGATTGGCAGCGGCGCATGGAGCTGATCCGCGACCACCTGACCGATTTCTATTTCGCCTACAACCTGCCCCGCGACCTGCTGATCCAGATTATCGATGAGGTGGTGACCCGCCCGTCTGCCCCGGACGCGGCCCGCCCCAGGCTGGGCTTGATGTTCAATCCTGAGATCGCCCCGCTGGAGATGGTGCTGCGCCAGGCGGAGAAATACGAGAGCCTGCCGCCCGAGGAGCGGGAGGCGGTCAGCCACCACCAGCAGGAGCTGGTGGTCGTCCTGCTGAAAAGCCTGATCAGCGACCAGCTTGCCTTTATCCGCATCGCCAAGCGCTGGTTCACCAGCGTGGATTTCCGCAATATCCTGGCGCAGCGCATTGGCACCGGCAAGATCGGGGGCAAGGCTGCCGGCTTGATGCTGGCCTATAAGATCTTGGAAAACACCGCCCCTGGTATTTTTGATCGCATTGCCCTGCCGCGCTCCTACTTTGTCGGC
>CAIQIV010000540.1 GCA_903871905.1 uncultured Chloroflexota bacterium | reverse complement strand
TTTAATCGGCTGTTGGAATTGATGCTGGGAGGAAACCTGGTTTTGTTCCGCCTGGATGGTCATAATTGCTCCTTATCGTCTATTTCCCCGGCTTTACCGGGTTTGTTGTTTGCTTAAGCAATAGCATATTCAGAAATTCCCGGCCTGTCAATATGGAAAATGGCGTAGACTGGCGCTGGTCCCATTTTTGGCAGCGCAGCAAGTTTAACAAATTGTTTTTCGTCCAAGGGGGGTAAATTCTTCAGATATTGATACCTGCTTAGCCAGAAGCCAGAAACAGGGTCAGAAACCCATAAGGCGGGGAGACCTGGCTGCAAGCATCAAGGATGGATACGGCAGCAAAAGGACAGCCCAGGGGTCTGTCATGCTCCTCGCTGCGGGCAGGAAGCGGCAGATGCCTGGGCTAAACTGCAGCGGACAGCTTTAATCTGCCGGGGAAGATTGTTTGCTCCCGGCGAGGGGATCTACCTTTTTCTTTCGCTGGGCTTTGACGATGTAGGGAAGCAGGTATAAATACGCCCCGCTGATCGCCATAACCAACATGAGTAAGGAGGGCAGCTTGTCGAGTTTTTCCCAGGCAGCCAGTAATTCGGGACTGCCAAATAGTTTGATGATTACCACCAGCGGGATGAGCAGGGCAGTAGGCACGGCGATCCAGCGGTGAAACTTGCGGGACCATTTACTTAAAAATTTTGTCATATTTGTTACCTCTTCTGTCAGTGGAGAAATCCATATGAGTTTACCGGCTTGTTCGAATTTCTGGAACGACTTTTGTCGGATTAAGGAGTTGAAAAAGTTTGTTGTATAATCGTGACCGGAAAGGCTGGCGTGATTAAGGAAACCGGTGAAAAAAGACGAGACACTACAATCCAGGATGAATTTGTTGAAAGCGGTGGCTTATTTTTCCAAGCTGGATGACGCCGCATTGGAGGGGATAGCCCGATCCGCGATTTGCCAGGTGTATGATGGAGGACAGGTGGTCCTCCTGGAGGGAGAACCCGGCGCAGGGCTTTACTTTGTGGAAAGTGGTTGGCTGAAAGCGATCAAGATAGGGATGGATGGTCGCGAGCAGGTTCTGGAAAGGCTGGGTCCTGGGAGGCCATTCAATGCCATCAGTGTGTTCACCGATGCACCGGCGCAGGCTACCGTAACCGCCCTGGAAAGCGCAAAAGTTTGGGTTGTCCAGAAGGAAGTTCTCCTGAAAACAATGGATGAATATCCTGCCCTGGCCCGCGAGGTAGTGAAGGATTTGGCTTCAAGGGTGATGCACCTGGTTCAAATGGTGGAAGATCTGTCGCTGCGTTCGGTGGAAGCGCGCCTGGCCCGGCTTTTATTAGAACAGGCGGAGGGGGAGGTGCTGCTGCGCCAACGTTGGGACACTCAAGCCGAAATGGCTGCCCGCCTTGGTACCGTTCCGGATATGGTCAACCGTGCGCTGCGGAAGCTGGTTGAAGATGGGTTGATCCTGGTAGAGCGTCATCAGATTCAGATCCTGGATAAAGAGGGTTTGATGATTGCCGCCCGGGTGATGGAGGAGTAGAAAATCACTTCCATCCTGTAATCCCAAAAACCATAATGTGGAGTTGTTAACTTAAAACCCTCCACAATGTCAGAATTGAGCGTATAATCGGCGCATTCCGAAATCCCGCCTCAGGAGGAACGCACGATGATCATCCCCAGCATGCTGTTGAAAAAACTGTATACCCTTGGCAGCCTGAAGAACGCCAACGGCGGCGTGCAGTTTTCGGTCAAGAACCGGCTGAGCGACACGCGCCTGACCGGCCTGCTTCACATCCGTATCAACGGCAGGGACGTGCCGTTGGAGACGGTGACGCTGGACTGCGGCGGTGGGGAGCGCCTCGCCCCGGCGCAGATCAGCGAGCAGTCGCCGCTGGATTTTCCGCTGCGCCAGACTCTGCTGATCCAGGCGCCGATGGAGCATCTGCCGCCGGGAAAATACACGGTTGGCATCCGCTTCAGGGCGGAAACCTTTGGCGACCTGCGCTTTGAGGTGGAAGATTCGATCTCGGATGCTGACGACGGACGCCTGCGCATCCCCCGCAGCAGCGAGGATAACTATTCACCAGAAATCATCGCCCAGCGGCAGGCGTTTATCGAGGAGGTCAGCGGGAGCCGGCTGGAGCATGTGCGGCAGTATTCGTTTGACCCGCACCTCACCCAGGGGAATATCGAGAACTTCAGCGGGGTAGCCCAGGTGCCCATCGGTTTTGCCGGGCCGCTCATCATCGACGGTGAATATGCCCAGGGCGATTTTGTGGTGCCGATGGCGACCACGGAGGGGACGCTGGTGGCGTCTTATAACCGGGGGATGAAGGTGATCAACCTGTGCGGTGGGGTGAAGACCACCATCGAGGGAGATGCCATGCAGCGCGCCCCGGTGTTCGTGTTCAAGGATGCGCGCGGGGCGCGTGATTTTGCCGCCTGGGTGCGCGAGCACATGGACGAGCTGCGCGATGCGGCAGAGGCCACCTCCAAGGTGGCGCGGCTGACGGACATCGATATTTACCTGTCCAACAAGTTTGCTTACCTGCGCTTCAACTACACCACCGGCGATGCAGCCGGGCAGAACATGGTGGGCCGGGCGACTTTCGCTGCCAGCTCGTGGATCATGGACAACTACCCGGGCATCCAGCATTTTTACCTGGAGTCCAACTTTGCCACGGACAAGAAGGCGTCGCAGATCAATATCATGCGCACGCGGGGTAAACGGGTGACGGCCGAGGCGACGATCCAGCGCGAGGTGCTGATCCAGAACATGCGAGTGGAGCCAGAAGGGCTGACCTATCATTACGGGGTGGCGAATATCGGCTCGATCCTGTCGGGGGCGAACAACAACGGGCTGCACAGTTCCAACGGGATCACCTCGATCTTCATTGCCACCGGGCAGGACGTGGCTAACGTCGCCGAGTCTTCGGCCGGGCTGCTGTACGCCGAGCTGACCCCGGAGCGGGACCTGTACCTGTCGATTACCATACCCTCGCTGATCGTGGCGACCTACGGCGGCGGCACCGGGCTGGCGACGCAGCGCGAGTGCCTGGAACTGCTGGGGGCGTATGGGCCGGGCAAGGTCAACCGCCTGGCGGAGATCATCGCCGCCACGGTGCTGGCGGGGGAGCTGTCGCTGGCGGCAGCAATCTCCTCCTCAGACTGGGTCTCCAGCCATGAGCAGTATGGGCGCAACCGGTAGAGGAAGATCGGCGGTCGAGAAAAGGCGAGCGCCGGATTAGCCGAATAAGGTGATCAGGGCAAAAAACAGCATCATCCCGCTGAATAACAGCGTAGCCAGGCCGCTGCGCAGGAAGCGAACGAGGTCAAACTTGCTGCCAGCAAAAGACTGCCTGGCATGGAACAATGCTGCCTGCAGCAGATAGAGCCCATAAGCCAGGGTGACTGCCGCTGGAGCTGCAGGAGCCCATTTCCCTATGCCCACCAGCAATCCCGCCAGCCCAAAGCCTAAGTTGGCGAATCCCACTTCATACTGCCAGTCCGGGCGCTCGGTGACCCACCCCAGGCGCTGAGCATCCTCCCGATGGTACACGACGTGGCGCACGAAAGCCAGCACCCCTACCACTCCCACGGTTAGTATTGCCACCACCTGGATTGCCGCAGCCAGATCCCCACTGAAAAAATAATAAAAACCAAAGAAGATCCCGATTGAGCCAATTACCATGCCTGAAATGTTTAAATTGCGTGCCACCGGTTTCATCCTTTCTCAATCTGCCTGGATGACATGCAGCCTGTCCCTGGCGCATTACCAGGCTTTTATTATACCTCGCATTAACCTGGGCTGAGTGCAGACCATCCGCCCCAGAGGTAGGGATAAATTCTGGTGCAGGTTATAATTGGGTCATGGCCTGGCATTTCAACGCATCTGCCCAACTCTACCTGATGACCGGTGTGGTTGCCCTGGCGTGCACCTGGGTGTTTTCCCAACGACGCAGGTCGCGATTTGGGTGGGAAAGATCGGGGGAGGGGATCCGAGGGTCTGACCTGCGTGCAGGTGAGATCCGCAACCTGTACCGCTTCATGGTGTGCGTGGCAGTCTGGTCCCTGCTGGTGATGCTGGAATTCAGCGCCAGCAGCACGCGGTGGAAAGTCATTTTTGCCCAGCTTGAATTTCCATTCCTGGCAGCGCTGACCTGCTGGGCGCTGCTGTTTGCGGTGAGTTATGCTTTTCCAGTGTGGAGGATGCCGGCCTGGCTCAATCGATTCCTGTGGCTTATTGTGCTGGTGATGACCGGCATGGTATGGAGCAACAACCTGCACCGCCTGGTGTGGACGGGTTTTGAGTTGGAAGCGGCGAACGGTGAATACCTGACCTACCTGGTGGGACCGCTGCACCCGTTTGTCATTGGGACACTGTACTTGTTTGCCCTGCTGGGGCTTGCGACGCTGCTGGCGAAGGTGGTCATCTCCCGAGGGGAGGAACGCAAGCGGGCAGTGGTGATCACCATCGGGTTATCCCTGCCACCGCTGGTGGAGATGTTGTATCACACCTTTCCTCTGATTTTTATCCAGGGAACTGACCTGGTTCCCCTGGCATATTCAGCCTGCTGCCTGCTGCTGGCGGGCACTTTGATCTCTGATCTTGAAAACGGGCTGGAAAAATATGCGCATGCGCTGGAGACCAGCGTGGAGCGCCTGGAAGCTGAACTGCAGGTGCGCCAGCGGGTGGAGGCAGAACTGCGGCAAACACGCAACACGCTGGCGGAGCGCATCACCGGGCAGGCGAATAAGCTGATGGCTTTTTATGAGCTGCTGCTGCTGCCCGAACAGACGGTACACCCGTCCCAGGTGCTGGCCCGCCTGGTGGGGAAAGTCAAAGCGATCAGCGGGTGCCAGGCGGCCGCCATCCACCAGCGACGGGAAGGGGAAGCAGGTTTCTGGCTGCTGATCCAGGAGGGGATGGCACAGGACCTGGAGGCAGAAACCACGCTCCTGCCGGAAACCTGGCTGTACGAGCCGACCCTGCAGCGCACGCTGCCCCGGACGATCCCGGACCTGGGAGCGGGGGAATTTCCAGAGAGGGAATACCTGGGCGTGCACGGCGCTTATGTCGGCCTGCCAGTGTACTGGAAAGGCGAGATGAACGGGGTGCTCAGCCTGTTTTGGAACGAGGCAGCGGAATTCCAGGTGGAAGACATCGTGATTTACTCGGCGATTGGCGACCTGGTGGATGTGATCCTGGAAAACCTGCGGCTGCAGGAGAACATCCGCACCACCGCCTCGATCCAGGAGCGCCAGCGCGTGGCGCGCGAGTTGCACGATTCGGTCACTCAATCGCTGCACAGCCTGTCGCTGGGCACCGAGCTGACCCTCAACCGGCTGCGCAAAGGGCAGATTGAGCAGCTCCAGCCGGCGCTGGAGCAGCTCCAGCGCATCGCCCGGCAGAGCCTGGTTGAGATGCGCCTGCTGCTGTTTGAACTGCGCCCATCGGCGCTGCAGGAGCGCGGCCTGGTGGAGGCGCTCCAACTGCGGCTGGAGGCAGTCGAGCAGCGCATCGGCATCCAGACCCGCCTGGAGGTGCATGGGGCTCTGCCGTGCAGCGCAGACCTGGAAGCGGAATTGTATGGAATTGCCTCCGAAGCGCTGAACAATACGCTGAAGCACGCAGAAGCCAGCCGCGTGTGGGTCACCCTGGCTTGCAATGAAGAACGGCTGTGCCTGGCAGTTGAAGACGACGGCCGTGGGGTGGACGGACGTGCGCTGCAGGGCGGTGGCCTGGGTATGCATACCATGGCGGAACGCAGCGCCAAGCTGGGCGGCAGATTGAGCATTGGGAAGCGGCCGGAAGGCGGCACACGCGTGGAGGTGGTGATATGATCCAGGTGCTGGTGGTGGATGACCATCCATTGATGTTAGAGATGCTGTGCATGGTGGTGGATGATGAGACCGACCTGCAGGTGGCCGGGAGGGCGGCGAACGGCATGGAGGCGGTGCAAAAGTACCAGGCGCTGCAGCCACAGGTGGTGGTGATGGATCTGTTCATGCCCGGCATGGATGGGGTGGAGGCCATGCGGCGGATCCGGGAGATCGATTCTAAGGCGGGCATCCTGGCGCTGACCAGCTCCCAGGATGAGGCGCAGTTCTGGCAGGCGGTGGAGGCGGGAGCGCTGGGTTACCTGACCAAGGATGCGCAGCGGGAGGAGATCGTGCGCGCTATCCGGGATGTGGCTGGGGGACGCATGTCTGTGCCAGGCCAGTACGCCCCTTACCTGTTAGAGCGAAGAGGGGCCGAGGCCAGGCCGGAAGACCAGCTCACGCAAAAGGAGCGCCAGGTATTGGCACTGCTGGGGGAAGGGGCCGGGACGGCGGAAATCGCCCAGGCGCTGGTGGTCAGTGAGGTCACGGTACGCACCCACCTGCATCATATCCAGACCAAGCTGAGGTTGAACAACCGCTCGCAGCTGGTCCTGTATGCCCAGAAGATCAAAACCGGAGGTTGAGCAAGGGAAAGCGGAGCGCAGGCGCGGATGATTAATCGGTTGAGCATGCGTTGAGATTTTTCTCAACATTCGTTGAGCGATAAATCCACGGGGGATCGATGGACAGGCAGGCGGGATTTGCTAAGATATAAGGGATGGAAGTGCCAGTAAAAGTGGTGATCTTTGCACAGCGAGGCCTGTTCAGCGATTCGTTGGTTTCATACCTGATATCGCTGCGCGGGGTGCAGGTGGCCGCGGTGGAGGAAGAGTTGCGCGGTGCACCTTTTGTGATCCAACAACACCAGCCTCAGGTCATCATCCTGGAGATCAGACCCGCCCAGAGTGCAGAAAAGGCGGCGCTGGAAACCGCCGGGTTGGTGAGGCTGGGGGGGCCGCAGGTACGCTGCATTGTGTTGGTAGATACCCTGCAGCAGCAAACCTATGCGCTGGAAGCAGGCGCCCATGCAGCGATCCTGAAGGGGTTTCTCAACCGCGAGCTTGACCAGGCGGTATTCCCGCAGGTCATCCAGTGATGCCAGGATAAAAAAAAGAAATATTATAGAGGAGATCGGTCGATGAAAAAAAACACTACCCTGCTTGTGCTCTCCCTCACGGTCGTGATGACTGGCCTGCTGCTGCTGACCGGAATGGCGGCCTGGCTGGCAGTCCAGCCGATGCCAGCAGAGCTGAGCGCTCGCCAGGCTGTGCAGCGCGCCTGGTCGCAGGCGCAGCAAGCCGGTTCTTTTGAGTATGCGACCCGGTTGAAACAGAGCAGCTACCCGGCAGCCAGCCTGGTCAACGTTGGCAGCCCTGCGCAGGCGGTGGAAGTGTATCTTGAAGGACGGGTAGACCTGCCAAAGCGGCAGATGGAGCTGCGGGTATGGAAGGATGGCGGCAGCGCGGCGCAGGCTGGCAGCGGGGAATATGCCAACCTGGGAAAGGCAGCGGCGCAGGCCGGGCTGGAGATGCGGGTGGATGGAGACCAGGCCTTGGGCCGGGTGCCTGGCGGGGACTGGCAGAAGGTGGACAATTTCAGCGGTATGTTTGCGCCAGGCGGCGACCCGCTGGGCTTCCTGGCAGCGGTGAAGAATGAGAAACTGGCAGAAACGGTCGCCAGCGGGTTACGGCGCTATACCTTTGAGCTGGACGGGCCGGCGTATGCAGCTTTTGTGCGCGACCAGATGGAGAAACAGCTCAGCGAGAGCGGCAAGCTGCCCGCCGGGATGAGCCTGGGAACAGCGGAGGTGTACCGCGAGATGACAGGGACAGGCAGCTTGTGGGTGGATGGCCTGGGCTACCCGGTTCAGCTCCAGGCGGAGGCGGACTTTCCAGCGCAGGAAAACGAGGGACGGGTGTCGGTGGGGGTGCAAACGACGTTGAACGGGTATGCAGCGGCGCCGCAAGCCGCCAGCCTTGCTGGCTGGCTGGCGGGGAGGCTGGGGCAGTTCCTCAGCCTGCGCGGCATCCTGCAGGCCTTTCTGCTGGCGCTGGCGCTGGGATTGGTGGGATTGGTGGTGGTGCTTGGCAGCTCACGCCGGACGCAGGGTGTGGTGGTGGCGCTGACCATCCTGTCCATGCTGGCGACGCCGCTGGTGGAATCGGCGCAGGTGCGGGCGTTCAGCGAGGGGCAAATGGCCGAGCAGCAACGGCAGCAGGAGCAGGTGAAGACGCAGCAGCAGCTCCAGGCGGTTCTGCATCCGCAGTGGGACCCCACCACGCCGCCCCAGGAACAGGCGACCACGCTGGAAAATGACCCGCTGTGGGCAGCGGCGCAGGCCGGTGGGTTCACACCGGAGACGGATATCCTGAACCAGTCGTTCGTCCCCGGGCTGACGGTCGATCCCAAGGATGACGGCAAGGACACCGACCGGGACGGGGTGACGGACTGGAAGGAAACCAACCTGTACCGCACCGACCCAAATAACCCGGACACGGATTTTGACACCTTGAACGATGGGGAGGAGATCCTCAAGCTGGGGAGCGACCCGCGCTACGCCGATTCGGACGGCGATGGCATCACCGACAATGCCGAGGTGGCGGGCTTTCCCTTTGGCGGAACCCGCCTGTACACTGACCCCAACACGGCGGACAGCAACAACGACGGGATCACTGATGGCGTGGAGTGCCCGGGCTTGCTGCGCAAGGATGAAAAGAGCCTATCGCCCACGCCGGATGCAGGGCACACCTGCCAGGCGACCACGGAGGGCGGATCACCGGATGTGGTGATCCAGGATAATGACAGCGACGGGGTATTGGACCGGGTGGACCTCTCTCCGACACGGAAAGCCGGACCATTCAATCGACAGAATCCGTTTAAGTTTATTGCCCAGAATGTGCAGGCCGGGAAGGACGTGATGGTGGACTTCCAGGTGCGCCCGGTGAACCCGGACCACCTGCAGTACGCGATGAGCGTACTGGAATGGCCCAACGGTGACAGCCGCGGCCAGGTGGTGGTGACCAAGGGGTATAAGTTCTCGGATACAATGACGCCCGAGCAGCAGGCGGCGGACCCCACAGCCAAGCTGGGCAACCTGCGCGTGGTGCCGCTGCTGGAGATCACCTTTAGCGGGCCGGACATCCCGCTGCCCACCGCAGCGCCAAAAGGTACCCTGCGGCTCAACCCGCTGCGCACGGAATGGATCAGCGCTACGGTGAACACCAGCGTAAAAGGCGCGGGCTCGGCATTTGCCTTTTTCCATAACGTGGGGACGGTCAACGTCAGCCTGTACGAGGCCGCCTGCACCAGCCTGACCCAGGCACCGCCCGCGCGCAAGTTATTCGATTTTGGCGGGTTGTCAAACGGGCAGACCGGGGAATACGGGGCAGCGCCGCTGCTCAGCCTGTCGGATGGCAAGCACTCGTTGGTGTTCAAGAAGGACAATAAGACGAGCTGTGCCACCATTCCAGAGATCCCCCATGGGCTGATGAAAGATAAAGCCTATGACCTGGATATGCTGGGCAAGTACGGCATCTCGCTGCGCGACCTGGACCAGAACGGCGGCCTGGTGGCGTATGTGCCGCTGGCGATGAGCACCGACCCGGTGGGCGGGATGCGCCAGGCTTTTAATGGGCGCATGTTCTACCTGCTGCAGAACGGGTCGTGGGGGCGGGTGCAGGAGGTGCGCCTGGCGTGGGCGGTGCAAACGGTCAATGACTTCAAGGAAGTGCAGTTTATCCAGACTTATTACGATGATTTTACCCTGAGCGGTTTCAACCTGCGCGAAGACCACGGGATGAACGTGGGGGTGGCGTACCAGGACCCCAACCGGGTTCCCGACCCCAACCGGGATGACAGCCTGTGGAAGGTGGGGCTGGGGCTGCAGTCGGCGTTTATCTCTGGACGCAAGAAGGATGAGAAACGCGAGGTGACGCTTCAGGAGTTCAAGCGGCGCTTTGATGACAGCAGCAACAGCGAGGATGCCAGGACCAGGCGCTGGGGGGTGGATGCCGGGCTGGTGCAGGTGCGCATGTACAACAACCTGCGCAACCAGGACTCGATTGCGACCTTTGCCGGGGGAGAGAACGCCCGCCTGCTGCAGGAAATTTATGGCAGCAGCGGCAGGGTGCAAGCGCCCAACCTGCTGTTCGCCCGCGAGGAGTTCTTCCGCGCCAATAACCTGGACCAGACAGCGCAGATCCCGCCCCCAGACCAGACCTTTGTCTTCAACCTGGATCCGGATAAATTCCCGGAACAGACCCTGGCAGCCGCCAACTGGACACCCTACCGCTTGAGCAGCGGCAAATGGGTGATTTATTCCCTGGATGAATATCGCGACCTGCTGCTGGCGCGCCTGCGCACGCAGTTTAGCCAGGAGCCGCCGGAATATTACAACCCCAAAGCTGCGGACGCAGAAAAGGTGCTGCGCGGCATGCTGGCCACCGCGCTGTCTTATTATTTCTCCATGGTGCAGGGCGTGGCTTTCGTGGTGCAGGTCGGCTCAACCGTGCTGGAAAACATGCGGCTGGTGGTGTTTGATATAGACCTGGTGCGCTGGCTGCGCAAGGGCAATACCGCGGCCGCGATCGTGGGATTTGTTGTAAGCACCTACATGCTGACGGCGCTGTTCACCAAATATTCCACGGGTGAAATTCTGGGGTTCTGGGGGGCATTGGGGCGAGGTTTAAAAGAAAAATGGGGCACGATCAAGGGCCTGTTCAGCTTCAAGGCCAGCCCGGTGCTATCCCGCATCCTGATCGGGGCGATCCCGGCGCTGATCGTCGGGTTTATCCTGATCTGGATCTTCGGCGGTTTTTCGCTGGCGGTGAGCATCGGTTTAGCCCTGGTAGCCGTTCTCTCGCTGGCCATGGCGGTGATGGATATGATTGCCCTATTCCGCCTGTGGCGAGGGACGCTGCAGGGGGCGGAGCTGGCAGCTGCACAGGCAGTCAAGTCGGCCATCCCGCGCTGCGGGGTGATCTGCCTGATTGTTGAGGTAGTTGTGTCGATCATCCTGTTTATCTGGCAGGCGGTCACCAGCGGGCTGTCGCTGGGCAGCGTGGCTTTCAACTTCGCCCTGGCGGCTCTGCTCGCCACCATCCTGTATGCGGTGATTATGTTTGCCATCGCCATGATCCCCATCGTCGGCCAGTTGATCGTGGCGATTCTTGCGCTGATCGATGCCATCCTGGTGGCGATCTGCACCGGGTTTGGTCTGGATCCAAACAGCTTTGTGTGCAAGGGCATATCGGGGTCGATCATCCAGTTCCTGACCAACCTGTTCTATTCCAACTCTCCGCTGATCGGCAACCTGGATGCGGATGACCGCCTGGGGATCAACTTCCGCCCGGTGCTGCAGCGCCCGGAGTTAGGGATCGTACGGGGGAATACCCTGGTGTACACCCTGAGCGTCACCAATACGATCACGTTGGGAGCGCCCAGCGGCTGGAATTGGCGCGGCTGGGCATATTACCAACAGTATAACCTGGAAAACCTGCGGAAATCCGCCTTCAAGTATGGATTTTTCGCGAACAAACAGGATCTCTCGGTTAATTACAATTCGATGCGGGAGAAATGGCAGGAATTATCGGGGAACGCACTGCGCCTGTACGGCGGAAGCTTCAGCCTAAGCCAGTCGCTGCCGTTTGCCGGGATAAATGTCCCGCCGGAAATGTACTTCACCGAGGCGAATAATATTCCGATCCAGGAATGCGCCGGTCCTCCCGGGTTTTTTATCTGTTGGGTGAATTCGTCTGACAGCCAGTCGGTGAGCAGCAACATGGGGGAAACGCTGCGATGGGATGTGCTGCCACCGGATTTGGATGGATTTTATCGGCGCACAGCCAAGGACGGCGGGTATTCCATTGATTGGGGACAGATTGGAGACCTGGTCTTCCCGCGCATGAAAGACTTTGACGGGGACGGGCTGCTCAACCGGGTGGACGGTGGGCCGGACCCGGATGACAGCCGGTGGGACACGGATGGGGATGGCGTCTCGGACGCTTATGAGCTGAAAACCGGAACCGACCCGAGAAACGGGGATACGGATGGTGATGGGCTGACGGATTACGATGAATTTGTGTACGGCTCAGATCCACGGCAGCGCGACAGCGATGGGGACGGGCTGCCTGACCCGGAAGAGTTCTATCACTATAACGCCGGGACGCGCAGCGGGCAGGGTGGTTGGGAGTTCATCTACGGCCGGGATGCCCAGGGGAACCCGAAGCGCAGCATGGTTTCGGCGCACCCCCTGGTGGTGGATCTCGACGCTGATCAGATTACGGATACGCGCGAAAAGGTGTACGGGTACAATCCAAATGTGCCGTCACAGCTCCAGGTGCTGACCTATCAGGCGCTGCTGGCCGAGAGCGATTCAGCGCACCTGCTGCTGCGCTTCGATGAACCGGGGGTGACCACGACCTTTATGGACAGCTCGGCGTTTGGCAACCCGGCGTCTTGCAGCAGCGGATGCCCGACTTCTGGGGTTGCCGGGAAGTACAATACCGCGGTGCAGTTTAATGGGAGCAGCCAGCCCCTGGTGACCAGCATGGCAGTGCCGCTGGACCGCTCCAGCTTCACCGTTGCCTTGTGGGCCAACCGGTCCGGCAGCCGGCGCTGGAACCTGGCAGCCGGACAGGGGAAGGCAACCAGCCAGCAGGGATTTTACCTGGGCTATAACGACGCCGATCGCTTTGTGTGCGGGTTCTATGGAAATGAGCTGGTCTCCAGCCAGGCGGTTGAGCAGGGCGCCTGGCACCACCTGGCCTGTTCCTATGACCTGGCGCAGCAGAAGCGCACCTTGTTCATCGATGGAAAAGCTGCCGCCAGCGACAGCGGGCAGGTACAGTACCGGGGCAGCGGACCGCTGCTGGTGGGTGCAGCGCCGTTTGCCCGGTCGGGCAGCTTTACGGGCGTGCTGGATGAGCTGGCGGTGTACCACAGCGCCCTTTCTGAAGCGGAGGTGGAGAAGGTGGCCGCGGCGCAGTATGCCTACCAGAGCAGCTACATGCGCCCGGGTGGGTCGCTGTGGTACCAGGCTGCGGCGCGCAACGATTTGGACAGCCGCTACGCCCAGGGGATGCTCAGCCTGAGCGCCCCGGAGAGCATCGCCAGCCGGGTGGAAACGGTGTCCTTTGTGCTGCCGCCGGGACAGAGCCAGGCAATCTCGGGGACGCTGGGGTTGGCGAATAACGCACCCACCGGGGCGATCAGTGTGACGCAGCTCGCCCAGGCGCAGGTAATGGACTGGCGGGTGCAGTCCAATGGGGCGGAGGTGCAGCTCAAGCTGGATGAGGAAAAGGGCGCCACGCGCTTTGCGGACACATCAGGGAATTTCCCGCCGCATGATGCACTGTGCGGCGAGGGCGGCTGCCCCACGGCTGGGGCGGAGGGGCGAACAGGCCGGGCAGTGGAGTTTGCCAGCGGAAAACACCTGGTGCTCAAGGATCTGCCCAACGCCTTCGCTGGAAGTATGACGATCAGCTTCTGGGCCTGGCGAGACAGTGCAGGCCATCTCGACCCGGTCTTCAGCCAGGGTAAGATGAGATACAAGGAAGGCGTTGAAATTGGCATCAACGCGGAAAACAAATTCTATTTCTACGATGGAGGGGGTACGGAAACTTCCTCGGATGCCTATCCAGACAGCCGGGAATGGCACCATTGGGCAGTTGTGTTTGACCGGCAGGAGACTTTCCTCAAACTTTACCGGGATGGGGTCAGGGTTACTTCTTACATCGGTTTCCCTAAAGCAGATTGGAACCTGGTTGGGGAAGCCTGGCTGGGGAAAGGGATCAAGACGCCAAACCAGGGTTTCTTCAACGGGCGACTGGCGGATCTTCGCCTCTTCCGCCGCGCATTGAACGATGTGGATGTCCAGGCTGTCTATGGACGCCAGCGCTCGATCTACCTGCGCTTTGACGGGGTGGATAAGTACAACAACCAGATCCCGACTATGGAAGATTCGTCGGGAACCGGGACGCACGCCCGCTGTTCCGCCAATGCGACCCGGCATGCCTGCCCGGCGATCGATTTTGGCGGGGTGATCGGCTGGGCGGCGAATATCAACCGGGATTTCGCCCGAGTGTTCATCAAGGATTTTCAAACCCCCCTGGAGATCAAAGGACCCTTCACCCAGGCGCTGTGGGTATTCCCCCGCGCTACGGTGGAGGAGAAATATGGATCACAGCTTATCTCAGATTTATCAAGTACGGATGCGCAGCCTTTTTGGGGGCGTATGCCGACAATCTTCTTGAAGGGCAAGAAGATCGGGGCTGGCTTTGAGCCGGATGGCGAACCGCTCAAAAACCAGGTGTTTTACACCAGCGGGGACGCGCTGCGCATGAATGCCTGGAACCACGTTGCGGCGACCTTCGATGGCAGCATGTACCGCATCTACCTGAACGGGGAGGAGGTGGCCTCCAGCGCGCAGTGGAGTGGAAAAATCCCTAATAATAATGGCAACTTGTGCCTGGGGCAGTGTGGCTCGTCTAACATCACGGGGTTCAGCGGCTCGCTGGACGAGTTCCAGATCTACCACCAGGCGTTGAATACGGGGGAGGTGCGTGACCTGTACCTGGGCGCGGCTCAACTGCTGCATCTGCGACTGGACGACCCGCCAGCAGCCGGGCTGGCCAGGCAGGGATTTGTTAACACCGCGGACCCGACCGGGCTGCACAACGCGGCCTGCGCCGGCGGGGTGGATACCTGCCCGACCAGCGGTCTGAACGGGCGGGTGATGCTGTCGGCGCGCTTTGACGGTGGGAAGCAGGCGCTCAAGGTGGGGGATGGTTTGAAATTGACGGGCGATTCTCTGGCGGTGGCCTTTTGGGCCAGGCGCGAGCGCTTTGGCCAGGAGCAGATCGTGCTGGGGCAGGGCTGGGACAGCAACGGCTTTGGCCTGACGGCTGGCTTTGACAGCAGCAACCGCTTCACCTGCTCCTTCAACGATGACCAGCCGCTCCGAGCTCCAGCGGACAGCGATACGGGCTGGCATCACTGGCTGTGCACCTTCAATACCAACGGTCGCGAGCGCAACCTGTACCGGGATGGCGTGCGCGTGGCACACCAGGACCAGGCGCCGGGGTGGTACCAGGGATCAGGGGTAACCTTTGTCGGGGCCGATTACAAGGGGGGGCGGCTCTTTAGCGGAATGCTGGATGACGTGCGCCTGTTCCGCCAGTTCTTCAACGATAATCAGGTGGCTTACTTGTACCGCTCGGCACCCGGCGCGCTGCTGCACCTGGATGAGGCGAAGGGAACCAGCTTTCGAGATGATGCCCGCGCGGTGCAGGTGGGCTGCAGTGGGGGCTGCCCGGGGTCTGGCGCCAAGGGCCAGGTTGGCCTGGCCGCGCAGTTCAAGGACAGCACTTTACTCCTGGGTGGGCCACAGGAGCTGGGATTGGGGCAGGACTTCACCCTGTCCACCTGGGTGCGCGGCGAGGTGATGTCGCCCACTGCCGGGGCGGTGCTGAGCCTGTATGACCCGAATTATCCTTACCCGCGCAACACCTTCGGGGTGAAGGAGAACCGCATCTATTATCACCAGTTCATCAACAGCACGGTTATGGAAGCGAAAGGCAACGCGCCGCTGCTGCCGGGGTTCTGGACACACCTGGCCTGGCGCTATGACAGCGCCAGGCAGGTGTTGGCTCTGTTTGTCAACGGGTCGCTGGATGCAGTGGCCCCTTATGCCCAGGTAGTTCGGAATGGATATGTCACGCTGGGCAGGAGCATGGACAATGCTTATGCATTCTCCGGGCTGATCGACGAGTTTGCCGTCTACGGGCGGGCGCTCGGCGATGATGAGCTGCGCAGTATTTTCAACACGCAGGTGGCTTACGTGGAAGACCGGCTGGCGTCCAATGTGCGCATTGACGCCAACCCGCCGGCGTCGAGGCTGGAGTCTTATGCAACAGCGGAGGAGATTGCTTCGCAAGCTCGCAATGACAATGGGGAGGGGACTGCTTCGCAGGCTCGCAATGACGGGAATGGGGAGTCTGTTGCGCAGGGTGGCGGGAGCAGTGCGGGAGGAAATTACCGGGCTAACTTGAATACGCAGCTGGCGGTGACCAGCGTGGATGACCTGTCTGGCACGGGACAGGTGTGGATGGAGCGGGCGTTCAACGGGGGCGGATACAGCAGCCCGGTGAGCGTCTCACTATGCCAGGGCTCTACCGGATCAGCCTGGTGCCCGGACTTTGACCCGCCCAAGTGGAACGGCGACGGGCGCTACGACCTGCGCTTCTCCAGCATGGACCGGGCGGGCAACAAAGAAAGCCCCAACCAGGTGTACACGCTGCTGGTGGATGGCAGAGCCCCCGCGCTGGCGGTGAGCCTGACCGCGAACGAGCGGCGTGCCGCGCCGCAGGATGCCACGCGCAGCGGGCTGTACTCGCTGGTGGTGAATGGGGCGGTCTCTGACCCGAACCTGAGCTCGGGCGACGCAGGCAGCGGGGTGCAGCAGGTGCTGGTGACGGTGTACGACAGCCAGGGAAAGCTGGCCGGTGTGGGGGCGCAGGCGGCGCAAATCACCGGCGGAAGTTGGACGGCAGTCTACCCGTTCACCGTGGAGCCGACCGGCAGCTATACTTTGAAGGCTGCGGCACGTGACCGGGTGGGTAACAACGTGGAAGTTGGACCGATCTCCTTCTGGCTGGACACGGCGCCGCCGGCTGCCGGGGTGAACCCGTTGAGTGTGCCGCGCGACCGCATCCTGACCAACCAGACCTTTGGCGGGGTGGTGACGGAAACGCCGACCACGGATGGGGCGTTCTTTGGCATCACCCGGCTGGATGCGACAATTGCCAGCGACTACCCGGCGATGTTCAACGAACCTACTATGCCCAAGAACCTGGTGCTCAATATGCCGCTGGGCGACTTCCCCAACCAGTCCGGCCTGCTGACCTTTAATGACCTGGCGCAGGGGCTGCGCGGGGGCTGCGACCAGAGCTGCCCGGCGTATGGGCAGGTTGGGCATGGGACGACCACGGCGATGGGCTTCCCCGGTCGCGGCGAAGTAGGGATTTCTATCCCCAACCTGGCGGCAAGCAACCCCCTGGTCAACCCCGGCGGGGAGGTGACCCTGGCGGCCTGGGTGAAGGTCCCAGACCCGGGGCGCAACATGAAGCTGTTCGGCACGGCGAACCTGAGCTTCAGGCGGGGCTACGTGCTGGCGGTGAACGGCGGCGCGGTGGATGCGGAGATCTTTGGCAGCAGCGGCGGCTACCGCTCCCGGCGGGCTGGGGAGGTGAAGGCCAACCAATGGGTGCATGTGGCCGCAACATTCAACCGGTCTGGCAGCCTGGTGATCTACGTGAATGGGATCAAACAGGGCGAGGAAACCAACCCGTTGAACGAGGACGTGGGGGTGTCACAGCAGTTCATCCTGGGACATTCTCCCTGGGACCGCTCGTTCCCCCTGTACGGGGTGATGGACGATGTGCGGGTGTACAACCGGGCGTTGAATACTGGCGAGATGATCGCCCTGTACAATGCCACGCGCACCCAGGGGCGGGCGGCGCTGGCGTACAGCCTGGACCAGATGCGTTACGCCGCCGAGGGGTCCATCTTCCCCAGCAGCGGGGCGATCTCACAAACGGCGGTGCTGCGCACCGGTGGGGATAAGACCAACCGGGTCATCCCGGGCAAGGTGGGCAATTTTGCCCTCAATTTGAATGGGGTAAGCGATTACCTGGAAGCCGGCAGCAGCCTCAACCTGGCGGGGATCTCCTTCAGTGCCGCGTTTTGGGCCAGGCGGCTGTCAAGCGGCAAGTGGCACGTGGCATTGGCTCAGGGCAGCTCCAGCCCGGATAATGGGCTGCACATCGGGTTCCGCGATAACGACCGCTTCTTATGTGCGTTCTACAATGATGACCTGGTGACCGATGCTGCCTACACGGACAGCGACTGGCACCACTGGGCATGCACTTTTGACGCCACGAGCCTGACGCGCCGCATCTACCGGGATGGCCTGCTGGTCAAAGAAGGACGCGCCAGCGGGATGTACGGGGGCAGCGGTACGCTGTACCTGGGGCGCTACTTCAACGCCGACTCGTTCTTCCACGGCGCCCTGGATGACATCCGCATTTATGGGCGAGCCCTGGCGGCTGAAGAAGTGTTTGGGTTGTACCGGGGTGGGTGGCAGAATGCGGCGCTCTCAGCATCCGGCGACCGAGTGAAGAATGCCAGTTTCCAGTATGCTATCCCAACCGGGTTGGAAGGCCCTTACCGGCTGACGCTGCGCCCGGCGGACACTGCCGGCAACCAGGACCGCACCCGGGCTGACCGGATCAGCCAGGATGCCTGGTCGGGCGAGATCGATTCGCTGGCGCCGCGCGGCTCTCTGTCCCGGTTGTTCCTGTCCAACCCGTCTCGCACCCTCTATCTCCTGGGGGCGCACGACTACAACCTGGATGAGAAGAGTGTGTCCTTCAGCCGCTGCCAGATGGGGGTCAGGACCGCGTATTACACCTCGCCCTGGTACACGGCTATCTTTGGCCCGGACACCAAGCGGGTTTATGAGGTCGCTGGGGAGTGCACCGTGGATGGCATCATCCGCGACCCAGACAGCGCCAGGGTGTGTGATAAGGCGGGCAACTGCGCCACGCTGGAGGTGGTGAATCGAATCCAGTCCGCAGAATCTGGGGCAGAGGGAGAACTGGTAAGCAGTGAGCCGCTGGGAGCGGCGCTGGAAGTAAGCGAGGACCTGAACCTGTGGGTGGCAGCGCCGGTTGAAGGGCAGGTGATCAGCTCACTGCCGGCAACGCAAACGGTGAGCGGCACGCTGTATGCGGCGCAGCTTGCCCAGTCGCTCACGGTCCGGGTGGATGGCAGTGAGCTGCTCAGCCAGAGCTGGGACCAGCCAGCCGGGGTGACCTATACCCAGTGGACGACGCCCTGGACGCCGCTGGCAGATGGGCAGCACCTGGTCACCGCCTTATTGCTGGACTGGGCGGGGATCAGCACGACGGTGACGCGTACGGTGTTCGTGGACACGGACGCGCCGCAAATCAGCCTGTCGACCCTGCCGCAGGACAGCTGGATCGACGGCGCCGGGCAGCTCTTCCTGCGCGGGGTGGTGACCGATGCGGGCGGGGTAGCCGGGATCGCGGTTAACGTCGGTGGGGAAAGGATGGTGACGGGAACGCTGGGGACGGCTTATGGCGACCCGGCGCAGGGAACACTGGCCTGGGGCGCCCAGGCGCAGCTTGGCTTTGACCCACCGGCGGATGGGGCGGTGTACACGGTGACAG
>CAIQIV010000539.1 GCA_903871905.1 uncultured Chloroflexota bacterium | reverse complement strand
CCACTGGCCTCCAGGCTGCGGCTGACGTTCACCGGCCAGACCCCAGCATGGTGGAGTTTCTCAATCACCTGCCGGTTGGCGGGCTGTGCAAACCAGTCCACAATGGCACAGGCGATATTCGGCCCAACCCCATCGATCATCTGCAAATCCTCACTGCTGGCCCTGCTTAGCGCCGCCAGGTCCGGATAGTAACGGGCCAGGTCAGCAGCCATGACCTCGCCCACACCCCGGATCCCCAGGGCAGCGATCAGCCGGGACAGCGGCTTTTCTTTCGACTGCTCGATGGCCAGCAGCAGGTTATCCGCCTTTTTATCAGCAAAACCCTCTAAACGCAGCAAGTCCTCGCGCTGCAATGTATACAGGTCAGCCACATCGCGAACCAATTTTTCATTCACCAGCGCCTCAACAATTTTGATCCCCAGACCCACAATGTCCATGGCGACCCGCGAGACAAAATGCTCCACGTTGCGGATCAGTTGCGCAGGGCAGGCACTGTTTACACAATACCAGGCGACCTCGCCTGGCAGGTTCTCCACCTTTTCACCACAAGCCGGGCAGGACTCAGGCGGCTGGTAGACCTGCTCATCTCCCTTGCGCAGTTCCTCCAGCGGCCCAATCACATAAGGGATCACATCCCCAGCACGCTTGACGCGTACCCGATCCCCAACGCGGATATCCTTCTCTCGAATATAATCAAAATTATGCAGTGTGGCCTGCTTGACCACCACCCCACCGATCTCAACCGGTTCCAGGATGGCATAAGGCGTCAAAACCCCGGTCCTGCCAACATTCACCCCCACATCTTTCAACCAGGTCGTCACCTCTCGAGCTGGGAACTTATAGGCAATCGCCCCGCGTGGGTCTTTCCCCACCACGCCCAGATCTGCAGCCAGGCGCAGGTCATTCAACTTAATCACCACGCCATCTGCCTCAAACGCCAATGTATCCCGCCGTTCTTGCCAGGCAGCGCATTCTTCAATGGTAGTCTCGAGAGTGGGGTGCAGCGTAATTCCCGGGAAAACCGGGAACCCCAATGAATTGAGAAAGGACAGTGTTTCCCACTGCGTGACCGGCAGAGAATCGCTGCTGCTGACGACCGCATAAGTCAGGAGCGTGAGCGGGCGCGTCGCCGTCAGCCCAGGGTCCAACTGGCGCAGCGATCCAGCGGCAGTATTGCGTGGGTTCAAATAGGTCTTCTCACCGGCTTCCTGCAAGCGGGTATTCAACTGTTCAAAGTCCCGGATGTTGATAAACACTTCCCCTCGAACCACCAGATACTGCGGGGCTTTCGGCCCTCCGGGGTTGACCGGCAAGCGAAGCGGCAGGGCACGGATAGTGCGTAAATTGGCAGTGATATCTTCACCGATCTCCCCATCCCCCCGCGTCGCTCCCAGGACAAAGCTGCCATCCCTGTAGTGCAACACTACTGTCAACCCATCAATTTTTGGCTCAACCACAAACTCAGCCGGGTCAACCCTCTCATCCAACTTCCGGATGCGGGTAAACCATGCCTGCACATCCTGTGCACCAAAGGCATTCGCCAGGCTCAAGATCGGGGCCGGGTGAGCAATTTTCTCAAACTTATCGACCGGGGCACCCCCCGTGCGCTGGCTGGGCGAATCGGGAGTGACCCACTCCGGGTGTTCAGATTCTATCCGCTTCAGTTCTGCCAGAAGCCGGTCATATTCATAATCACTAATCAACGGGGCATCCAACACGTGATATCGATAGTTATGAAAATTAATCTCCTGGCGCAAGGAGTGTAAACGTTCTTTGTCTGCGTTCCCATCAGGCAGTATCATGAGCAGCTTAGACCTCCTTTATTTCCAGAGTCTCAGAAGAGAAGAGCACCAGCGTGATCCACACGCATACTTCCAGGAAAAGATGCACGATTTGCAGCCAAACTGGAGCCAGTAACAGTAAATTGATCACCCCAGCCGCGAGTTGAAGAAGATAGACTCCCGCCAGGATCGCCGCCAGCCGCTTATTCAGGGTTATTTCACTCAGCATACCCAGCAGGCCAACCAAAAACACCAGGCCAAAGCCAACGCCAATGGCCAGGATCGGGTGCCAGATCCGCAAGCGCAGCAAGAAATGGGCCGTTGGAGAAAAATCCTGGCGCATCCCTTCGAGAAGGGAGCTGGCCGGGAACAGGGTGTCCCCCAGGGCTGTTACCGATCCACTGACAGCCAGGAACATGATCCCCAGGAACCCGAGGCCCAGGGGAACGGCCTTTCCAGCGGAAAAGGTAAAAGAATAATTATCCCTGCGCTGGGACCACCAGGCGGTCAGCACCAGGGAGGCAACCAGCAGGAAGGTGTTGACTAAATGCAACGCCATAGAGATGACCCGACCATTTGATGCGTCTTGAGCCACCCAGCGAAAAAGAACCAGGCCTGCGCCGACCAGGGCCTCTGTTATGATAAAAACTATGGAGCAGACTGCACTCAAACGAACCCTGTGCCAAGGCGGATAGAGCCGAAATGCCAGGACAAGCAGCAAGAGCACTATCACCAGCGACAAGCCGCTGGTGATACGGTGCATGAACTCTATGATCGTTTCGATCTGGGTAGAACGAGGAATGATTTCCCCATTGCATAGAGGCCAGTGACTTCCACATCCTGCACCAGAGCCGGTAGCGCGGACAAATGCACCCCACAGGATCACTGCCACATTATAAAGAACCGCAAACCAGGCAAACTTAGAAAAGCGCGACACTCTCCAGCTCCACACAAATTCAATTGGTTTCCACAAACCAGCGAACCACAAACAGCCTCGGCCTCCAATATACCATATAAAGAACCTCGCCGATTCTAGCAATTCCTGATCCGGTCAGTTTTCTCCCCGGTCAGGGAAAAGCCGACAATATTCCTGGCGCGCTTCCATAATAGGCAATCAGAAGTCATGTATAATTTATCCTGCTTATGATTCACAAGAAATCGATGTACAGCACATCACACCTTGCCGACGAGGATGGCTTAGATGGAAAAACCAAACATTATTATTTATGGTGCTGATTGGTGCGGGGATTGCAAACGAGCGCGACGCATACTCAACCAAAGCCAGGTTTCGTATGAATGGATTGATATTGATAAGGATAAAGAAGCCGAGCAATATGTGATCAAGACGAACCGTGGATTCCGCAGTATCCCCACAATTTTGTTTCCGGATGGCACCATCCTGGTTGAGCCTTCGAATTCAGCTCTTACCCAGAAATTGAAAGTCTTAAATGCTTGAAACCATCCTGGTTGTCGAAGACGAACCAGCGCTTCTGGAAACCCTGGCTTACAATCTGACCTGCAGCGGTTACCAGGTCTTTACTGCAACAAATGGGCAGTCAGCCATCCATAAAGCTCGCCAGATGAACCCAGACCTGATCGTCCTGGACATTATGCCCTCAGTCATGGATGGGTTTGATGTCTGCCGAATTCTGAGGCAGGAGATGAAAATTCCCATTCTGGTATTGACCACTTACGATGATGCAAATGATCGTGCCGCCGGGTTAGAGATGGGTGCAGATGATTACTTGACCAAACCTTTCAGCATGCGCGAGTTCCTGGCCAGGGTTAAGGCGCAGCTGCGCCGCGCTCGTTTCATGCGGGAAGAGATCAACACGGAAGCTGTCCTGCCCAGGGAAATGATCCGCCTGGACAACCTGGTTCTCGATTTGACTCGCCGTGAAGTTTTCTTGGATGATCAACCTCTGGCTCTCAAGCCCAAGGAATTTGACTTGCTGTTCTTTCTGGCGCGCCACACATGCCAGGTGTTATCGCGGGAGAGGCTTCTTGAAAAGGTCTGGGGATGGGAGTTCAGCGGCGGCAGCCGGACGGTTGATGTCCATATCCGCTGGTTGAGAGAAAAAATCGAGGCCAACCCGGCTGAGCCTATCCGTATTGTCACTGTGCGAGGCGCTGGATACCGATTTGAAGGCTGATGCTCCGCAGAATACGCCGGTGCCTGGCGCTCCTCTTTGCAGCCCTGGTCTTCATCCCATTGTCCGGGATCGGGCTGTTTTCATCAAGTTATCTGCCAATATCTACCCGTCCCCAATCGAACAGTCGCTGACATCCGAGACCCCGCTTGCTGGAGGTTATTCTTGCAACCGCAGTTGAACCAAAGCGCCTGCAAGCCAAGCAAAGCAAATCCCTGATAACCAGAGGAGCTCTTTTTTTACTGGGCCGATCGGATTTAATTTCTTCCACCGGGTGCAACGGGACCTCTCCTTTCTTCGTAGAGATCATGACAAAGCAAGGAAAATGATCAATTGTCATCCGGGCATAAACCGGGTAAACTGGAGAGGATAATGGTTATGTTGAGGTGAAAATGAGCGCTATCAAAATCATTGCCTATATTGCAGCTGCAATCCTGATATTCTTCGGTGTGTTATTTATCTGGGGCGCATTTAGCCCACAGGGCTCCCCGGCCTGGATCCTGATTGGCGTGATCACCGTTGGGATCGGTTTTGGCCTGATCTGGTTTGCTGGTCGGCAAAAAGCTACCGCTCAGCAGGAATCTGTCACCCTCAAGATCGATCTGCCGGGTGACGTCAAGTTAGATACCATGAAGTGCCAATCCTGTGGTGGAACGCTATCCTCAGAAAACATCAAGATGGTTGCAGGAGCGCCAATGGTTTCCTGTCCCTACTGTAATACGACCTACCAACTGACTGAAGAACCGAAATGGTAAACGACCTGGAGGATATGATGCGCAAATTCCGTTTCTGGTTTTCTGTAATTACCCTCATCCTACTCCTGATCCCTGCTGGGAGTGTGTTGGCCCAGACCTATTCCTTTCAGCTCCCCAAGCAGGTAGTCAACTACTACGTCAACCCGGATGGCACCGCCTCTGCAGATATTGTGCTTGTATTTACCAATGATTTGACCGCCTCGCCAATTGACTTTGTAGATGTAGGCCTGCCCAATAACAGTTTTCGCGAATCCAGCATCACTGCCGAGGTCAACGGCGTTCCTGTGTCCGATATATCCTCCTCAGGTTACCAGGGTTCGGGTACCGGGGTGGCGATCGGATTAGGCGCCAACGCCATACAACCTGGCCAGACCGGGCAGGTGCGCGTGCGGGTTGGGCAGATTGGGAAGGTGCTTTACCCGGACTCGAGCGACGCCAATTATGCCAGCATCGTCTATTCGCCGACCTGGTTCGGTGAACAGTATGTGCATGGACCATCCAACCTAACTGTTGCCTTCCATTTACCACCAGGTGTGAAGCCGGAAGAGCCGCGCTGGCACAAAGCCCCCTCCGGTTTCCCGGCTGAGCCTCAAACGAGCCTGGATGAAAATGGGAATGTGGTCTATTCCTGGACCAATCCAGACGCTTCAGCCTCAAAGCAGTACACCTTCGGCGCATCTTTTCCCAGCGGGTATGTGCCGAACAGCGCCATCCAGAGACCAGATTTCTTTCAATCCCTGGGCATCGATCCGGATACCTGTTGGGGCCTGTTTTGGTGCTTCGGCATCCTGGGGTTGATCTTGGGCTCGTCTTTTTTCTCGGTGAAAAGCGCTCAGAAGCGTAAACTGCAGTATCTGCCACCCAAGATTGCCATCGAGGGCCATGGAATCAAGCGTGGTCTGACAGCGATCGAAGCCGCTATCCTGCTTGAACAGCCCCTGGATAAAATCTTGACCATGATCTTGTTCAGCACAATTAAGAAGGACGCAGCCACGGTGGTCAAACGCGACCCTCTGGAGATCAAGGCCAGCCATCCCCTGCCTGAAGGCCTGTTTGCCTACGAAACCCAGTTCCTAAGCGCCATGGAGAAAGATGAGAAGAACAGGCGTAAGGCAATGCAGGAAATGATGATTGATCTGGTCCAATCGGTGGCCCAAAAGATGAAAGGCTTCAGCCGCCGCGAAACACAGGAGTATTATCGCGGCATTATCCAGCGCGCCTGGCAGGAAGTTGAGAAAGCCGAAACACCTGAGGTGAAGAGCCAGAGGTTTGATGAGGTGATGGAATGGACCATGCTGGATAAGCACTATGAAGACCGGACGCGCGATGTCTTTCGCAGCGGGCCGGTGTATGTCCCGCATTGGTGGGGACGTTACGATCCAGTCTACCGGCCATCGACGCCCACTTCAACCCCCAGCAGCAGCGGGGGAGGCGCGAGTATTTCACTTCCCCAACTTCCGGGGTCTTCATTTGCAGCATCGGTGGTCCTGGGCACCCAGCAGATGGCTGGCAGCGTGATTGGCAACATCACTGATTTCACCAGTTCCATCACCCAGAAAACCAATCCGGTGCCGGTGAGCACCAGCAGCGGCCGGAGCGGCGGCGGAGGTGGCTGCGCCTGCGCCTGCGCCGGCTGCGCTTGCGCCTGTGCTGGGGGAGGCAGATAATTTGGCTGTTTTCGACCAGCTGCGCCATAAGCTGCACGGCCTGGGCTGGACCAATGCTCATACCCAGACCAGGATATCCACACCCACCCTGCTGACATTTGACCGGCAGGGACCGGGCGAGCGCAGCCGGGTTCATCTGAGAATTGACACAGATGGCAGCGGGCTGCTAATGGTCAATGCCAATCGTATCATGCACCTCAACCCAACTGCAGCATTTATGGCGCGCCTTGCCCTGGAGGAAACACCCCAGGATCAGGCGCTGAAAGCCATTACCCGGAAGTACCAGGTACAAAAAAGCCAGGCATCCGATGACTATGCGCTGCTCACCAGCCAGATCTCCGAGCTCTGCCGACCAGACGGCGCCTGCCCGGTTCATGACATGGACCTGGATATTTGCCCACCTTTCAGCACCCGCCCATCTGCTCCCTACCGCATGGACCTGGCGCTCACTTACCGCTGCAACAACGACTGCTCGCACTGTTACAATGCCCGGCCCCGCACTTACCCGGAGATGGATACGCAGCAATGGAAGCACATCCTGGATCATCTGTGGCAAATTGGCATTCCCCATGTCGTCTTCACCGGCGGCGAGCCCACGTTGCGGGTCGACCTGCCTGAGCTGATCGCCCATGCTCAGCGTAATGGACAGATCACCGGGCTCAACACCAACGGACGGCGTCTCAAAGACCCGGATTACGTCGCTCGGCTGGTAGAAGCCGGACTTGACCATGTACAGATTACACTAGAATCACACCTGCCTGCGATCCACGATGAAATGGTGCAGGCGCGTGGCGCCTGGCAGCAAACAGTTGCCGGTCTGCGCAATGTGCTGGTCACGCCTCTTTACGTGATGACCAACACCACTTTGCTTACACTCAATGCCCCTTTTCTCCACGACAGTCTGGATTTCCTGGCGAAAGAGGGGGTTCCAACTGTTGGCCTCAACGCCCTTATTTATTCTGGTCGCGGCCTGTCGGCTGGTTCAGGCCTGGATGAAACCGAGCTGGTCCCTCTACTCTCCCTGGCCCGGCAGAAGACCGCCGAACGCGGCCAAAGGTTGATCTGGTACACCCCTACGGAATACTGCCATTTTGATCCGGTGGATCTGGAACTTGGGGTTAAAGGCTGCACCGCTGCTTTATACAACATGTGTATCGAACCTGATGGCAGTGCTATCCCCTGCCAATCCTATTACCAGTCATTGGGCAATTTTCTGTCCGACCCCTGGGAACAGATCTGGAACCATGAGCTGTGCATCTCGTTGCGCGAGAGGCGGCAGGCCGCTTCGCGCTGCGATGGGTGCGCCCTGCTCCCCGAATGTGGTGGAGGTTGTCCACTCAAGCAGCAAAACCAAGAAATGAGTTGAACTATGGCGAACTTCTTTTCAAAACTACGAACCCTGTTTACCCCCATCCATCCTCTTCCTGCCGGGAATTATCACTACAAGTCCCCAGCCAACGATCCTCGCAATTACCGGCTGCACCTGCGGCTGGAGGAAGACGGGTCTGGGATCTTGATCATCAATGCCGCCACCATTCTCCACCTGAACCATACCGCCGCTGAATATGCCTACAACCTGGTAATGAACAAGTCGGTGAATGAAGCGGCCTCTCAAATGGCGCAGCGCTATCATGTTGATGAGTCCCAGGCGCGCAAGGATTACCAGAGTTTCATCGACCGCATCCAGACTTTGATCGAAACTCCAGACCTGGACCCTGTCACTTTCCTGGACTTTGAACGTAAAATCCCTCTGTCCGGGCATATTACTGCACCCTACCGCCTGGACTGCGCCATCACCTACCGGCTGCCCGAATCAGCCGCTGCCAGCGCCGCCCCTGTTGATCGAGTCCGCCAGGAGATGTCCACCTCGGAATGGAAAACGATCCTCGATAAAGCAAAGCTGGCTGGCATCCCTCACATCGTCTTTACTGGGGGAGAACCCACGCTGCGAGAGGATTTACCGGAGTTGATCGCCTATGCTGAGGCAAATGATTTGGTCACGGGTGTGCTCAGTGACGGGATGCGCTTTGCTGACGCACCATACCTGGACCGACTGCTCAACACCGGTCTGGACCATACGATGATCCTGCTCCAGCCTGATCAGGATCGGGCCTGGGAGGCAATAGGAAAAACCATTGCTGCAGATATTTTCCTGGCAGTACACCTGACCATCGACGAACAAACCGCCGGAAAGGTGAGCAACCTGCTACACCGCCTGGCTGACCTGGGCGTGCGTGCCGTTTCGCTTTCCATTAATAATCGGGAGCACCTTGCGGTGCTGCAGTCCGCCACGCAGCTTGCCGCCACCCTGGGGATGCAGCTTGTCTGGGATCTGCCAGTGCCCTATTCCGCTAATCACCCGGTTGCCCTGGAGGTTGAAGAGCACGAACGCACCCAGGGGGCAGGGCGCGCCTGGCTGTACATTGAGCCAGATGGGGACGTACTGCCCGCCCAGGGGATCAACCGGGTATTGGGTAATATGCTCACTGACCCCTGGGATAAGATCTGGCCCTAAGCCCTTACCGTGCACCGCTCCCCCGAGGCCTGGCATAGCCGTTTCATCCACCAGGCGGCTTGGACCGCAGACCTAAGACGCTTTCTGTTTGAGCGCGCCGGGCTCGCGCAGGCCCGGCGCGTGTTGGAGGTTGGCTGTGGTACCGGGGCTTTGCTTGAATCTCTGGAAGCTTCAGCTCCTGCCAGCTGCGGGGTTTACGGTCTGGATATTGCCCCATCCTTTCTCAAATATGCCCACTCTCACCTGGCTGCAAGCCACCTCGTGCACGGCGATGCATACAGCCTGCCCTTTTGCGCCGCGGGTTTCGACATTATCTTTTGCCATTTTTTTCTGCTGTGGATCAGCAACCCGTTAAGCGTACTGGAAGAAATGGCAGCAGCAACACGCCCCGGAGGTTCTGTCCTGGCTTTTGCT
>CAIQIV010000538.1 GCA_903871905.1 uncultured Chloroflexota bacterium | reverse complement strand
GGATTTCTCTACGGACATTTATACTAACCTGACGGGGAATTTCTCAATTCCCCCTTAAAAATAAGCGAACCGAAAGTTAATGATTTGCACATTCTCTAAATAAGGGGGGCGTTAGCACCAATACAGGATCGTCTGATATAATGAGCCTGAACACCCATTTAGTTACCCGGCTGCCACGATTTGTATCGCTATAGGAGGCTCGCAGATTATGGACAACCAACGGTGGTTTCACTTTTTCCGGCCCTCTACCTGGGCCTTTATCCGGGAGGCCCGGTGTACCCCCGATTTTTCCCTATTCGACTGGCTACACGGCTATGTTTATATGCGCTGGCCCTATCTGTACATTGGTCTTGGTACAGGCCGTCATCCCCTGACCCGCTGGCTGGCTCCTCTGGCCTCTGGTCTGCTCCGCCTGACCCATCTGCGGCCAACCACCTCTGCCGGCCCCAATCCCATGACTATTGCCGATACCTATCACGGCAAAGTCGTGTCTCTGCCTGCTGCTCGGCGGCTGGTGACGATCAACCAGGAAATCAATTTGACCAACCTGGAACAGGTCATCCCTTATGGTCATGCCCGCGATCTGGTGCTGAGCTACCCCCAGCAGATTGTCGTGCTGGAGTGTCCCTGCCGAAAAAACCGGCCCAACCCCTGCCTGCCGCTCGATGTCTGCCTGATTATCGGCGACCCGTTTGCCGGCTTTATGGCCGAACACCACCCCACCCGCGCCCGCCGGATCACGGTCGAAGAAGCTGTGGCCATTTTGGAAGCAGAACATGCCCGGGGCCACGTCCATCACGCCTTTTTCAAAGACGCGCTGTTGGGTCGCTTTTATGCCCTCTGCAACTGCTGCGCCTGCTGCTGTGGGGCCATGCAGGCCCAGCGCAACGGCATCCCGATGTTGGCTGCCTCTGGGTATGTCGGCCAGGTAGATGAGATTGTTTGCCTGGGCTGCGGCCTCTGTGTCGAGAGTTGCCAGTTTGGGGCGATCAGCCTGTCGGAGGGGCTGGCGGAGATTGACCCGGCTCAATGTATGGGTTGTGGGGTATGCGTGTCCCGCTGTCCCCAGGAAGCACTGTCGCTGCGGCGCGAGCCAGGTCGGGGCAGCCCTCTGGACCTGGATGAACTGCTGACGCCTGCTCTTCACCCCTAACCTGCTCTAAACCTCGCTGTACCCTGACACCCGGACCCATTGAGTCGAGCTGAGAGAAATCAATGGGTCATTTTGGTAGGGAACGGGGGATGAACTATACTCAAACCGCTCAATATCAAGGAAACCTTGGCAGGTGTGATATGGATGCCTCATTTCCCATCCTGGAACACGACCCAACCGCAGAAGCCATCATCGAACCCAAGCGGCTGCTCAAACCGCTGACCGGAATGCCCGAACACGGCGTTATCTGCTTCTTTCAGAATGTGATAGACCACTTTGTTACCGAAGGGCGATTGACTCTGCTCAAAAATCTGCGCAGCGAAATGGGGGTTCACCCCGTTTATGCTTTCAGCTACGGGGATCAAACAGTGGCACTGTTTCAACCGGGGATAGGCGCGCCCTTTGCCGCGGCGATACTGGAAGAAGTTATCGCCCTGGGCTGCTGCAAGTTTATCGCCTGTGGAGGAGCCGGGGTGCTGGATCGGGATATAGCCCTGGGCCATTTGCTCATTCCAACCTGGGCCATCCGGGATGAAGGGACTTCGTATCATTACCTGCCCCCGGCTCGTGAAGTCGCCGCTCATCCCGCAGCCATAACAGCGATTGAAACCATTTTGCAGCAGCACGGAGTGGAGTACCTGCTGACTAAAACCTGGACAACTGACGCCATTTACCGCGAGACCCGGCCCAAGGTGGCCCGGCGCAAAGCCGAAGGCTGTCTGGCCGTGGAAATGGAAGCAGCGGCCATGTTTGCCGTCGCCCAATTTCGGGATGTGCCCTTGGGACAAATCCTTTACGGCGGCGACAATTTGGCCGGTGAGGTCTGGGACAGCCGGGGGTGGCATAAACACTGGACGATCCGAGAGAAGCTGGTCGCCCTGGCGGCGGAAGCCTGCCT
>CAIQIV010000537.1 GCA_903871905.1 uncultured Chloroflexota bacterium | reverse complement strand
GGGGTACTATCCTGCCCATCCGGCCATCCCATCAATCCCGGTTCAGACAAGGGAGGGGCGGCGCTCAGGACTGCGGGCGCCCCCCCGGCTCGTCCAGCGGGTCGGGGCCGAGGAAGGGGTCGGGCGAGGGCGGCGCGGCAGGCGGGGGGACTGCCGGGACGGGAGCCAGGCCAGGGTGAGAGCCCAGCGGGTCCACCGGCGGGTATGGGCGGGTGCCGGAGACGGTGAGCAGCACTGCCCCCAGCCCCAGCATCCCGGCCAGCGCCGGGGCCAGCCAGCCGATGCATGGCACCAGGGCGCTGACGCCTTCCAGCACCAGGCTGAGCAGCAGCGTGCCCACCCCGGCCGCCACCGCCGGCGCCCACTCCTGCTTCAGACCCAGCGCCAGGCGGCGCCCCACCTCGGCTCCCAGGGCGATCACCCCAAAAGCCCAGGCCAGCAGCAGCAGCAGCAGGCCCAGCAGCACCGCCGGGATGAGGATGATGGTAACGGTCATGATCAGCAGCGCCACCGGCGCCACCACCACGGTCAGCAGGCCGACGCCGCCGCAGATCAGCGGCTGGCTGGTGATCGCCCCGGACACCGTGCCCGTGTGGCGCGGCAGGAAGAGCACCACCAGCACCGCCAGGGCCGCCCACAGGAAGGAGCGGAACAGGTACCACAGCACCGCCCAGATCGGGTTAAAGATACCACTCAGGTCGGGCAGATCCAGGTTCCCGGGCAGAGGCACATCCAGCGCCCCATTCTCGCCGCCGGTGATCACCTTGCCTTCCACGATCGCCCCCTCCGCCCGCTGCACGTGGGTGGCAGCCGAGGACAGGTCTCCCTGGATCACCGCCGTCTCCTCCAGGGTGACCAGCCCGCCCAGGGCGGTGACGCTGCCATCCACTTCGCCGGCAATGCTCAACGTGCCGCCGAAAAGCACAATTTCGCCCGTCACGTGCGAGCCGGCCTGCAGGGTGGCCATGCCGCCAAAGATATACAGGCCGCCATCCAGCGTCTCGCCTTCCGCCAGGGTATAGGCGCCGCCGAAGACAAACTTATCCCCCGATTGGCCCTGGGCCAGGGCGCTGCCTGGCAGGGCCAGTGCCAGCAGCAGCACCAACACAACCGTCCAGAAATTCCAGGTTCGTTTCATCCGATCCTCCTTGGCTGGGTGAGCATACGCAGGGAAACCACCCACAAGACCATCATCTGGCACATCACACCCGCCGCCAGCACCCAACCGGCCAGCGGCACCACCTGGGACGCCGCTCGCAGCAGCGAGAGCAGGAACAGCGGCAGCGAGATCATCACGGCTGCCGTCTGCAGCAGGCGGTAGAGCCAGGACCAGAAATACAGGTTCCACGAGCCGGCAGCAGGGATGGCCACCAGCAGCAGGCTGCCCAGCAGCAGCGCCGCCGCCCCCAGGGCAAAGGCCAGCACTGCCAGGCTCTGGCGGCGCTGCAGGCGCTGCTGGTCCGCCGCCAGGCGCGCCTGCCAGCGGGCGGTGAAACCCGCCGCCGGGGCAGCCTGCGAGGCGCGCCGCAGCTGCAGCTCGGCGCTGCGCCAGGCGTCGGCAAGCTGGCGGCATTCCCCGCACTCCTGCAGGTGCTCCTGCAGCCCCAGGCGCTCATCCTGGGGAGGCGGGCCATCCTGTAAGATCCATTCTTCAAACAGCTTGTGGTTCATGAGCGATCCTTTCTGCCGGCGCGCCGCCGTTGGGTTGGGCCTGCCAGCGCAGCGCCATCGCCCGCCGGGCGCGGTGCAGACGGCTCTTCACCGCGCTCAGGCTGAGCGACAGGGCCTGGCAGATCTCCTCGTATGAAAAATCGTACCAGTAATACATGATCACCGCCGCCCGGTCGGTCGGGTCCAGCACCTCCAGCAGCCGGCGCACGCGCTGCTGCTCTTCCTTCAGGCCCAGGCGGCTCTCCATGCCCGGCGTGACGTCCGGCACATCGGGGACCGGCAGGTCCTCCAATGAGATGGTGGCATAACGCCGCCGGCGGATCTCGTCGATGCAGTAATGGGCGGCGATGGAAAGCAGCCAGGTGATAAACGAACGGCTGTTGTCATAACGCTGGATGGCCTTGTAAGCGCGCAAGAAGGTCTCCTGGGCAGCATCTTCAGCATCCTCTGCGTTACCCAGCATGCGGTAACACAGGTTGTACACGGGTCTTTGATACGTCTCAACCAGGTTCGAAAAAGCCTGCGCCTCGCCT
>CAIQIV010000536.1 GCA_903871905.1 uncultured Chloroflexota bacterium | reverse complement strand
TTTTCAGAAGGTGGTAGCCTGGGTGCAGGCGGTGGATAATGTGAGCTTTTCCATCCGCGAAGGTGAGACGGTGGGCCTGGTAGGGGAGTCGGGCTGCGGCAAGACGACCGTTGGCCGCACCATGCTGCGCCTGACCGAGCCGACCTCGGGCAAGGTCTTTTTTGATGGTCAGGATGTGTTCAGCCTGCGCGGTTCAGAATTGAAAGCCATGCGGCGAAATATGCAGATCATCTTCCAGGATCCTTACGCATCCCTGGATCCCCGCATGCCCATTGGCGAATCGGTAGCTGAAGGCCTGGTGATCCATAATATTGGCAGTTCGAAGGATCGCTACGATGTGGTGATTGAGATGCTGCGCAAGGTGGGACTGGAAGACTATCATGCCCGGCGCTACCCGCATGAGTTCTCAGGTGGGCAGCGGCAGCGCATTGGCATTGCCCGTGCCCTGGCGTTGCGGCCCAAGTTTATTATCGCCGATGAGCCTGTTTCCGCCCTGGATGTTTCCATCCAGTCGCAGGTGTTGAACATCCTCAAAGATCTTCAGGCTGAATTTGGGCTGACCTACCTGTTTATTGCCCACAACCTGAGCGTTGTGGAGCACATCTCAGACCGGGTGGCGGTAATGTACCTGGGCAAGATCGTTGAGATGGCCGGGCGGGACGAGCTGTTCCGTAACCCCCTTCATCCGTATACCAAGGCGCTGATGTCGGCGATCCCCATCCCTGACCCCACGGTGAAGCGCGAGCGAATCATCCTCCAGGGTGACGTGCCCAGCCCGGTGAACCCACCCAAGGGCTGCCATTTCCACCCGCGCTGCCCGGTGGCGATGGATGAGTGTTCGCAGCGTGAGCCACCTCTCCTCGAAATCAGCCCCGATCACTGGGTCGCCTGCTGGCGGGTGACATAGTTCTTCAACTTCCTGTCTTGAATCCTGTCGAGGCTGCCGTTGGTATGGGGAAAGTGGTAGAATCCATAACCAACGCCAGCCTCGATTTGAGTTATTGATGAAAGAACTGGAATACCATATCCTGATTGTTGATGACCAGAGCGACATCCGCCGCCTGTTTCGTTCTGCCCTGGAAACATTTAATGCCGCCTATCGCATTGTGGATGTGCCATCCGGTGAGGAAGCCATGCTGGTGGTATCAGGCCAGCCGCTCGATCTCCTGATCGCAGACGTGGGCTTGCCGGGAATATCGGGATTAGAGCTAATTGAGCGCGCTAAGAAGAGAAATCCGTCATTAAAGTTGATCCTGGTGACGGGCCTGACTGATCCAAAGATCCGCCGCCAGGTCGCGGAAGGTCAGGCAGATGCTTACTTCATTAAACCAGTCGATATCCTGGATTTGCTCAAGACCGTTGAGCGCTGCCTGAAAGAAACTGGGAGAAATGAGCCAAAACAGGCGGAAGTCGAGAAGCAAAAAGAGGCCCCTGGCGTGGATCAGGTGCTGCGGACCGCAGCCCGGCGGACTGGTGCGCAGGCGGTGGCTTTGTTTGATGCCAATCAGCAACTCCATGCTATTACCGAAAGCTGGCCCCCCTGGGCTGGCCAGCCCGACCAACTGAAGGCCCTGGCTGGCTGGCTGGCTGGCGCCTGGCAGTTGCAGCGGGCGATTGGAGATTCGTCAGATTATCCCATCTCCTGGTACGGTGGGAATGCGGGCTTCCTGGCGCTGTGGTTAAAGAATGGCTCGGCGGTGGTTCTACTGACGCGCGCTGGGAAAGACATGGCCTGGGCTGAAAGGGCTGTGCAGGCGGTGCGTGAATTGGCGGCGGAGCTCCCCTCCCTGGCCTCCCGGCCAGAAGTCAAAAAAGAGCCTGCGCCTGAGCCAGAGATCAGCCTGGCGGATATCCAGGCCGATCAGGACCTGGCGTCGGTGGTGGATGCGCTGCTGGGTGGGCCAACGGGCCAGGCGTATCAGCCGGGCGAGGTGGATGCGTTTTGGGAAGCTGCAGCGGAAGATGAGAGCCTGCGGTCCAGCCGCCGCAGTGATGTCTTTGATTATCGCCAGGCGAAAAAGAAAGGGCTGGCACCTGAGTAAATTTCTGCATCCTGCCAGGCTGAATTTATGCTTGCCATCTTTATTGGGCTTATGTTACAATTCGCCTGCCCTGCGAGGCAGTGAAAGAAAGATTGGGGCGTAGTGCAATGGCAGCACAACGGACTTTGGATCCGTCTATCTTGGTTCGAATCCAAGCGCCCCAGCCTGGTTTCTCCCACGGGTGCCTGTGTCCTGCTGATTGGGCTCAGGCAGCCGGGGGATCGTTAAGGATGATTGCTTTACGATTAGACGAGCTTTGTGCTGAGGAAAGATGCGGCGCAGTGCTCGTCATTTTTTAACCCGGGAGATATTATGAAGACAACAGCCGTAATTTTAGCTGCTGGACAGGGCACGCGTATGCGGTCAAAACTGCCCAAGATTCTGCACCCATTGGCGGGTAAGCCGATGGTGAGCTACACGCTGGAAGCCACCACCCGCGTCACGGGAGAGAAGCCGGTGCTGGTGATCGGTCACGGCGCTGAACAGACGCAGCAGGTCGTTGGCGAGGCCGCCAGCTATGTGGTCCAGGAAAACCAGCTGGGTACCGGGCATGCCGTGATGCAGGCGGAAAGCGTCCTGAGCGGAAAGACGGACCTGGTGTTGGTGTTGTATGCGGATATGCCCCTGGTGCGCGCCGAAACGCTGCAGCGGCTGGTGGAGGCGCAGGTTCAAAACAGCGGACCGGTGACGCTGCTGACAGTGATCGCTGATGACCCGCATGGCTTTGGGCGGGTGCTGCGCGGACCGGGCGGCGAGGTGCTGGCGGTGGTAGAAGAGGCTCAGGCCACCGCGGAGCAGAAGAAAATCACGGAGCTGAACGCCGGGTTTTATTGCTTCCGGGCAGATTGGCTGTGGCAGGCGTTGAAGCGCATCCAGCTTTCACCGAAAGGGGAGTATTACCTGACGGATATCGTCGAAATTGCGGTGCAAGATGGCTATCGTGTCCAGGCCCGGGTGATCGAGGACCGGACTGAGCTGATTGGCATCAACAACCGCCTGCACCTGGCGGAGGCCGAGGCGGTGATGCGCTATCGCATTAATACCGAGTGGATGCTGCGCGGGGTGACGATCATTGACCCGCAGACTACATATATCGAGCCCGGGGTGACCATCGGGCAGGACACGGTGATCTGGCCCAACACGTATCTCCAGGGAAATACCACCATTGGCGAGGAGTGCACCATTGGCCCGAATTCGCTGCTGCGCGATACGCGGGTGGGCAGCCAGTGTAAAGTATTCTCCTCGGTGCTGGAAAAGGCGGTGCTTGAAGACCACGTGGATATGGGACCTTTCGGGCATTTGCGCAAAGGGGCGCACCTGGCTGATGGGGTTCACATGGGCAATTTTGGCGAGGTGAAAAACTCTTACCTGGGACCCGGGACCAAGATGGGTCATTTCTCTTACATCGGCGACGCGACCATTGGCACCGAGGTTAACATTGGCGCCGGAACCATTACCTGTAACTTTGATGGGAGCAAGAAGAACCATACGGATATTGGGCCAAACGTCTTTATCGGCTCAGATACCATGCTGGTAGCCCCAGTTTCCCTGGGCGAGGGAGCGCGTACGGGCGCAGGAGCCGTGGTGACCAAAGATGTGCCCTCCCATACCCTGGTGGTTGGTGTGCCGGCGCGGCCGCTGCGCAAATTGGAGAAGCTTGACTGAAGCGCTGCTCTTCCTGGCTCTGCTCCTGGGGCTGGCCTTGGACTTAAGCCTGGTGGCGGCGAATGCCGCCTTCAGCCAGACCAACCACGCCCGCCTGTTGGCGCTGCGCGAGCAAGTGGGGCCGCGGCTGGCGCGTACCACCCAGGTGCTGGGGGTGTATTACCGGCTGAAAGCTACCCTGAACCTGGCCTCCAGCGTCACTCACTTTTGCCTGGCGGGATTGGTGTTGGGGATCGTGTGGAACGGATTTTCACATGACCCGGTGGTCATGGCGCTGATCCTGGTCCTGTGGCTGCTGCTCTTATTCTGGTTGGAGTGGGGAGTGGAACAGATGGCAGCGCACAACCCTGAA
The DNA here is from genome assembly GCA_903871905.1 of uncultured Chloroflexota bacterium. Classification (GTDB taxonomy): domain Bacteria; phylum Chloroflexota; class Anaerolineae; order Anaerolineales; family UBA4823; genus CAIQIV01. Next base: position 9,466 of record CAIQIV010000536.1, on the reverse strand, counting down.
GATTGGGCGCTGCGCATGACCCCCCTGGTCGGGGTGCTGATGACCCTGCTGTGGATATTTGTGGCCCTGCCCCTGGCCTTTACCCACCCGAATGAGACCGGGATCGAGATCGGGGTGACGGTCACAGAGGACGAGCTCAAGACCCTGGTGGATGCCGGGCAGGAAGAGGGGGTGCTGGAGAAAGGGGAGCGGCGCATGATCTATTCCATCTTCCAACTGGGGGAGACCCTGGTCAGGGAGATCATGATCCCGCGCATCGATATGCTGGCTTTAGATGTCCAGACCCCGCTTGGCGAGGCCATTGAAGCCATCTCCAGCTCCGGGCATTCGCGCATCCCGGTCTTTGATGAGACCGTTGACCACATGCTGGGGATCCTGTATGCCAAGGACCTGTTAAAATTCTGGAAGGAAGACACCCATCTTTCGTCGTTGCAAAACCTGATCCGCCCGGTCAATTTTGTGCCGGAGGCCAAGCATGTGGACAGCCTGCTGGCTGAGATGCAAACACAGCGCATCCACATTGCCATCGTGGTGGATGAATATGGGGGGGTGGCTGGCCTGGTGACCCTGGAAGATATTGTAGAAGAGATCCTGGGCGAGATCCAGGATGAGTACGACCAGGGGGAGGAGTCGCCTTACCAGGAACTGCCGGAAGGTTACCTGTTCCTGGGAAAAATTGCACTGGAAGATTTTAATGAGATCATGGGCAGCGACCTGACCACGGATGAGGCCGATACCCTGGGAGGGTATATATACGGCCGGCTGGGGCGCGTTCCCAACGTGGGGGAGGAGATTGAGATTGGCCGGCTGGTACTGATCGTGGACCAGGTCATCGCCCGCCGCATCCGCAAGGTGCGGGCGCTATGGATGGCTGAGCAAGAGAATGGGAAGCAGGAGGAAGGTAATGAAGATGACGCCTGAGCTGCGCGAACGGATGGTACATACAGCACTCGAGGCCCGGAAGCTGGCCTATGCTCCCTATTCGAATTATCCGGTTGGGGCAGCGCTGCTGACCGCCTCGGGACGCATTGTGACCGGGGTGAATGTGGAAAATGCCGCTCATCCAACCGGGATGTGTGCGGAACGTGTGGCGGTATTTAAAGCAGTTTCTGAGGGGGAGCGGAAGTTTGAAGCCATCGCCGTGGTCACGGGGAACGGCGGCTCGCCCTGCGGCGCCTGCCGGCAGGTGCTCTCTGAGTTTGGCCTGGACCTGCTGGTGCTGATTGCGGACGGTGAGGGGAAGATAGTGTGGGAGACAACCCTGGACCAGCTGCTGCCGGGAGCTTTTGGGCCTGCTCACCTGGGTAAATAAAAGATAACCGGGCGGCCGGTTGGCGCCGCCCGGCATGATTTCAGCAGGAGAACACTCAGGGTGTTGGCGTGGGGGTGAAGGTGGCGACCAGCGGTAGCTGCACCCAGCCGTCTTTGCCATCCGGGGAGATCACGTGCACCCAGGTGATCCCATTTGCCTCTTGAGTTTCGGGCAGAACCTGGACCAGGTGCTGGTTGCGGATGGAGCCGATGGGTTTCCCGCCGGGCTGGTCGCGCAGGATTGCACCCCCGCCATCACGAGCAAAAACCAGGGCGGGGATGGGGGTGGCGGTAAGGGTTGGCGTGTTGGTGGGGGTGAGTGAGGGGGTGATGGTAACTGTTGGTGTCGAAGTCGATGTTGGAGGAACGGGCGTCAGGGTTTGCGTGGGGGTCAGGGTAGGGGAGGGGGTAACGGTGGGGATCGGCGTGGGCAGGCCGATCTGCGCGCCGATCACCGCTGTGGCACTGCTGAAGCCAATCAGCAAAATCACACCCGCCATGGCTGCCACGGCGCCCAGGGAGTAGCCGAACAGTGTCAGAGGGCGGTAGCCCAGGATTGCCAGGGTGAGGGCGCCCAGCAGCGCCGCCCAGGTCAGGTGCAGGGCAAAAACCACCAGCCCATCGGGCCACAGGTGCTCAACCCCGCTTCCCAGTCCAAAGCCGGCTGCTGCCAGGGGAGTGTACAGTTCGTATGCCAGCGCCACGCTGGGCAGGGCAGCGTTGCGTCCCGGGTGGCTGACGGTGGCAGTGGTCACCACCGCGCCAAATGCCAGCACCAGGAAATCTGCCCAGTAAACCTGGGCATGCAGGTGGGCCTGCTGCAGATCCAGCGGTAGCCAGACCCGGGCGGCATAGCCGGCCAGGGCGCCGGTGGCGATGACCAGCAGGCTGCCGATTACCAGGCCCACCAGGCTGATCACAAAATAGCGCACCGAGCCGGTCACAGTGCCCAGCGCCAGCCCGATCACAGGAGCCATGAAGGGGGCCAGGATGGCGCCCAGCAGGATAATCACCGGGACATCCAAAAGCAAGCCGATGCTGATCACCGCCCCTGACCACAGGGAGAGCACAAAGAAATCGAAGGAGGGGAAGACGCGCTCGGTCAGGCGAGCCAGGAGGGCGGTGCGTTCGTTGGCGTCCATCGGGGCCAGCAGCCGCCGGGCTCTGCGCCGCCGCGCCGGGGGCAGGCGGTCGGGGTCGTCAGGCTGGAGTTCGATCTGTGGCAGGCTCATTTTCTCAGGCTCGCTACGATCCTCAAGGGTTTTTCCAACAGTTCCAGGGCCGCCACGATGTCCGGCGCCACCAGGTCTGCGGAAAGCAGGGTTTCCACGGCCGCCCCTTCGCTGGATAGGACACAGATCCCCAGGGCGGCGGCTTTCAACATCCTGGCGTCATTGGCGCCCTGTCCCAGTGCCACCACCGTCTCGGCGCCCAGGCTGGCCACATAACTGGCCTTCTGGCCTGCCTCATCCCCGGGGCGGATGCGTACAGCCACCAGCCCAAGCTGGCGATCAATGGCCTCCTGCCGCCCATGCGTGTCGGCCGTCAGCAGGTGAACCTGCAGCCGGTCTCTCAGGTTCTTGATGGAGCGTGACACGCCTTCGATTAGCTGGCCATCCAGCGCCAGGGTGCCGTTGACATCGCTCACCAGGTGTTCCAACTGCAGTGTTTGCCGTCCAGGGATGTGAATCTCGATCATTGAATTGATTATACAAGAATTTGAGGCGAAGTTACAGATTGTTTACACCCGGCTTGCAGGCGGTTCATCGCCCCCTGATATATTGAAACCAGATGACCTTTTGATAACCTGGAGGTATAACCTGTGAAACACCTGACATCCTTTTTGCTGTTCTTTGTCATCTTGTTTACATCCTGTTTTTCAACTGCCGCGGTTGGAGCGGAGGCGGCAGCCAGTGTAGCAGCACCTCAGCCATCTGCAGATCCACTGGTTGCACAAACTGTACCAGTAATCCTGTTTGGCATCGGAATGCATATCGAGCCTTTTGGCGCGCAAGCCAGCTCCCTGGCCGGCGCTGTCCTGCAGGCTGAGAAGAACGGACGGAAACCCAGCTATTTCACCCGCGAATTCTATAACCACCACGTACAGGATATCCGCCTGGTGGCCGGGATCATTGAGCGGCACGGCGGGCGCATGACGGTGGGCGCGCAAACACCGTTCACCCAGGTCACCAGCCAGGGCAAGAACACCATCCTGTCCGATCTCAGCCGCCAGGGGCATGAGATTGCCCTGCATTTTCACGAGGACGCCCACCTGGGACAGAACCCGGAAAAACTGCCGCCTGACACCTGGTGTGCGGTGATGAAGGAGGAGATTGAGATCCTGCGCCAGGCCAGCGGCGTGGATCGGATCCGCTACTGGAGCGGGGGAAACCTGTATCCCCGCCTGTTCGATGCGGCACAGTGCGCTGGCCTGGATGTGAACAGCGATTGGAAGAATCCCCGCACCCAATCCGGTCAAAAAATGCTGACCGGCCTGCAGCCCTGGCGCCCGGCCGGGGGCACGGATGGCGTTGACTTCAGCCGCATTTCCACCCACGATCCGCTGGGCAAGATCATCTTTCTCCCAGAAGGCATCTATGCACGGGCGGATTATGCCCACGTAAGGCGGGAGCAGGGGAGTGATGCGGCTTACTTTGAGTTTCTCAAGCAGAGCCTGCTGGCATCGGTGGCGGCTGCCCAACCCGGAAAGGTGAATGTCTTTCACTTCAATATTCACCCGGGCGAGTTCCGCAGCGGCAGCGTGCCCTTTGAGGTGATCGAGCGTTTCCTGGCGGAAGTGGTCGATCCATTGGCCGCCAGCGGAAAGCTGCGCTGGGCTACTTTCTCTGAAATGGCGGATGCATACCGGGCCTGGGAGCTGGTAAATCCGGGTGCCAGCCCGCTGCCATAGCAGGATTAGAATGGCGTTATATCAGCCTGCTCTGCGCTCCAGCATGGTGTACAGCAGCACACCGGCTGCCACGGACAGGTTCAGCGAGGTGACTTTGCCTTTCATGGGCAGGCGCAGCAGGGTGTCGCAGGCAGCAGCCTGTTCAGCCGAGAGCCCCTGCCGCTCGCTCCCCAGCAACAGGATCGCCTGCCGGGGATATGCCGGCACGGAGAGGTAATCCACGCTGCCGTGGGCTGAGCTGCCGAAAACCGGGTATGCATGGCGCCTGGCCCAGCTTGTGAATTCCTGGAACGCGGCCTGTACTACGGGATACCAGAAGATTGCCCCCATGCTGGCCCGCACCGCCTGAGGGTGATAAGGGTCCGCTCCGCCTTCCAGCAGCAGCAGGCCATCAGCCCCCACGGCATCGATGGTGCGCAGGATGGCGCCGATGTTCCCCGGGTCCTGGGGAGACACCAGACCCAACCCCCAGGAGAAGTTGTCCGGGTGCAGGTCGTCCAGGCGCACCTGGCGCGGGCGGACGGCTGCCAGGATGCCTGCCGGGTTTTCCTTTTCAGTCATGGATTGGAACACGTCCGGCGTGACAGCCAGGACCGTGCGCCCCCGCCCCCGTTGTTCTGCCACCAGGTCCAGGGCAAACTGGCTATCAAGCAGGTCCGGGGCATAGACCAGGGTCTCGATTGGTGCGCCAGCCTGGGCTGCCTCGCCGACATGGCGGATCCCCTCGACCAGGAACAACCCGGCCTCCTGCCGGCCTTTGGCCTGGCGCAGCGCCCGAATTTGCTTGACCTGGGGATTGGACTTGCTGGAGATCAGGCTCATCAGGCGATGCGGCGCGGCACCCAGGCAAGCACGGTGGTCCCTTCGCCCGGGTAGGAGGTGATCTCCACATCGCCGCCGACTTTGCGGGCGCGGATGTGCATATTGGACAATCCGTGTCCCAGGGTGACACTCATCTTGCTCACGTCAAAGCCCTGGCCGTTGTCTGAAATTTCCATCAGCACACGGTCTCGCGCCATCCACAGGTGGACGTCAGCGTGTTTGGCATGCGAATGCTTGGCGATGTTGGCCAGCGCCTCCTGGCAGATGTGAAACAGGGCGGTGGCCTGCGATGCCGGGAAATCGTGCAGCCCGTTTTCCGGTCCTACCAGAGAGGCGGTGATATTCGAGTTCGCCTGGAACTCGGCGATCAGCTGCTGCAGGCCCTGCTTGATGTCTTCGGCGTGGAAGGCGCGCGGCCGCAGGTCAAGAATGTAGGCGCGGATATCGCGAATGGTATTATTGAGGGCGTCAATGGACTGCTCGATCTTCTGGCGGGCCTGGCGCGGGTCATCTTCCAGTGCCAGGCGGGCATAGTCCAGTGCCAGGCCGACGCCGTAGATGGACTGGATGATGCCATCGTGCAGGTCCATGCCGATGCGCTCGCGTTCTTCCAACACGGCCAGGCGCTTTTCCTGGCGCTGCAGGCGGCTGTTTTCAATGGTGATCCCGGCCCAGCTGCCGATGGAGGCCAGCAGCTCGACTTCCCGCTCGACCAGCTCGCGGTCGCAGCGCGTGGCCACCGCCATCACCCCGATGACTGCGCCGCGCACGGTCAGGGGGATCACTGCCATGCAGCGGTAGCCGTCATCGATGATCGCCCGGCGCAGGTAGCGCCCCTCCCGGAGATTGGAGTTGTTCACCAGCGGCTTGCCCGACTGGGCCACGCTGCCGATCCAGCCCTCCCCCAGGCGAAAATGGTCGCGTGTCCAGAAGGTCTCGGTCGAGTCGCCCCGATGCAGAGCCAATCGCAGCTCTTTCTCGCCGTCCTCCTGCAGGAAGATCTCTCCAGCTTCGACCCCCAGGTAGCTCATCACCAGGCTCAGGGTTTTGTCCAGGATCTCGTCGATGCTCAAAGATTCGGTGAGCACGGCGGCGGCTTTATTGACCAGTGCCAGGTCCTCATTATGCCGGATCAGGTCCTGGTCACGACGCAGGAGATCTTCATACAACCGGGCGTTGGTGATCGCCACGGCAGCATAAGCCGCCAGCGTCTCAATTACCCGTTCATCCTGTTCGGTGAACTCGTGATAATTTTGCTTATCCGTCAGGTAGATCTGCCCCAACAGCCGGTCACCCAGGGTGATGGGCACGCCCAGGAATGATTGCATATAGGGATGGCCGGGTGGAAAACCCACGCTGCGCGGATCGGTGCGGATGTCGGCAATGCGCGTGGTGTGGCGGTTTTTATGCAGAATGCCCAGCAGGCCCATGCCTTTCGGCGGCGAGCTTTGCTGCCGCACGGCCTCGTCACTCATACCTACCGGGATGAAACGCACCAGCTCGCCTTTTTCATCCACCACCCCCAGGGCCGCATAACTGGCATTGGCCTGATCGCAGGCCAGTGTGACAATTCGCTTCAGAACAGAATCCAGGGATAGATTACTTACCAGTTCCAGGCTGGCGCGATGCAAAGCCGCCAACCGGTCTTCCAGTTGCTCACGCGTCAAAATCACCATAAATGTGCCTCACCACCCTGAATTTTACCCGATATTGTCTGGTTTTGAAAGCCTGATAGTTTTTGCCAGCGGCGGGAGGGTAAAAATTGCTTGGTATGAACGTAACAAAGGTTGAATCGCGCATCCCGGGTTTCTATAACCTGACCCTTGCCGAACGGCTGGGGGAGCTGGTGCGCCGCGGGGCAATCTCGGAGGCGGACAGCCGCATTTTGAGCGGCGCAGCCGGGCTGACGCCTGAGCATGCTGACCACATGGTGGAAAATGCCGCCGGCGTGTTTGCCCTGCCGCTGGGGATCGCCATGAACTTCGTGGTCAACGGACGGGATGTCCTGGTGCCGATGGTGATTGAGGAGCCATCGGTGGTGGCTGGCGCCTCGTTTATGGCCCGGCTGGCGCGGGCCGGCGGCGGTTTTACAGCCCATACGACCCCCCCGGAGATGATCGGGCAGATCCAGGTGCTGGATGTCCCCGACCCGGCGGCGGCGCGCCTGGCGATTTTGGAGCGGCAGGACGAGCTGCTGGCCGAGGTGGATGTCATCGATCCCGTGTTGAAACACCTGGGCGGAGGGGCGCGCCGGCTTGAGGTGCGACTGGTGGACAGCTCCCCGGTGGGGCCCTTCCTGGTGGTGCACATCATCTATGATGTGCGGGATGCCATGGGCGCCAACGCGGTCAACACCGCTGCCGAGCGCCTGGCGCCGCGCCTCCAGGCGATCAGCGGCGGCAGGGCACACCTGCGCATCCTGTCCAACCTGTCGGACCGCCGCCTGGCGCGGGCGCGCTGCACCATCCGCCTGGCGGACCTGGGAATCGAGGACTTCAGCCCGGAGCAGGTGCGGGATGGGATCGTCGCCGCCTGGGCTTTTGCCGCAGTGGACCCCTACCGGGCTGCCACCCACAACAAGGGGATCATGAACGGCGTGGATGCGGTGGTGATCGCCACGGGCAACGATTGGCGGGCGGTGGAAGCCGGCGCTCATGCCTATGCCGCTCGCAGTGGGCGCTATACTTCGCTCAGCACATGGGAGTGCAGCCGCCAGGGCGACCTGGTGGGAACGCTGGAAATGCCGCTGGCGGTGGGTATCGTCGGCGGGTCGACGCGCGTCCATCCGGCGGCAGGCGCCTGCCTGCGCCTGATGGGCATCCAGAGCGCCAACCAATTGGCTGAGGTGATCGTCTCGGTTGGCCTGGCGCAGAACCTGGCGGCGCTGCGCGCCCTGGCTACCGAAGGCATCCAGCGCGGGCACATGAGCCTGCACGCCCGGCAGGTAGCCATCGCCGCCGGCGCGCAGGGTGAGCAGATTGATCGGCTGGCACAGCAGCTGGTGCAGCAAAATTCGGTGCGCATCGATCGCGCCCAGGAGATATTGGAGCAATGGAGACAAACATGACTGAACCGCAGGTAGAAGAATGGCCGGTGCTGCTTAAGCCTGATCGCCCGGTGGGGATTGTGGGGTATGGGGCCTATGTGCCGCGCTACCGGCTGCCAGCCAGCGAGGTGGCGCGGGTTTGGACCGGCGGCGAGGCGCTGCTGCCGATTAAAGAGAAGGCGGTTCCTGGCCTGGATGAGGACGTAGCTACCATGTCCATTGAGGCCTCGCGCAGCGCCATGAGCAGGGCGGGTGTGCCGCCCAGCGAGGTGCGCGCCGTGTGGGTTGGCTCGGAATCGCACCCTTACGCTGTCAAGCCTACCTCTACCCTGGTAGCCGAGGCTATCGGCGCTACCCCCAACGTCCAGGCCGGTGATTGGGAGTTCGCCTGCAAGGCGGGCACCGAGGCCATGGTGGCAGCCATTGGTTTTGTCGGCTCAGGGATGGCGCATTATGCGCTGGCGTTGGGTATGGATACTGCCCAGGGCAAGCCGGGCGATGCATTGGAGTACACCGCCGGCGCTGGCGGGGCGGCGTTTCTGTTGGGCCCGGCGGATGAATCGCTGGCGACCATCGAGTGCACCTACTCTTACGTCACCGATACCCCGGATTTCTGGCGCCGCCAGTACCAGAAGTACCCGGAGCACGGCCAGCGCTTCACCGGTGAGCCGGCTTATTTCAAGCATATCACCTCGGCGGGTAGGGCACTGCTGGAAGGCACGGGCACTACCGCCCAGGATTACCAGTACGCCGTGTTTCACCAGCCGAATGTCAAGTTCCCGCAGAAGGTGGCCTCCATGCTGGGCTTCAAGCCGCAGCAGATCAAGACCGGCCTGCTGGTCTCCGAGATCGGCAACACCTACGCCGGGGCGGCCATCATCGGGTTGACCGCCATCCTGGACATTGCCCGGCCTGGCGAGCGCATCTTCATGGTCTCCTTTGGCTCCGGGGCCGGCTCGGATGCCTTTGCGCTGACCGTGACCGACCGCATCACGGAGCGCCGCAGCCTGGCCCCCAGCACCCGGGATTACATCGCCCGGCGCAAGCCCATTGATTACGCCATGTATGCTCGCCAGCGCGGCAAGCTGGTGTTGAAATAGGCGGCGCAGGCAGCCTGATAGTTCTTGATAGCTTCCTCTGGGTATAAATGTTTTAGGAATTGGTTTTATTTGCAAGGAGTGTTGTGTCATGGAAGTTTCACGCCATTGGAGAATCCGCAAGCAGCGCTATGCGTTGGTGGGTGAAGAGTGCCCCCACTGCTCGGCGAAGATCTTCCCGCCGCGGGACATCTGCCCGGAGTGTGGCAAAGAAGCAAAACAGGAGTTTGCCTTCAGTGGGCGGGGCGAGGTCTTCTCCTATACCACCATTTATGACCC
>CAIQIV010000535.1 GCA_903871905.1 uncultured Chloroflexota bacterium | reverse complement strand
GGTTGTAGGGGTTATCGCCAAACCAACTATCTTGCGCGCGCGCGGCTGTGCGCTCCAGGCGCACCCACTGGCGACCGGCTTGCTGCTCCCACCCGGCCCAGGCCCGTTCTAAAGCCGGGGCAAATTCGGCGGGGTCCTCCTGCGCGTCTGCGCTGATAGAGGCAATTTCAACCGCGCTCATCAGTTGAGAGACCGGAACGCGCAGCAGCTGGTAAAGCGACTGCCCATCGGACGAGTCTGGCGGGGTGATGAGGGTCAACTGTGGGGACGCTCCACCCATGCCCTGTTCGCCAAAGCCGGCAGGGATGAGCAGCACCCCGGCTACTTTTCCACGCTGCAGGGCCTCGAGCGCTTCAACCCGCGGCATGCGGGCAGGCTTGAGGGCATCCGAGCCTTCCAGCCGCGTGAACAGCATTTCGGCCAGGCGGGAAGGGTTTTCTATCACTACGGCCAGGCCCAGGCGCGTATCGACATCCTGGCTGCCGCTTTCCCCGGCGTTATAGGCAAAGCCCATAAAGAGCGTGAACACTACGGGCATGGCGACCAGGAACAACAGCGCGCGAAAATCGCGCAGGATTTGAGACAAATCTTTAAGAGCTAAATCAAAAATTTTCATAGCGCCTCTTGAACATCACCGCGCCAGCGGCAAACATCGCCACCCCCAGCGTCACGGACACCAGGAAAGGCAAAACCAAATCAGCAGGGGCCGCGCCCGCCAGCGAGAGCTTCCAGGCCTTCAGCACCCAGCCTTGCGGGGTGAAATTGGCAAGCATGAGGAAGGTCTCTGGCATGCTGGCGATATTGGCCGTGAACAGGCCGCCCAACATGCCCAGCCCGGTCAGGCCCCCACCCAGCACCGGACCGCCCTGCTTGCTGGTCTTGACGAATGAGATCAGCAGCACACCCAGGCCTGAAGCGGCGAATACCTGGCCCATCACGGCCAGGGCGGCCGAGCCAGGCTGCCCCCAGATAATGCCAAAAGCATAATGCCCGGCAGCCATGAGCACCAGCCCTTGCAGGATGACGGTGAACACCACCGCCAGGAATTTCCCTGCCAGAATATGGGTGCGGTCCACGGGCGTTGTAAAGAGCCGCGCCAGCGTGCCTTCTTCGTCCTCGCGCAAAATAGACAGCATGGCATAGGCCCCGGTGAAAAAGGCAAAGAAAATCATCTGCCCGGCCATCGTCAGGCCCATCATTTGTTGAATGGGGCCGGCGGATTGATCCTCACCGGCTGAGGGGGCCGTTCGCACCAGCGCGGCTTTTTCAGGATTGTGAAACAGGTCCCGCTGAAACTGCCGGTACCAGCCGGTATAACGCGTCACCCAGGCGGCAATCTGCGCCGGATCGGGCTGAAGCCCATTGGCCTGCTGGCGTTCGACCAGGGTCTGGATGGCAATGCCGCCGCCCACGACTCCGTCCAGCATCATCGTGACCATGTCCTGGACCACAACCGGGGCAATCGCCAGGGTAGGGTCGCTGATCACCTTCACCTGGACAGTGCTTTCACCGGCCAGGAGGCGATCGCTTAAGTTTTCGGGGATGATCACGGCTACGCCGATTTCCTGCCGGTCCGGTGGTGAAAGCGAGAAAATAAGGTAGACAAATGCCAAAACAGGATCTGGCATTCCACACCCCGGTAATGAATGCGGCTG
>CAIQIV010000534.1 GCA_903871905.1 uncultured Chloroflexota bacterium | reverse complement strand
TATTCCCAACTGCGTGGCGTTTGGGGCCCTCACGGTGGATGAGCAGCTGACAGAGCACCAGCCAAATGAGCGGGTCGTGCTGGAAAACTTGCACAAGGCGATGGAGATTTATGCGCATGCGGTGTATCACCTGACGCGGTAGGTTTGCATGGAGAGCTTTCTGGTTGTTGAGTAAATGACGGAGAACACGGAATGATCGACATACTCATTGAGCTTGCCCTGGCTTTCTTGATTTTCACGACCATCCTGTTGGTGGTGCGTACGATTGTTTTCCAATGGTCGTATGGGACGGTGGAGAGGGTGGAGGGTGTCCCGGTAGATGAGCAGCAGGTGGCAGAGCACCTGGCAGCCTGCGTGCGCTGCCAGACGGTTCCCCTGGATGAAAGCGGCACCCCCGACCCGGAGGCTTTTCGCCAATTGCACCAGATGTTGGAAACCACTTACCCGTTGGTGCATCAGAAGATCAAGCGTGAGGTAATCAATGGTTACAGCCTGCTGTACACCTGGCAGGGCAGCCGGCCGGACCTGGAGCCGGTGATGCTGATGGCGCACCAGGATGTGGTCTCTGCTCCTCCGGAGGGCTGGACCCACCCGCCGTTTGAGGGGCGTATTGTGGATGGTTTTATCTGGGGGCGCGGCACGCTGGATATCAAGAACCAGGTGATCGGCATCATAGAGGCGGCTGAGATTCTGCTGCAGCAGGGCTTCCGGCCGGAGCGCACCATCCTGTTTGGCATGGGGCATGATGAAGAGACCGGCGGGGTCAATGGTTGCAAGGTGATGGGAAAACTGCTCAAGGAGCGCGGCGTGCGCCTGGCGGGCATCGTGGATGAGGGAGGCGGGATCATCGCCGGCCTGGCAGCCGGCGTGCATGGGCCGGTGGCGTTGATTGGGGCAAGCGAGAAGGGTTATTTGACCGTTGAGTTCACCGTGAACAGCCAGCCTGGCCATTCCTCTACCCCGCCGCCGCAGACGGCCATCGGCATCCTGGCACGCGCCCTGACACGCCTGGAGACCCATCCTATGCCTGTGCACCTGCGCCGGCTGCGCCCGTTTTATCATGGGATTGGTAAGGCTGCGCCGCTGCATATCCAGGTTGCTTTTGCCAATCTCTGGCTGTTTGGGCCGTTCTTAAAGCGCTGGCTGGAGCCGCTCCCGGAGATGAATGCCAGCATGCGCACCACCACCGCCCTGACCATTGTGAACGGCGGCCTGGAGGATAACACCATTCCCCCTGAGGCGAAGGCCACGGCTAACTTCCGCCTGCTGCCGGGCGATACCATTGCCGATGTGCTGTGGCACGCCAAGAAGGTGATCAGAGATGAGCGGGTGCACTTCAAGCCGGTGGAGGGCAAGTTCAACGAGGCCCTGCCGGTTTCTCCTGTGTCCAGCCCGGCCTACAAAAGCCTGCGCCTGGTGGTGCGCCAGGTGTTTGATAATCCGCCAGTCGCCCCCTTTGTGATGCTGGGCGGCACCGACTGCCAGCATTTTGTCCCGGTGTGTGACAACATTTACCGCTTCACCTCGGTGGTAATGGACGAGAGGTTCCGCGGCCTGGAGCACGGCATTGATGAGCGTATCCCGGTTGAAGCGATGGCAAAGATGGTCAAGTTTTATGCCCGGATGATGCAGGTTTGGGGCCAGCGAGAGATGAGCGCCTCCCCCCTCAGCGTAATTAATTCAGCTTGATTCGATTGAGGATCAATCAACAATGTATCCCAATTAATTAGGAGATAAAGAAATGAGTAATACGTTTGGTGTTCATTCAGAAGTTGGCAAGCTCCGCAAGGTGATTGTTCACCGGCCGGATCTCAGCCTGAAGCGCCTGACCCCCACCAACCATGATGACTTGCTTTTTGATGATGTTTTGTGGGTGGAGCGCGCCCAGTGGGAGCACGACCAGTTTGTCAAGGCCATGCGTGAGCGGGGCATCGAGGTGTTTTATCACGTTGACCTGCTGGGCGAAGCACTGGCAGCCTCCGAAGTTGCCCGGCAGAACGTGGTGAACATGGTGGCCTCGGAGTACACCGTCGGCTGGTCGCTGATGGATGAGGTGCGTGACTTCTTGATGCGCTTGCAGCCGGAAGTGCTGGCCAGGCACCTGGTGGGCGGGTTGACCATCGGAGAGATGGTGACCATGGGCTTTGACCTGGCGAAATTCCGGCAGGTTTCATTGGGTGCAGCGGCGGTCGATGATCCGGGCTTCTTTGTCCTGCCTCCGGTGCCCAACACCCTCTTCCAGCGCGACCCATCCTGCTGGATCTACAATGGGGTGACGGTCAACCCGATGTTCTGGCCGGCCAGGCGCCGCGAAGCGCTGAACATGCTGACCATTTATCGCTACCATCCCATGTTCCAGGACGCCGGTTTTCAGTTCTGGTACCCGGAGCAGACCCATGACGGCGG
>CAIQIV010000533.1 GCA_903871905.1 uncultured Chloroflexota bacterium | reverse complement strand
GGCTGAATTTGAATGCATTATCTACCAGGTGATAGACTGCCCGTCGAAATTCGATTTTCGGCGCATAGAGAACCAGGTTTGGAGGTACCGAACGCACAATCTTCAGGTTTTTCCCCAAGTATTTATCATAACTGAGCTGAATTGGATCGTCCAGGTCGTGATTGATCTGGATAATCTGCCTAAAGGTATTCGGTCTTCCCTCATCATAAGCTGCCATAATTACAAAATCATCGATCAGTCCGCGCAAAAATGCTGCACTGTTCAATGAGTTTTGGAAGGATATCTCTTGCTCCTGAGGGTTTACATATCTTTTCATCAGGACCATTTCAAGCGAGGACATGATCCTGGCCAGCGGGATACCCAGTTCATGGGTAACCCGCTTCATCACCTCCTCACGCAGCCCGGCCATATCTTGTTGAACCTGGATCCTCGGCTCTGGAACTGCCTCTGCTTTTCCCAGCGCTTCTTTTTCAACAGGTTTCTGTGACCTGCGCAGCACAGCTTTGATGCGGGCCAGGAGCTCCTGGTCATTGAACGGCTTCGTGATGTAGTCATCTGCTCCGGTTTCCATCCCATACACTCGATCGGTTGCAGCAGAGCGAGCGGTAAGGAAGATGAACGGGATGTCTGCAGTCTGCGGCATCTCGCCCAGCGCTTTCTTCAGCTCAAATCCATTCGGAGGGGGCATCATCACGTCACATAAAATCAGGTCCGGTTGAATTTCCCTGGCCTTTTTTAACCCATCCGTGCCATTGTCTGCGGTGATGACGGCATAACCCGCCCGGCGGATAAATGCTGCCAGGACGATCAGCAGGTGTTTCTCATCATCAATAATCAAGATTTGTTTCGGCGGGGTCAATGCATTTGCCATGAGAACCTCCTTAACAGATCATCCAGGCGATTCCTGGGAAAATTGCAGCCACACCTCAAAAGTACTTCCTCGACCTCTTTCACTGCGCACACTGATCTCGCCCCCCATTTCCGCCAGTAAAGATTTGACAATGAATAAGCCAATGCCAGTTCCAGGAATTTCGTTGCGAATTGCCACCTCCCCGCGAAAGAACCGGGTAAACAGGCGTGAGATCTCATTTTCAGGAATCCCAATCCCGTGATCCGCAAATTGGACCAGGAGGCCACCATCCCCATCATGTACGTTTATCTCTACCATCCCCGACTTGTATGAATACTTTATTGAGTTATTTAGCAGGTTGATAAAAACCTGGAGCAGGCCATGATGATCGGCCTGTACTGGCCTCTGCTGCTTCGCAGTGTATTTTATCTCGATCTGCTGCTCCTGTGAGAAAGGTAATACAGCAGAGATCGCTTCAGAAAGGACAGATGACACATCGATCGCTTCAAGCTCCAGCTTCAAATTTCCAGTTTCTAATCTGCCTACGGTCAACAATCTCTCCACCAGGGTTCTCTGCCGCTCAAGCTCATTTTGTAAGATCTTCCAGTATTCTTTGAGCTCTTCTTCAGTGCCCCCTTGCTGCAGCAGCCGGACCGCCAAAAGTGAAGAAGTCAATGGGGAACGCAGTTCGTGGGATGCCCGGTTGATGAAATCCGATTTCATTTGCTCCAGTTGGGCTCGTTCGCTAATATCCCGAAGAATGACCAGTACTTCTTCTCCGCCGATTGGAATAATCCTGCCATCAAAATGATACTCACGGTTTACCAACGTGATTGGGTATTCGATAACCTGGTGTTCTCCTGACTGGAGAGCTTTGCTGATTAACGTTTCTGTTTCACACCACAACCTGGAGGTTAAGAATTCCGAGAAATTTCTACCAATAATGGAGAGCGATGGCTCAAACCAGACGTCGTTCACGCCTTCCTGGATATCCACGATCTCCCCACTGGCAGTCAGGCGGAAGATGGTATCAGGGATGGCATTTAGAATGGTTT
>CAIQIV010000532.1 GCA_903871905.1 uncultured Chloroflexota bacterium | reverse complement strand
CCGGAGATGAAAGCACGCGTATTGGAGCGCATGGAAGCCGAGCCAGGAGATTTGATCCTGGTTGTCGCGGATCAGCCGGCTGTTGTTTTTGAATCGTTGGGCCGCCTGCGGGTCATGCTGGCTGAAAGACTGAAATTGGCTGATCCAGACCTGCTGGCTTTTTGCTGGGTGATAGATTTTCCTTTCGTCAATTGGAATGCAGAGGAAAACCGTTGGGATCCAAGTCACCACCTGTTCACCTCTCCAATGACGGAGGATCTCTCCCTCCTTGATACCGATCCGGGAAAGGCGCGCGGTCAGCAATACGATCTGGTGCTAAACAATTACGAGGTCGGAGGGGGCTCCATCCGTATCCATGACCGGGCACTGCAGGAAAAAGTATTTGCCCTGATTGGGTTAGATCCCGATGTGGCTCGTGAAAGGTTTGGGCACATGCTGGAGGCATTTGAATTCGGAACGCCTCCACATGGAGGAATAGCGCCGGGTATCGATAGAATTTGCATGCTGCTGGCGGATGAGCCGAATATTCGGGAAGTGATTGCCTTCCCCAAGAATCAGGCTGCCCGAGATGTAATGGGCAGCGCTCCTTCACCGGTTGAAGAAAAACAACTCAAGGATCTGCATATTCGAGTTGTCCCGGTGTAAATGTTAATCATAATTCACCCTCACAGAGGGTGGGTTTTGTGGTATAAAATTAAGTGCACCCTGCTGTGCACGTGATGCGGTAACCCGGTTTTGAGCCAACACTCACTAATCGGATTTCAATCTTACCGGGTTGACGCGATAGGCTTTGGCCAAGGCGGATACCCGGAGGCGAAATCCAACCTGCGAAAGCAGGTTCAAAACTTCGCTGCACACGGCATAGTGGGGTGGTTTTCCTCTGCCCCTGAGGTCAAAGGAAAGTGTGACGCCTCTCGATTTTCGAGAGGCGTCATGTTTAACAAAAATAGAATATAAAGCTTAGAACAGTACAGAAGCAAGCTCGTTGCGGTATTCCTGGGAGAGTGGATTGTCCTCTCCCAGTAGCTCTAATAAGCCCAGGAACACCAGGCGCACAGTTCCATCGCGGTAGCGCTTGTCCTGGCGGAGAATATCTAACAGGCCATCCATGGCTGCTTCAATGTTTCCCCGGCGTACCAACCGCAAAGCGTGCAGATATGCCATGTCCAGCGGATTTTCTTCCAAAAATCCATTATTCTGCTGATTGTTCATTGCTTTGACCAGGGGGGCTAAAACCTGGGCAGTGAGGTATTCCTTCCCGCTTGAAATTTTTTTCAGGTAAATCTGTGCCTCGTAGAAATCACCTTGCCATACCAGGCTCTTCGTCAAACCTAATAGTGCAGCCTGGTTCTCTGGAGCTTCATCCAGGACCTCACGGAAGGTGTCTTCAGCCTGACCAGGCTGCCCCATGCTCAAAAGGCTTTCGCCGCGCTTTATTGCTAATGAATGGGGGTCAGGGACCAACTTTTCAATAAATTCGCGGATCCGGGGTTCCGGCAAGGCCCCCAGGAACTCAGAAACAACTTGCCCTTCGCGAAAGCCTTTCACTGCCGGGATGCTACGGATAGTGTACTCCTTAGCCAATGCAGGGTTGTGATCAACATTTACCTTAGCCAGCCGGAAGCCCCCTTTTGCTTCCTGGGCAAGTTTCTCAAGGATGGGGCCAATCACGCGACAGGGTGCACACCACTCGGCCCAAAAATCAACCACTACTGGAACCTGGCTGGAAAAAGCAATAACCTGGTATTCAAAATCCTTCTCAGTTACATCGATAATAAAGTCTGAATAGGTCATAAACCATGCTCCACTTCACTCCGAGTCTGGATCAATTGTCCCAGGCTGTTCGATATTCAGCACGTCGCCATGCATGTTAATGGTGATCTTAAAACCCAACATTCCCATATAGGCGCGGCCTTCCTCAGGAATCCCAGAATCAAGAATCTGATCAAATTGTTTCTCGATGTTTTTAAGCTGGTTTTCCAATAATGCGCGCGAGAAGATATCATCCTGACCAAGCATTTTTGCCGCCTGCTGGCTGATGAGGCCTTCATTTCCCGAGATCATCTCGCGCATGGCTTGCAATACCTGTCTGTCAACATACTCCGACGAAATATGCCTGCGAAAACCATCATCGTTGACCACATAACAGGGTTCGGAGCCGACGAAAGCAGTTTCGACCAGGCGGTCTTGTTCATCGAAGACCAGACCGGAAAATAATGGTTGAAGTGCCAAGATCACCAATCCTGTTGAGTCCGTCACCCATCACTGGTAACGGTTATCGGTACCTTATTATAACCTTGTGAGGGAGATCTGTAAAAGTTATTCGTGGACGATGACCTGTGTTCCTACCTCGGCCCAATCATACAACCAGGCTGCATCATCTGTTTGCAAGTTCACGCATCCATGGCTCATCGGTGTACCGAAATTATTGTGCCAGTATGTGCCGTGGAGTCCGTACCCTTTGTAAAAATACATGACGTAGGGGACATTAGGCAAATAGTAACCTGGTCCTGACATGTCCTGTGCCCGGTATTTAACATAGATCCGGTACTGCCCGGTAACAGTTGGTGTATCCCAGGTCCCTGTGGAAACGATAAAGCTGTGGATAATCTGTTTCCCCACGTAGGCATAGCTCTTTTGTTGAGAGAGATCAACCTCCACCCATTTTTCTTCTGGACCTGTGGCGATGACAGGCAGCTCCCCGTCGGGGCCTTCTGGAGGCGGTGGTGCGGCAGGTGGTGTGTCAGTGGGAACCAATTCTGGTGTTGGTGTCTCGGTTGGTAGAGGGGTTGGGGTTTCGGTGGGGGGAGGAGTCGCAGTGGGTGTGGCAGTTGGGGTATCAGTAGGAGTGGGAGATGGGGTATACGTTGGAGTTGCGGTTGGTGTCTGTGTGGGGGTCGGTGTGCGGGTATCTTTATCAAAACCAATCTGCGCGGCATCCAACCGTTGATTGAACGACAGGGAAAAGGCAAAAACAGTGGGTTCATACCAGGATATGATGAGAGCAAAAAGGAAGGCAGTGAGCAGCAGCCACAAGCCCGCGGGGAAGCGGGAGCGCGTGATCGCAGCTTCCTCAAGGTGCTGCGGGCTGGCGGGCTGGGTGATTATGGTTTTGTGCGTGTCTCCCTCAGCGGCTGCCAGTCTTTGCTGAGCCCATGCCAGGCCTTGCTTGGCGCGCTGACTGGCAGGCGCCAGCTGTACAGCCCGTTCCAGGTAAGCCACGCTGGCCCGCGGGCTGGACACTGCACCAAGCAGCAGCCAAGGCTCCTCTCGCTCTGGGGCTAACCTGGCAGCTGCCTCCGCCCAGTGACGGGCGGATTTTTTATCTCCCTGGTGGAGATACTGGTAGGCCCTGGCGAGGGTCTGGCTGGCTGCCTGGGGGTCCTCGATCATGGGGTGACCAGGGGCGGAGTTTGTGGGGTTGGTAAGACCGGCGGTGTGAGCGGAACAGCCACCGTTGGCTGATCGATCGGTTCATTGTTGAGAAAACAGATGATCCCGTTGACGACGCCTGAGGCTACCACATCCGGCTGTTTGGTTAAAATCTCGCGGTCAAGGTTTAAGAAGCCGGTCTCGATAATTGCTGCTGGTGTATCTGGATGGATCTCATTGAAAGCGTGATAGCTGCTCATGTCTGCGGTGACCGAAGTGGAGTGCAAGGGCAGGTTCGTTGCTTTGGAATATCGGTTGCGCAGGCAGGCGGTAAGCCTGGCAGAAATCTCCGGATGAGGGTTGAACATGGCAGAAGCAACTTTAAACCCGGTTGCCTGGGAGTTGATAAAAAAGCAGGAGTCATTGTGGATCGAGATAATGGCTGAGGCTCGAAACCCATCTAGCTTGGGATCAAACTCTTTGAGCAAGTCGACATCATACCCCATGGAAACCAGGGACTTTTGCACCCGGGTGGCAATATCTAGATTCACGTCCCTTTCAGCCAGGCCATCCGCGCAAACCGCACCTGCATCAGGGCCGTTTCCCCAGTGCCCGGCAACGATGCCAATGTAAGGGCGCGCATGAGGGGTGGAGGTGGAAGAATATAAGCGGGTCTGAGTCGGCAGCGGTTCGTATGAAAAGGCCGCCTGGGTGGATCTTGTAAAGAAACTCGACCCTCCAGGGGTCCAGGCAGTAAAGAGCGTGGCTATCAGACAAGCAATGCCCAGCGTAACGGAAAGCATTGATATAGTCACGCGCAAGAGGGTCAGAAATTTCTTGGAATGGGGAGAAGGGGAATTCTCAGTTACCGGGGTTTCAGTCATATCTCTGCATACTTTCGGTTGATGCGTGAACCACAATCTTGCTTTCCAGGATTGATGCACACAGTGTGCCAGGATCGTCTAAATAATGCTCTGCCTGCGCTTGCTCAGGAACAACCTGTGCAAAGTTTACGCTGCCAGGATTATAAATGAAAATGTCCCTGTCTGATCCAGACAAGGACATTAATAATTATTTGGGAGCTTTTACCCGGCTAGAACAGTCCCCAGTCTCCCCCCGCACCTTCCTCCATCATAGAAAGGTCCCACATCTCCATGCCCATTTCAATGGTGACGGGGCGCTTCAGCGCCTCTTCTGCTTTCTTGCGGGTCATCTCCAGCATGGCGGGGCCGTAAGGGCAAAAGGGAGTGGTCAGAATCATTGTAATCTCTGCCTTGTTGTCTTTGATCCACAGATCCCGGATCAAACCAAGTTCGATCACATTCAAACCGATTTCTGGATCCACCACCTCACCCATCTTATCACGAAAGTGATCCATGAGCTGTGGGTGGGTATGATCTGCCTGCCACACGACTTTATAGGGGTGGCTTTCTTTCGCCGACTTTGCCGTCATTACTGATCTCCTCGATATGGATAATTGGGGAAAATTGTTTCGGTACCATGTAGGTGCACTGGCTGTCGCCATGCAGCATGCACTTGATCTTTTCAGCAGGGACTGCCAGAACGGTTGAAATCAATGTCTGGTCTACTGAACACACTTCTGGATGATTTTGTCCAACATGGTAATATGGGCAGTTTGATTCCCGGATCTGATAAAAATCGCCTTCAGCTTCCCAATCGACGGTGAACCCTTCGTGGGTCAGCATCTTCTTAACCAATTCCAGGCGTTGTTCCATGGTCAGGCCTTCCAGGTCGGCAGCATACTCTTTAGCCAGGTCCTGGGCCATTTGCGCAAATAACTTATTGACAACGGGGGGCGGGACGGTCTCCTTGAGCTGTTCCAATAGTCTCAGGGTTAACTTCAGATACCGGCTCGGGAAGTGTTCACGCCCAGTCTCGGTGAGAAAATAGACATGCCGCGGGCGCCCAACCCCGTGCCGCTCTTCGGCGGAGCCTACTAACCCTTCCGCTTGCAGGCGCGAGATATGATGCCGCACAGAAATTGGATTGATATCAACCGCCTCCGCCAGGTCATTAATCGTGCAACTGTTGTGACTCAACAGGGTCTGCAGTACCCGCTCTCGCGTATTCTTGGTCTGATCAATTTCATTTAGCATGATGGTTCATTCACCATTGACATTCATCTATCCTGATAAAAATTTCATCTTTACAGAAGAATACCTGAATCGAGGAAATTCTTCTGTGCATGTTGTAAACTTATGCTGGTCATCAAATCGAATTT
>CAIQIV010000531.1 GCA_903871905.1 uncultured Chloroflexota bacterium | reverse complement strand
TCATCCTGCGGTCCAAGTCCAACCAGGATGGACGAAATGGAGGCCAGCAGGATGCGGTTCTCGCGGTCCTGCTGCTGTACCCGGTCCAGCAGCGCCTGCAGCTCAGCGGTGCGGCGCCGGGTCTCACGATAGGTGACCATCTGGCGGGTCAGCAGCAGGATGATCGCCACGCTGCCGCCCACGACCAGCAGCGGCTGGCTGATCGAAAGCTGGTGATCGAGGCTCCAGGCCAGCATGAGGAAGGGGAGGATGACCCAGGCGTAAGGGAGGTAGGAAATCAAGAAGCTGCGGTGCAGGGGCCGGTCTTTTGCTGGGGCCAGCTCCCCAGGGGTCGCGGCCTGCACGCTAAGACCCTGCCATAACCCGGCCCAGGCGAACAACAGGTAGGTGATGGTCCAGCACAGGTCGAGCCAGCCGCCGCTGACATAACTCCCATCGAGGGCCTGGTAAGCGTAGATGTAATCGGCGATGATCATCAAGCCAACGCCGGCGGCGATAAGCACCAGGGGTTGGGAGCTCTTTCCGCTGGATATGCTGTGCAGCAGCAGCAGCAGGACCCACAGCAGCAGCAGATCGCCCACCGGGTAGGCCAGGGTGACAAGCTGGACGAGCAGCGGGCTTCCGGCCCCGGCAGCCATCTGGGGGATCATCAGAAAGCTCCAGATCAAGATCACGACGATCATGTCCAGGGTGACTTTGAGCCAGCCGTCCCGCGTGAGACGGCGCATGGGCAGCAGCAGGATGCCCACCAGGAAGAGCGGGTAATACAGCAGGTAAAAGAGATCGGCAATGGAAGGGAAAGGCGGCTCTCCCAGGACGATCTCGTACACGGCCCACAATACGTCGGCTATGGTAAAACAAAACTGCGCCAGGGCCAACACGCCCCAGGCAGCCGCCAGGCGGCGCGAGTGCACCCTGGAGCGCAGGGCGGCGAAGAGAAAGGCCGCAGTGGTGAGCAGGTTGACCAGGGGAAAAAGTATATCGATGAACAAGGCGCGCGAGAACTCGTCCTGGATGAAGATCACCTCGGCGAGATTGGCGCACAGGATGATCGCCGTCAGGACGGCTGCCCCGTACAGGAGCGGCATGAAAGAGCTGCGTGATGCCTGGTTCATCAGTTACCCGCAGACTGTACTATAACATGGTAATTTACTTTGCAAACATTACAAAATTGTCAGGAATGAAAGTGCAGGCGCTGTTCTGGGCAGCACCTGCACTGGTTGAAGGGTGAGGAAGATCAGTCTGGCAGGGTTAGGGAAAAACGTGGCACTCCACAAAATGCCCAGATTCGGTCAGCTTTTGGGGAGGGGGGGCCAGGCGGCAGATGTCTTGTGCAAAGGCGCAGCGCGGGTGGAAATAGCAGCCTTTTGGCAGGCGGCTCAGATCCGGTGATTCGCCCGGCAGGATGGTGGATTTTTCTTCTCGCAGGTTACGCATCAGGCTGGGTGCAGCATCGAGTAAGGCCCGGGTATAGGGATGCAGTGGGCTGGAGTAGATCATCTCGCTGCTGCCGTATTCGACAAAACG
>CAIQIV010000530.1 GCA_903871905.1 uncultured Chloroflexota bacterium | reverse complement strand
CCTTCCTTGTCCACTCCAGCACCTGACACTCAGAATTCTTCTCCTCCCAAAAAGCCCGCTCCCAATCATCCTTGGCGTCACTCCCCTATCGGTAAAGCTCGTTTTCTGCCCGCTGACAACGCAAAATCTTGAACCACACCCTGAAATGAACCCTTTGTTGACAAACAGGGGGGGCGATCCTATAATTAAGTAGTATATCTGGGTATCATCTCAAAAAGTAGGGGATTGGGTGTGTTGAAAAACGTGCTTCGCACGTTTTTCAACATATCACCCCTATTTAAGCCTTTTAAGTAAGCAGGGAGGTCAGCATGAAAATGAAGCAAATCTTATCATATACCGTTGTGTTACTTGCCGCGATCACGATGATTTGGACCACGGCAGCAGTTCAACCACTGCCTGTTGAAGCCCGCCATCTACCATCTAACAACCAGACCATCCCTCTACAGGAACAGAAAAGTATTTCTTCTATGAAATCAGGGCTGTTTGCCTACGTCAACCAACCCTGGGACTGGATCGAGGGCACAACCACAGGCGGAGCAACCGTACAGGCCAGTCTGTTACGCGGTGGATCTCCAGTGGCCGCCGCCCAAACGACCGCCGATTCGAGCGGGAACTTTGCCTTCCTCTTCGATCAAAACCATGAACCGGTTGACATTCTGGATGGCGATCAGGTATCGCTCTCTGATGGCGCCAATTCAACGGTGATAGAGGTTATTCCGATCAACGGGATGATTGATGTTTCCAATGACAGCGTGAGCGGCAAAATGGAAGGTGGCAGTTTTCCGACTACTGCAACCGTAGGGGTTTCGCGGCCTTCTGCTCCAACCTTCGTCACCAAGTCAACCGATGTGGCAGCCGATGGAACTTTTTCAGCCAGTTTTGCGGGCGAGGTGGATCTGGTCGAGGGCTATGTAGCCAAGATCTGGTATACAGATGCCAACGGAAACCAGGTCCGCAAAATCCTGTATTCAAACGGGTTGAATGTGCGAGCGCGAATTAACGAAGACATCGTAGAGGGGATCACAAGTCCGGGTACGGAAGTCCAGATAACGGTGACGGATGACAGCGCAGCGCTAAAAGGCACAGCTTCCTGCGTTGGAGACCGGACGGGGTATTATGCCACTCAAATCACCAGTAATAATGTGACGGTCGATCTTGTTGAGACAGACACCATCACGGTTACCGCAAGCGCCTTTGCACAAAGCGTTGACCTGAATATCAATGTGACCAACTACAGCCAGATCGACGCCGTTAACAATATCATTACCGGAAGCCTATCCGGCGGGGTGTATCCAGCCTTTGGGCGGATTAACCTATGGAACGCGCGCTCTGCCAGATGGTTTTTCAAAGATATCACCATTGACGCGTCCGGAAACTACACGGCTGATTTCAGCGGGCTGGTGGATGTCAACGCCCCCGATCGGGTGCGAGTCTGGTATATCGATCCGAACGGAAACGAAATTGCCTCACTGAGCACTGGAATTGAGGTAGGGGTCAGCACAACTTCCAATACGGTGTGGGGATATACCTCTCCAAATGGAACAGTTCACGGGCAAATTACCCAAAGCGGCAGTTCCAGCCCCTACGAGGCTGATTGGATCGCCGACGCAGATGGCTATTTTCTGGCCGATCTTTCCGGGCAGCTTACCCTGGCTCCCCAGGATCAAATCACGGTCAGTGTGAGTGGGAATCAGGTCAGTTTTGCGATCAGCGCAATCCAAATTAAGACAAACTATGCCGGCCAGACAGTCATCATTCAGGGGATCCCAAATTCCGTCTTGCAAATTTCCATCGCGCGCGATGGAGCAAGTTTCTGGAAAGAGGTTAACGTGGGAGCGGATGGACTGGTCCAACTGAACTTGGACAGCAGTTATACCATTCAACCGACGGACTATCTCAGCCTGTCCTTTTACCAGACGGATCAGGGGATTACCGTTCATCAGGCCTTTACGCTGGAATATTATCTCTTCTTACCCTCCATTCAAAATTAGCGCCTGGAAGGTGAGAATTTGCAGATTCCACTGAAGAAGCTGTGGTTAAGAAACCAGACGTGGTTAAGAAACCAGACGTGGTTAAGAAACCAGACGTGGTTGAGAAACCGACTGCTCCAGGTGGGGAAATGGCTCGGCCTGCTGTATCCAGAGGGTAAGTACGCGCCCGAAGGAACCCTGGCATGGACGATCGTTTTCCTCTTTCTCAGCGTCGGTTTGCCTCTTGTAGGAGAGCGAATCTTTCCGGCAGCCTTCAGGTCCTGGCTGACCGTTGGATTGATTGGATTGTGGTTCTTTGCATCCAAAACAGATTCTGAGACCCACAAAATATCTCTGCCTCAGGCGCTTCTGACAGGCTGCGTTGCTCTGCTCCCTCTGGCCGGTCTATGGCTCTTGCGATCCGAGCTTGAGCGCCTTCCTGACCCAGATGAATGCCTGCTGGGAACCGGTCTGGGCTTGTCTCTGACCCTCGCGTTGCTCAGCCGGCCCTTCTGGTCAGGGCTGGCGCGGATCAGGCCGTCTGTGATCACCGGGGGTATGGTGGGGGCTGCCCTGGTTTTTACAGGCCTGTTTACCTGGAAAAACTGGCTTCTCTATCTAACTTTTCGGACGGGAGGATCTTCGCCAGCCGCCTACGATCAGGCTATCTGGAACGGTTTGCACTGGTTTGGCGCCAATCTGCCCCTGACCCATTTTTTATCCTCCTCGCTGTGCTGTGACAGCATCCTGTCTGACCATGCTTACATCATCCTGGCCGGTTTTCTACCTCTTTATCTGGTAGGGGCGGGCGGCCCCATGCTGCTGCTCTTTTGCCAGACGCTGTCCAT
>CAIQIV010000529.1 GCA_903871905.1 uncultured Chloroflexota bacterium | reverse complement strand
CGGTGTGGTTCAGGTCATGCCCGGCCCACTCATACAGCATCTGTTCCAGGGTCACCAGGCCCAGTTCCTGGTGACGCGCCGTGCGCGCCAGGTCTGCCGGTTGGACCTGCCGCAGCAGTTCCAGGCTGGCCTGGCGCAGGCGGGCAAACTTTCCTGCCAGGTCCTGCGGAGATAGACTGCTGCCGCGGCTTCCCTCTGCCTCCGGGTTGAACGCCGGAAAGTCCTGCCCGGCCAGGAAACACCGCACCCGCCCCGGAAAGACCTCTCGCTCCGTATCGATCAGGTGCAGCAGGCACTGCACAGCCGACCATTCACCTGGCGCAGGAGGCAGGCTCAGAAGCTCCACCGGCAGCGAAACCGCCAGTTCCTGCCACCTCCTGGGCGTGGTCTCCAATACACTGCTTGACCATTTCATGACGTCTGACACAGGCTCCTCCTTTTTCCCAGCGACCAATTATCCACCCAGCGCCTGCTTATTGGCAATCGCCCGGTGGTAAACCTCCTCATACGCCAGGGCCGCCCTCTCCCAGGAATAATCCATGTCCATGGCTGAGTGGATCATCTTCTGCATGTGCACCGGGCGGTCATAATATGTGCTGACCGCCCAGCCCACGGCATAGTAAACAGCCCGGGAACTGCTCTCCCAAAACTTAAAGCCCGTCCCGCTGCCGTTGGCCTCGTTATACTGCACCACCGTGTCATCCAACCCGCCCGTAGCGCGCACGATCGGCAGGGTGCCATAGCGCAGCGAATAAATCTGGTTCAGACCGCAGGGCTCAAACCGGGACGGCATCAAGAAGAAATCCGAGCCGGCTTCGATCCAATGCGCAAGCTCATCGTTATATCCAATATAGCTGCCGATCCTGCCCGGGAAGCGAGCCGGCAGCCCCCCAAAGAACCACTCCAGGCTCTTATCGCCCGCCCCCAGGATCACAAACTGGACCCGCATGTTGCTGACCATCTCCTCCACGGTTTGTGCAAACAGATCCAGCCCCTTCTGCGCCACCAGACGGCTCACCACGCCGATCACCGGAATATCCGGATCTACATCCAACAAGAACCTCTCCTGCAGCGCTTGCTTGCATGCCAGCTTTCCGCTGGTGTCTGCAGCAGAGAAGCGGGCCGGAATGAGAGGATCGCTCTCCGGGCTCCAATGGTCATAATCCACCCCATTCAGGATACCGGTATAATGATCGCCCTTGTTGTTCAGGTAAGGCGCCAGGCCGTGCCCAAACTCCGGTGTGCGTGTTTCACGGGCATAGTTCGGGCTGACCGTGTTCACCATGTCCGCGTAAAAAATACCGCCCTTTAGAAAATTTATCCGCCCATTGTCCTCAAACTTATCCGCAACAAAATTCTCCCACTGCAGGCCAAGATAATCGTAATGGGAGGCGCTGTACACGCCCTGGTAGGCGATGTTATGCACCGTCAGCACGCTGGCAGCAGCGCCCAGAATGGTATCGTTCCAATGCCAGGTTTTCAGATAGGCGGGCGCCAGGGCCGTCTGCCAATCATGGGCATGGACAATGTCCGGGGCAAACCCAGTATCCCGGCAAAGCTGCAAGGCTGCACGGGTGAAGAAACCAAAGCGCCGGGGGTTGTCCTGGTAATCACGGAATTCCGTATCATGGTACAGACCATAGCGGTTAAAATATTGGTTCGATTCGATGAAATAAACCGGGATGCCGTCCAGTTCAGCAGCATGGACAGCACACCACTCCTCCGAATTTCCCATCCACACGCCTAGCGGGCTGAGCAAGGGGTGAAGCTGAAAGCGGTTGTAATCAATCGAGGCATACCTGGGGAGGATCACCCTCACATCGTGACCCAACAGGCGCAAATGTTTGGGCAGTGCTCCCACCACATCTGCCAAACCACCTGTTTTGATATAGGGAACCGCTTCTGAGGCGATTTGAAC
This sequence comes from uncultured Chloroflexota bacterium, assembly GCA_903871905.1. Taxonomy (GTDB): domain Bacteria; phylum Chloroflexota; class Anaerolineae; order Anaerolineales; family UBA4823; genus CAIQIV01. The sequence goes on along the minus strand of CAIQIV010000529.1, from coordinate 3,173 downwards.
AATTTTGAGGTTTCTCATTACCCGGGCTCTCTTTCAGAAACTTAATGATACAGGATGTGCTGATAAAAAGCAACAACCTGGTTTGCTTTATCCGCCCATTTGTTTTATACTTTCAACATGAATAGTTTTTAAGGAGAATGCAACATGGCTGAAATGAATCATCTCGCAGGCCGGCCTGATTGGCTTCCAGAAGGGATATCCCCAGATATCCCAAATATTGCTCGCATGTATGATTATTATCTTGGGGGATTCCATAATTTTCCAGTAGACCGCATGTTTGTGGATAGAGTTGCCCAGGTTTATCCTGATGTTCGCCCTGCGGCTGTCGCTAATCGAAATTTTATTCGCCGCGCTATCCACTTTCTGATGGAACAGCAGCAGATTAATCAATTCCTGGATATCGGATCAGGTATCCCGACCGTAGGCAACGTGCACGAGATTGCCCAGGCTGTCGACCCGGATACGAGGGTGATGTATGTCGACATTGATCCGGTAGCAGTCGCCATCAGCCAGAGACTGCTGCAGGATAATACCCTCGCTGCCGCCATCCAGGGAGACGCCAATTTTCCCGAACAAATCATCAGCCATCCTGAGGTGATAAAACTGCTGGACTTTAGTCGGCCGATTGCCGTGATCATGGCAGCAGTTTTACATTTCATTCCTGATGATGAAAAGGCCTGTGCGATTACCCGGTACTTTCACCATGCAGTTTGCCCGGGAAGCTTTCTGGTCATCGCCCACGGCACCTATGAAAATGCTCCCCAGGAGGTACTCGACCAGCTTCACATCCTGTCAGCAGGGGCAAAAACTACCAATTACACCCACCGCACTCGTGCCCGGCTGCTGCCATTATTTGAGGGGTTCGAGCTGGTTGAACCGGGACTGGTCGATGCACCCCTCTGGCGCCCGGATGGCCCGGATGATATTTTCTTTGACCAGCCATCGCGGGCTTTGAACCTGGTTGGGGTGGGAATGAAGCAGCCCGCATGACCTCTGCTTTACCTGGCGTTTTCCTGCTGGACCACGCTGCCCGCATCGCAGCTTGTTGGGGATCCAGCCTGCTGCACTACTCGGCTGTCCCCGGAAAAAGCAGTGAACTGCGCCAGTTCTTCTACCAGCAAACCACCATCCTGTTGGCAACGCTGACCCAGGAGCCTTTCGACCCTGCCCCGGCTTACCAGGTCGGACAGGACCTGATAGGCCGGCGTTTCACCCAGCCAGATGTCCTGGCGCTGACCTACCAGTGCCTTGGCCAGGAGCTAGAGCGCCTGATTTCACCTGAAGCTGCTTTATCCTTCCTACCTCGCCTGACTGCGGTCTTTGGGCAAATCTCCGCCGGTTATACCCGTGCATTCAGCGAGTTCATCCTGGCCGAGCAAGAACAGATCCGCCTGGCTACCGACGTCGCCCGCCAGCAGGCTGAATTAGAACGGCAGAAGAGCGAAAATATCCGCCAGGCGATATTAAAAGCGCTGCCTGATGATGTCCTAATTTTGAGCGGGCAGGGAACTCTGCTCGACTACCATACCACCAACCTCGAAAAATTGGCGATCTATCCCGGTCATTATGCCGGTAAAAATCTGGAAGATCTGTCTGAAATACCAGGAATACCGGTTTTTCAACAGTTTCTAAACCAGGTTAATCAGACAAATAACCCCGTCGAGTTCATCTATGCCTTGCAGAGAAAAGAGGGTGTCCACCAGCTAGAATTGCGTATGATCCCCATGACTGGGGACCAGATTCTGGTGTTAATCCGGGATATCACGGAAAAGGTTGAAGCAGAAAATGCACTGCGCGCCTCGGAGGCGCGCTACCGGGCAGTCGTAGAAGACCAATCTGAGTTCATTATGCGTTGGCTTCCAGATGGCACCTTTTCATTTGTCAATGATGCTTTCTGCCGTTTTTTTGGTAAGTCTCGCGCTGAGCTGATCGGCCACGCCTGGATACCGCCAATTTATAAAGCCGATCTTCCTGTCCTGGAAGAGAACATGAAGCTCCTGGCACAGAGAGGCCCTGATGCCCCGGCGGTCCTGGATGAGCACCGGGTGGTGTTGGACGGCGAACAGGTTCGCTGGCTGCGCTGGATCCATCGCTCGATCTACAACCAGCAGAACCAGGTGGTTGAATATCAGTCTGTTGGCAGAGATGTCACCTCGCTCCGGTACGCGGAGGAAAACCTGACGGAAATGAACCAACAGTTGCGCCAGATGACCGCCCAGTTGATCAACGCCCACGAGGCAGAGCGCACACACCTGGCGCGCGAGCTCCACGATGATGTGCTCAGCCACCTGGCCGCCATGCTGATAACCCTCGATCGCTCCCCCAGCATGGAAACAGCTCAAAAAGATTACCAGGTGCTTGTGGAAAAGCTGCGGCGCATCTTGCATGGTCTGCGACCTCCCATGCTGAACTACGGCCTGTTCAGCGCCATGGAAGAGTTGTGTGACGACATTGCCGACCGGCCGGGAAACTGGCGCGTCCCCCAACTTGTTGTCCCGCGCAGTGATGCCCGCTTTGACCCAAATGTTGAGCTGCACCTGTTTCGCATTATCCAGGAAGCGTGCGAAAATTCCCTGCGCCACGCTTCCGCTGAGGAGATACGAATTGAAGGACACATCCTACAGGATGAAGTTGACCTGACGGTGATCGACGATGGCAGGGGATTCATTGCCGGAGAAAAACTTGATTTGGTCCACATGCTGTCCAACCGTCATTTTGGCCTGGCCAGCATGCTGGAGCGAGGCATGCTGATTGGCGGGAAAGTTCATATCAGCTCAGAACCTCAACAAGGGGCGCGGGTCAATGTCCACTGGAACCCGACCGGAAAACAACAAGATTCACCAGAGGAAGAACCTTCCCTGGTCCCTATCGAATAAACCCATACCATCAGGAGAATATTGAACATGGCATCCCAAAAAAAACGCCTGGTCCAGGCGGAAGACCTGTATCAATTCAAGCTGGTAAGCCAGCTGCGGCTCTCACCCGATGGGGCCACGGTTGTGTATGCTGTACACCGTGTAGATCGGAAAACTGAGAAAAAATATTCCAACCTCTGGCTTGCATCCATCCAGGGCGCCTCCCCCGAGACAATCCAGTTCACCTACGGCGATCACAGTGATACCCAGCCTCGCTGGTCGCCAGATGGGAAAAGCATCGCTTTCCTCTCAAACCGG